>NZ_JBMKHS010000115.1:0-511 GCF_049238105.1 Enterobacter cloacae complex sp. IR5418 | reverse complement strand
TTTTCAGCACGTTCAGGAAGGGGGTCGATGTACGAATGGTTCAGGGAACGGATCTGAGGTGATCCGGTAGTTACTTTTTAGTTTATCTGTAGTTTTCTTGTAGTCTGCCATCACTAATGCAAAACGTTTTTTGTAGTTTATCTGTAGTTTTTGGTTGCTCAGATGGTCATGCTTGCATGACCATCAAAGAACAGGACGCTTTTTAGCCAAATAACCCTTAACCTACGGAGAGCGCCCTACCAAAAATGATGATTTTTTAACCCTTAAATGGTCATACACCTAACGCAGCCGCGATTTTCATCGCAACTACATGAATTAAAAGAAAAAAAAGGAATATTTCGTTTTCACGAGTAATACCCGGGTATTAAAATCCACTGTAATTACATGAAAGGAAAGAAATAAAGAGTAATACCGGGGTATTACTGGCCACGTATAAGTTTCGCCATGTTCATGACTGACTTTTGTTGTTTGTTCACGTTCAGACTCCGTGTGACAGTGCTTATCTCAGCAA
>NZ_JBMKHS010000114.1:0-524 GCF_049238105.1 Enterobacter cloacae complex sp. IR5418 | reverse complement strand
CCCACGACTTTCGCCGTCTGCGGGCCATAGGTGCGCGGCCACGCCGTGCTCTGCGCCGGACGGTACGACACCGACGCCGGGATAACGGTGAAATCGGTGCGGTGAATGGTTTCACCTTCGCCGCTGGCGTAGCGGTTCTCCTCGAAGTGATACCCGGCCGCCGTCACCAGATACTCGCCGTTGTCGCTGAAGAACGGCGCGTTGGTTAACGTGAAGGTGTGGCCCGGCGCAATGCCCGCCGCCGTGGCCGTCGCCTGTATCTGCTGATGCTCAACCTGCCAGCGCTCCTGACGGATGCGGGCGTAGAACTCCGCATGTCCCGTCTCCACAAAGCGGCCCGGCCAGTCGTACACGTCGATGCTGCCCGGTTTCGGGGACGCCGGGTTCTGCTGCGCCTGGAAAAGCCACGCGTTTGGCTTGCGGAAGTCGTAGTCGTCGAGGCTGTAAATCCCCGGCGTCACGCTGTCCTCCAGCGCCCACTGGCTGATACCCTCTTCATCCGTACTGCCGCCGGACGGCGTCTG
>NZ_JBMKHS010000113.1:0-538 GCF_049238105.1 Enterobacter cloacae complex sp. IR5418 | reverse complement strand
CAGCGGCCATTCATGCCATCCACTTCCCATCTCACACCTCCTTCGGGTTTGCCAGGTAGCCGGTGGTGTCACCCGTCGGACGGCTGTTGGCGTTAGGTTTGATCACAATACTCGGCTTCGTGAAGTGCGCAGACGGCAGCGGCGCGACGGCAGCAAGCTGGCCGTGTTTTTTGCGCAGCTCCTCAATCGGGCCAAAGTCCAGCGCGCGCAGCGGGCAGGACTCGACGCAGATGGGCTTTTTGCCGTCCGCCACGCGGCTGTGGCAGCCGTCGCACTTGGTCATGTGGCCTTTGGCGGCGTTGTACTGCGGCGCGCCGTACGGACAGGCCATGTGGCAGTAGCGACAGCCGATGCAGACATCCTCGTTCACCACCACAAAACCGTCATCGCGCTTGTGCATTGCCCCGCTCGGACAGACCTTGGTACAGGCCGGATCTTCGCAGTGGTTGCAGGCAATCGACAGGTAATAGGCGAAGACATTCTGATGCCAGACGCCGTTGTCCTCCTGCCAGTCGCCGCCCGCGTATTCATAAATACG
>NZ_JBMKHS010000112.1:0-575 GCF_049238105.1 Enterobacter cloacae complex sp. IR5418 | reverse complement strand
GGGGTCTGACGCTCAGTGGAACGAAAACTCACGTTAAGCAACGTTTTCTGCCTCTGACGCCTCTTTTAATGGTCTCAGATGTCCTTTGGTCACCAGTTCTGCCAGCGTGAAGGAATAATGGCCGAGCATATTGATATGTCCGTGGCAAAGCGGGGAGAGGCGTGCGATATCTTCATCATTCAGTGTTTCACCCTGCGCCCGGAGATGATCCAGGGCTGCCTGCATATAAATAGTGTTCCATAACACGACGGCGTTAGTGACCAGCCCCAGTGTGCCCAGTTGATCTTCCTGACCGTCGGTATATCGTTTTCTTATCTCACCTTTTTGACCGTGACAGATGGCTCTGGCAACGGCATGGCGACTTTCTCCCCGATTAAGCTGGGTCAGAATGCGCCGGCGGTAATCTTCATCATCAATATAATTAAGCAGATACAGCGTTTTGTTGATGCGCCCCACTTCAATGATTGCCTGAGTCAGTCCGGAAGGACGTTCACTTTTCAGCAATGAACGGACCAGCACTGAAACCTGTACTTTGCCCAGCTTCAGGGAGCCAGCGGTCCGGATCATTTCGTCCC
>NZ_JBMKHS010000111.1:0-681 GCF_049238105.1 Enterobacter cloacae complex sp. IR5418 | reverse complement strand
TCCATCAGCAAAAGGGGATGATAAGTTTATCACCACCGACTATTTGCAACAGTGCCCGGTTTTCTCCCTCCCACACGGCCCCTTGCGCGTGCAGCTGCAAGGCCTGAGCGCGTTCTTTCAATATTGCGGTTGCGTTCAAAGCTAGAGAATATCGCCATCAGATGAGTATAGATTTCCCCTATAACTGGCGCATTTGTGTCTATTCTGTCCTTGATGGCTATGAAAGTTATTCCGCGTTTCTTCAGGTCGTCGAGTAAAGTAATGACTTGACCCAATGAACCGCCGAGCCGATCTAGTGCCCAAACTACTAGGGTATCTCCCTCGCGCAATGCTTTCAGGCAGTTCTCCAGTTCCGGCGCACCTTTTTTGTCGCGCTTGGGGCCGCTACGTGAGGTCTGATCCTGATAGATTTGCTCACATCCAGCTTTTGTTAGTTCGTCAAACTGGTGCGCCACATCCTGAAGATGCGTAGATTTACGTGCATAGCCGATTTTCATTCTTTTCTCGCTAATTAGTTATGGGGTTATTGTTATGTTGATACAGTAACGAGTTTTGTTACATGAGGGGAGTCATTTTTCGGGAGAAGTCAGGACTTTTCAAGACTGTCACAAAAACCATCGTTTTTGATACATTAATTTAACCAATAGGTTGCAGATCAAATCGCCTGTAACAGCCTTTCTG
>NZ_JBMKHS010000109.1:0-726 GCF_049238105.1 Enterobacter cloacae complex sp. IR5418 | reverse complement strand
TGTAAGGCCTTTGAATAAGACAAAAGGCTGCCTCATCGCTAACTTTGCAACAGTGCCACAATGTGCGTAATGACCCCCCTGACCTCCAACCCGTCCTCATCGTCATCAGGTATAGCCCTGAAGTTATCCAGCTTATCGAGTTCCTGGAGACACCGCTTGGGGTGTAGTCGCAATCGCATGATCCTGAATTCTTGTTCCAGGACACAGAGCACCAAAGACCCGTCAACGGGCGTGCCCCCAAAATCTACTATGAGCAGCGCACCAGGCTTTATCCCTTCCCGGAAAGAGTAGGTATCACTTCGAAAAAAGAATACTCCCGGCGCTCCTGTATTACAGTGCTGATCGAGTGACAGCCTGTTTTCCTGGTAGTCGGTTGCTGGCGATGGAAAACCCATTTTTAACGGCCTCCGTTGGGGTTAAAAAGCATGAATGTCCGGTTCTCTCCTTCCTGAGTGGAAATGTCTTTAAAAACGGTCACGTAGGTTTCAATCCACTGATTTGCTTGGCGACAACTCCAGTGAAAATTAATCAGCGCAAGCTGGCTGACAAAGGCTTCTGTCGTAACTGTCTGACGACCGTTCGGCTCACGCTTAATGCTCGCACGCCAGGCTGAGTCAATTTCATAGTGTCTAGGCATGAAAAACCTCCGATCAATATAGCTGTATGCATATGGGTCTTCCCTTGTTGTGGTGGCTGAAGGCATGATAATGGTGTATTTAATCGCCA
>NZ_JBMKHS010000108.1:0-937 GCF_049238105.1 Enterobacter cloacae complex sp. IR5418 | reverse complement strand
GGAAGATACGTGATCTGATCCTTCAACTCAGCAAAAGTTCGATTTATTCAACAAAGCCGCGCTCCGGATGAATATGATGATCTCATATCAGGAACTTGTTCGCACCTTCCCTAGACTTAACGATGTTAAAATTTTGGTTGTATTAAAATCCTCCTGCGAAAGTGAAATCATCCATGTATTATCTTTATGATAGTCGGTGATATAAATAAAATGAGATGTAAAAGGCGTTGAGTGATTGAACTCTCCTAGGTAATGACTCCAACTTATTGATAGTGTTTTATGTTCAGATAATGCCCGATGACTTTGTCATGCAGCTCCACCGATTTTGAGAACGACAGCGACTTCCGTCCCAGCCGTGCCAGGTGCTGCCTCAGATTCAGGTTATGCCGCTCAATTCGCTGCGTATATCGCTTGCTGATTACGTGCAGCTTTCCCTTCAGGCGGGATTCATACAGCGGCCAGCCATCCGTCATCCATATCACCACGTCAAAGGGTGACAGCAGGCTCATAAGACGCCCCAGCGTCGCCATCGTGCGTTCACCGAATACGTGCGCAACAACCGTCTTCCGGAGCCTGTCATACGCGTAAAACAGCCAGCGCTGGCGCGATTTAGCCCCGACGTATCCCCACTGTTCGTCCATTTCCGCGCAGACGATGACGTCACTGCCCGGCTGTATGCGCGAGGTTACCGACTGCGGCCTGAGTTTTTTAAATGGCGGAAAATCGTGTTGAGGCCAACGCCCATAATGCGGGCGGTTGCCCGGCATCCAACGCCATTCATGGCCATATCAATGATTTTCTGGTGCGTACCGGGTTGAGAAGCGGTGTAAGTGAACTGCAGTTGCCATGTTTTACGGCAGTGAGAGCAGAGATAGCGCTGATGTCCGGCAGTGCTTTTGCCGTTACGCACCACCCCGTCAGTAGCTGAACAGGAGGG
>NZ_JBMKHS010000107.1:0-965 GCF_049238105.1 Enterobacter cloacae complex sp. IR5418 | reverse complement strand
TCCTCGCACTGACAGACTCCGCTAGTCAGTACTGCGGCGAGCGTTACTGAATTTCATGTGAAGGAGATGTTTTTGATTCCGGGCCTTTAAATGTACAAAAGCCCCGTGACAGAATCACAGGGCTTCGGTACTCTAATTCTTCGCAGATACCTGCCAGGATCAGACGTGAGAATCTAAATCCTAGCAGGGCTGGCTAGCGATGTCACTACCAGCTTAATACCATTCAACGACATTAAAATCATATCTGCACCTTAGACGCTCAGGTCTACGCCCCGGACTCCGGCAGGATAAACAGGCAAATTGGTGGGAACGTAACTTAACCGCGAAAGAGTTAGGCTCTACCCCGTCTCGCTGTACGATAACAAGCACCTGATAAAATGAGCGAATAAGACAGCAGTAAGCGGCAAAGTGTGATTCTCAGACGTCAGCACAGCGCCCACACAATCAAACCTTTTGCAGGGTGAGACACACAAGAAACGAGCTAGACGAAGGTCGCTACGCTCCCCGTGATTTTTATATACCCACCACGGGGGCATTAGGATTTTTTTTGTTTTTTTTGTATGTACAAACTCAAGGATTTAGGAATAATCTCAATCCCCTTAACAAGCACATGCAAAAAAAACCATGACGATGCTTCATCTCAAAACAATAAGTAACGAAAGTATCATGCTAAAAAAAGATGATATTATCCTAATAAAATCATATGGTAACGAAAAAACAAAAATATTTTTACGGGGTGTGAATGAGGTTCTAATGATTGATGCGAGCTTTGAAGAGGTAAAGTTTGCTATCAATAATGACCTTCAGGATCTTCAGGATCTTCAGGGAATGCAGGCAGTAAGCGCACCGCTAAAAATAGTAACCTGATTTTTAGTAAGAGCACTCAACATTTACCATAACATCCGTTGCCCGCACCGCCTGAGAGGCCCTCAGGGCGTTTCTGAGGCCTCCGGCCTGAAACACAC
>NZ_JBMKHS010000106.1:0-966 GCF_049238105.1 Enterobacter cloacae complex sp. IR5418 | reverse complement strand
GGTCGTTCGCAAGAAATCTTATTTATTCAACAAAGCCATCAAGAACACGTAACGGCTATCTTTTTTGTGCCTTCAGTTATTCTGCCCATCTGTCTGGTGTCGTTGTTAGTATTTATTGGTTTTATATTTCATGATGCCAACATTCATTATGCTGAAACCCGAAAATTCATAGCAAAAGAGCAAGAGATTAATTTAAAGGCGTATGCGCGGAAAAATATGGCTATTGCAGCATGGTCTTCAATCACTCCCCTGGAGCAACCCGCACTGAATATGTTGAAGCTGGAAGGCGAATTTCCGCTGGCACCGAAAACACCAGTTAAAATTCAGCTGGAAGATCGCTTCGATCAGACCAGGAGTGAACAGATGTTTTACCGCTTGCTGGCCCCGATGGCAGAAAAATTGAAGGGTAATAACTATCGTATTTTTGAAGCTGTTGTTTGGGTTCGCGGAGGGAGTGAGTCCGTCATTGATGAACTGAGGCGCACTCTGGAGCGGTTGGGTGTTGAAACTGCCAGCACGTGTAAAATTGAGTCCAGCATGGAATGCCCTGACTACGCGATCGTTAGCCAATGGATGAACTTATCAGATTACAGAGCCGGGAACCGGTTGATTATTATCGTTGATCTACATGAAGAAAGCGGCGAATCAAAGAGTATGGAAAATGCGTGCGCGTTCCTGCTGACCAGCCATTATGTCCAGGAGGAAGGCAAAAAACCGGTATATCTTTATCAGCCTATGTCTGACGTGACCGATGTAGAGGAAAAGATGGCGATTTATCTGATGGCAGGTTCGGTGCTTACGCCGAAAAATCTCTGGTATACCGGGCTGTCCCGTATTGAAAAATATCCATTAATGCAGGCACTGGACGAAAAAGCACTCTCTGTGGAACGGCTGGATATAGATGCCTCTCGGCTTTGTTGAATAAATCAGATTTCGGGTAAGTCTCCCCCGTAGCGGGTTGTGTTT
>NZ_JBMKHS010000105.1:0-983 GCF_049238105.1 Enterobacter cloacae complex sp. IR5418 | reverse complement strand
GAAGATGCGTGATCTGATCCTTCAACTCAGCAAAAGTTCGATTTATTCAACAAAGTCCCATATATGCTGGTCAGTATCGATTGAGATTTGCTTAATTGCCGTGCTGGCTTACTTCGCAAGGCCAATCAAAGGCAAATGGACAATTTGATGATGCAATCTTTTAACGGAGGGATTATTCATTGAGGAGTCAGCAACAATAAAATATTTCACGCAGACAGACAAAATATGCTGCGCGTAAAAGGCCTAAAGGGAGAAACTGCAAAGGAAGGGCGACAAGGGCAAAGGGGCCTGCCCGGAAAGGGGAAATATGCTGAAGTGGCTACAAAGACCATCCCAGAACCAGCCACCTGCACCAGACGCTACGCTGCCGGAGGGTTGGTTTGCGCCACAATCCGCAGAACAATTGCTGGCGACGCCCTTACGCGCCTTTTGTGAGCCTGACAAAAAGTTGTTCAAAAAGTTGGCTACCAGATTATTTTGTTACTTTATAGAAGGAATGGAATAGTTCAATGCTGGATTATTCCATCACTCACAGTTATAAAAATAAGCATAATATTGGCCCCACTATATATTTAAATATCCTATCTCATTTTTAACCCCCCATCACATACAAATAATCGATAAACCTGGAACCAAACAGTCTTTCCTTTCAGAAAATCAGGCAGAATCATATCTAATCAGCCAGGGTCAATTGCCATTCACTTTCCCATAAGTTGAGGTAAGAGGGGCAAAATCCCCTCTTCTAAACGTCTTAATTTCTCCCTTCATTGAATGACTTAACCGTTCTCCTGCTACGCTTATCTTATGGTTCAGAAACGCAGGAACGCTTTCGATGAAAAAAATCGCCATTATCGGCTCAGGCCCAACAGGGATTTATACCTTTTACTCACTTCTTAGCAATGTGGCACCGCTTTCGATCACCGTGTGGCTTTGTTGAATAAATCAGATTTCGGGTAAGTCTCCCCCGTAGCGGGTTGTGTTTT
>NZ_JBMKHS010000104.1:0-1050 GCF_049238105.1 Enterobacter cloacae complex sp. IR5418 | reverse complement strand
TGATGTTATGGAGCAGCAACGATGTTACGCAGCAGGGCAGTCGCCCTAAAACAAAGTTAACCCAGGATGAGAACCTTGAAAGTATCATTGATGGCTGCGAAAGCGAAAAACGGCGTGATTGGTTGCGGTCCAGACATACCCTGGTCCGCGAAAGGGGAGCAGCTACTTTTTAAAGCATTGACCTACAATCAGTGGCTTCTGGTGGGTCGCAAGACGTTTGAATCTATGGGCGCACTCCCCAATAGGAAATACGCGGTCGTTACCCGCTCAGGTTGGACATCAAATGATGACAATGTAGTTGTATTTCAGTCAATCGAAGAGGCCATGGACAGGCTAGCTGAATTCACCGGTCACGTTATAGTGTCTGGTGGCGGAGAAATTTACCGAGAAACATTACCCATGGCCTCTACGCTCCACTTATCGACGATCGACATCGAGCCAGAGGGGGATGTTTTCTTCCCGAGTATTCCAAATACCTTCGAAGTTGTTTTTGAGCAACACTTTACTTCAAACATTAACTATTGCTATCAAATTTGGAAAAAGGGTTAACAAAGCTATGCAATCGACGGCAAAAAGCTTCGTTCGCTTCGCGCACTACGCCTTTTCCGCGATTGATAGCGACGTTATGTGAATATTGAAATGAGCATTCCAAAGAAAGGAAGTAGAAAAATTATCGTGGGCGAAAATGAGTTTTTGTGGCTCATTAGGTCAAAACTCACATATTCGCAGGACTGTTTAGGTACAGAAATGACTGCGGTCGTTGAACCGGATGCCGGTCCTCACTGATGAAGAAGTGAACACCGTACGGGAATCGTGCCGGCAGCTTGGAGCTATCGGCCGGAACCTCAACCAGGTGGCCAGGGCCTTGAACATCGAGTTCAGGGAAAGTGACAAGCTCAAGCAAGAGGCCATCGAAAAACTGGCCGAACGGATCGACCAGCATTTGGACCATGTGTCTGAGCTGTTCGATAAGACCTGGAGCCGGTGGCACGATTGTCATTTTCAGAAGACGACTGCACCAGTTGATTGGGCGTAATGGCTGTTGTGCAG
>NZ_JBMKHS010000103.1:0-1100 GCF_049238105.1 Enterobacter cloacae complex sp. IR5418 | reverse complement strand
TAAGGCCTTTGAATAAGACAAAAGGCTGCCTCATCGCTAACTTTGCAACAGTGCCGGACTTTTCAAGTCTCGGAAGGTTTCTTCAATCTGCATTCGCTTCGAATAGATATTAACAAGTTGTTTGGGTGTTCGAATTTCAACAGGTAAGTTAGTTGCTAGAACCCATGGCTCCTTTGCCGACGCTGAGTAGATTTTAGGTGACGGGTGGTGACAATGAGTCCGTGTCGAGCGCTGATTTTTTCGGCCTTTAGAGCGAGATTTATACAATAGAATTTGGCATGAGATTGGATTGCTTTTAGTCAGCCTCTTATAGCCTAAAGTCTTTGAGTGACTAGATGACATATCATGTAAGTTGCTGATAGGTTTCCAGTTTTCCGCTTCTAGGTCTGCATATTGTACTTTTCCTCTTACTCGACTTAACCAGTACCAACCCAGCTTCTCAACGGATTTATACCATGGCACTTTAAAGCCAGCATCACTGACAATGAGCGGTGTGGTGTTACTCGGTAGAATGCTCGCAAGGTCGGCTAGAAATTGGTCATGAGCTTTCTTTGAACATTGCTCTGAAAGCGGGAACGCTTTCTCATAAAGAGTAACAGAACGACCGTGTAGTGCGACTGAAGCTCGCAATACCATAAGCCGTTTTTGCTCACGGATATCAGACCAGTCAACAAGTACAATGGGCATCGTATTGCCCGAACAGATAAAGCTAGCATGCCAACGGTATACAGCGAGTCGCTCTTTGTGGAGGTGACGATTACCTAACAATCGGTCGATTCGTTTGATGTTATGTTTTGTTCTCGCTTTGGTTGGCAGGTTACGGCCAAGTTCGGTAAGAGTGAGAGTTTTACAGTCAAGTAATGCGTGGCAAGCCAACGTTAAGCTGTTGAGTCGTTTTAAGTGTAATTCGGGGCAGAATTGGTAAAGAGAGTCGTGTAAAATATCGAGTTCGCACATCTTGTTGTCTGATTATTGATTTTTCGCGAAACCATTTGATCATATGACAAGATGTGTATCCACCTTAACTTAATGATTTTTACCAAAATCATTAGGGGATTCATCAGCGTATAGTGTTTTGCAGTTTAGAGGAGATATCGCGA
>NZ_JBMKHS010000102.1:0-1318 GCF_049238105.1 Enterobacter cloacae complex sp. IR5418 | reverse complement strand
GGGTCTTCCCCGATCATGGTGGGAAGGCTCAGAACGCCATATTCAGCTTTCCGTAGTGGAACATCACCCCCAGTTTAAAGCGCTCCCGGTTTCGGTATCCCCTGGCTTTTATCCTCAGCAGCCTGATCTTGCTGTTAAGTGCCTCCGCATTTCCGTTTGAGACACTGTGTCGCATCGCATTCAGGATCCCGTACAGCCTTTTTCCTATCGTTTTCGCGGCATTTTTCATCATGGGAACGTCACTGTTAGCCGCCAGCGCCAACCATCTCTGCCAGTCACTCCGTCTTTCCTCGCTCCATGGCCTGTTCCAGATATCCTTTGCCAGCTCTTTCAGCGCCCAGCACTGGCTCGTCAGCTTCATCTGTGCACGCAGCCACATCAGCTTTTCCTGCCGGGATTCGGTCATCCACTTATCGCTGTACTGCCACAGGAAGCGGGTTCCTTTTGCCTGGTGTCGGCTTTCAACAGGGAGGTGCGGATGTTCATTCTGACGGGTTTTATCAACTACCTCGCCCAGTTGCTTCGCCACATGGAAGCGGTCAAAGGCGATTTTCTCAACCGCACTGGGTAAGTGGATACGCGCTGCTCTTATATAGCCCGCGTTCATGTCCATTGAGAGCGTTTTGATAGCCAGCAACTGCCCATCAGTGAGCGTGCGAAGATAGCCGGCAAGACTCTCTGTGCCGCGATCATCCGTTAAGGCCAGCGCCCGACCATCGCGATCGGAGATCACCGTTATGTAACGATGTCCTTTTTTAAAGGCGACCTCATCCACATTCATATGACGGGCGGATAATGGCTTTTTTATCCGGGCAAGACCTCGCTTAACTGCCCGGGTCATAATGCCGTCAACCGCATTCCAACTGAGCTTAAGTTGCTTCCTGACAGCATCAACGGTGCTGATTTTCAGCCATGAGAGAACGAACGATTCGAATAGCAACGTATACCGGCTTCCGGGGCCAGCCCACGGAACAGGCAACGTCAGGCAGCCATGCTCCGGACACATAATTCGTGGAACATCGGCTTCAACAATAGTGGTGAACTGGCAGGTATCAAGATGGCGCCATTTACGATGACGGTGATCGTGAACAGAACAGGATTTACCGCAGGTCGGACAGGCTAGCCGGGTGTTTTCAGCGATCTCAATAGTGACAGTAACAGAACCGGCATTTTCATCGAGAGAAAGGGACTTTACCTGCCACGGATCGGACAGGTTGAGAATATGAGCGTAGAGGGACTTTTCGTCCATGGCGGTGACCTCTGGCGATTAAATACACCATTATCATGCCTTCAGCCACCACAACAAGGGAAGACCCAT
>NZ_JBMKHS010000101.1:0-1342 GCF_049238105.1 Enterobacter cloacae complex sp. IR5418 | reverse complement strand
GCTCGCGTACCACTTTAAATGGCGAACAGCCATACCCTTGGGACCTACTTCAGCCCCAGGATGTGATGAGCCGACATCGAGGTGCCAAACACCGCCGTCGATATGAACTCTTGGGCGGTATCAGCCTGTTATCCCCGGAGTACCTTTTATCCGTTGAGCGATGGCCCTTCCATTCAGAACCACCGGATCACTATGACCTGCTTTCGCACCTGCTCGCGCCGTCACGCTCGCAGTCAAGCTGGCTTATGCCATTGCACTAACCTCCTGATGTCCGACCAGGATTAGCCAACCTTCGTGCTCCTCCGTTACTCTTTGGGAGGAGACCGCCCCAGTCAAACTACCCACCAGACACTGTCCGCAACCCGGATCACGGGTCTACGTTAGAACACCAGCCATTAAAGGGTGGTATTTCAAGGGCGGCTCCACGCAGACTGGCGTCCACGCTTCAAAGCCTCCCACCTATCCTACACATCAAGGACCAGTGTTCAGTGTCAAGCTATAGTAAAGGTTCACGGGGTCTTTCCGTCTTGCCGCGGGTACACTGCATCTTCACAGCGAGTTCAATTTCACTGAGTCTCGGGTGGAGACAGCCTGGCCATCATTACGCCATTCGTGCAGGTCGGAACTTACCCGACAAGGAATTTCGCTACCTTAGGACCGTTATAGTTACGGCCGCCGTTTACCGGGGCTTCGATCAAGAGCTTCGCGTTGCCGCTAACCCCATCAATTAACCTTCCGGCACCGGGCAGGCGTCACACCGTATACGTCCACTTTCGTGTTTGCACAGTGCTGTGTTTTTAATAAACAGTTGCAGCCAGCTGGTATCTTCGACTGATTTCAGCTCCGCCCGCAGGGGCTTCACCTACATATCAGCGTGCCTTCTCCCGAAGTTACGGCACCATTTTGCCTAGTTCCTTCACCCGAGTTCTCTCAAGCGCCTTGGTATTCTCTACCTGACCACCTGTGTCGGTTTGGGGTACGATTTCGTGTTACCTGATGCTTAGAGGCTTTTCCTGGAAGCAGGGCATTTATCACTTCAGCACCGTAGTGCCTCGTCATCACACCTCAGCGTTAACAAGGTACCGGATTTACCTGGAACCTCCGCCTACATGCTTAAACCGGGACAACCGTCGCCCGGCTGACATAGCCTTCTCCGTCCCCCCTTCGCAGTAACACCAAGTACAGGAATATTAACCTGTTTCCCATCGACTACGCCTTTCGGCCTCGCCTTAGGGGTCGACTCACCCTGCCCCGATTAACGTTGGACAGGAACCCTTGGTCTTCCGGCGAGCGGGCTTTTCACCCGCTTTATCGTTACTTATGTCAGCATTCGCACTTCTGA
>NZ_JBMKHS010000100.1:0-1391 GCF_049238105.1 Enterobacter cloacae complex sp. IR5418 | reverse complement strand
TCGGTTTGGGAAGTAGCGCGACGAAGGACGTCGGAACGGCTGCCGGGAACATCATGCAAGTGGGAGCATTTGGGCTTGGAACTATCAACGGAGACGGCCCACTGTTGGACGCTATGGACGCATTTACACCGACCTGTTTCTCCTCCCATCAAAATGACGGACAGACCCAACTGGGGTTGACTGCAAATACCGGCATTACGTCTATAGTCGTCAATCGGGGCAGCCGACCAACCCGTATTCATCAGGCCTACATTCTACGGCGGACGTGGTTTTCGTATTACGGTGGCTCGTCCTGGTCATATCAGGAGGCTTACACCACGGGTAATACCACAAAGTCCAGCGATGGCACACTAAAGGCAGCGTCTCCTGTTGCCCGTATCGTAGCGAGCCAGGAAGCGTGCCAGCGCGCCGATATAGAGGAAGATGGTTTCTCATGGTGTGGCTGTGGAACGGCGAACTCTGAGGCGGAGGGAATAACTCTTTTTCGTCTCGACGTCGGTGTTTACGTGCTCGCCGGTTCGACAGGCCTGGCATCAGAAGGCTGGCAGTTGCTGCCGCCAATGGACCCGAGCGGCATGGGAGAGCTGGGGGTGGTTGAGGCAGAGCAAACCGACAATGGCGAGCTAATAATCCGACTGTTTAAGCGCAAATTCATGCTGAGCGATGACGGAGAGATGATCAAAACGAAAGGAGAGCTGATAGATGTCCCGGCGAACAGCTGGATCGATGTTCGCCTAGATATGCCCGCAGATTCACTTTTTAACCAGCGAATGAGCCAGGAGCGGGAGGCTTAGCGTCTCCCTCTAATGCGCTTACGCGGATTGCCAGCGCTTTGATTGCCGCCAGCGCATCGAGCACCAGAGGATTGAGGTCTAGTGTCATTTTTCCCGACTCCTCAGCCGAGTGAACATATTGCGGATCTATCTTTTCCAACTCCTGAGCAATAACGCCGCGCCGAATGGCTTTCTCTTCATCAGCAAGGTAGTAGAAGGTCTTGAAATCCATTGCCTCGATGTTTGACAGCGATTCGTTTAGATCCAGATCCCCGGTCACTTTCTTAAAGTTAATGTCCGATGTTCCTGCTGACTGAAATACCGTCCACGGAGCATCTGTTTTTGTAGTTTGAGGATTCGTGTTTAACAGAAAACGGCAATAGCCAGCTCCGCCAGTGGTAACCCACATTTGCGCTATGCGCTGAGTGTTATAAGAGCTTTGGTAGCCACAGCCATTGGCAGGAGCCCAACTGGTGTTACCGTCAGCATCACTGATAAACGATGAGTTTGCATCATTTGGCCTTGGAGCCTGGTATGTTCCAACCCCAAAAGCCCCCACTTGCATGATGTTCCCGGCAGCCGTTCCGACGTCCTTTGTCGCGCTACTTCCCAAACCGA
>NZ_JBMKHS010000099.1:0-1513 GCF_049238105.1 Enterobacter cloacae complex sp. IR5418 | reverse complement strand
CTCCATCAGCAAAAGGGGATGATAAGTTTATCACCACCGACTATTTGCAACAGTGCCCTGTTTAGAGTACTATATGCGCCTGCAACAGTGGGCCACCGAAAATATTAAAAAACTGCTTTATCTCGCGGGGGATGACGCGGTGATTAATTACGGGAAAATGCGGCTGGAATTTTTGCAGAAAGCACTGGCGCAGGATACCTCCGGTGACTTCTGCTTTCGTGTGCTGCATCCGGAAGTGTCTGGCCCGCCGGATATGAAAAAGGCTTCCGCCGGGTACCGTGACTTTATTATCGGTAACAGAGCGTTGCTGGATCTGGTGAATTCAGCCGGTGAAGGGGCTCCGGTTGCGCATTATTCCGCTGATGAAATTCAGTCATTATTTTCGGCACAAATACAGGGGTCGGTGGATAAATACGGCGATAGTTTCCTGACGGATGATCCGTATGTGCTGGCGGAAGACAAGCTGCAAACCTGTCAGATGGAAATTGATTTAATGGCGGATGTGCTGAGAGCACCGCCCCGTGAATCCGCAGAACTGATCCGCTATGTATTTGCGGATGAGTGGCCGGAATAAATAAAACCGGGCTTAATACAGATTAAGCCCGTATCGGGTATTATTACTGAATACCAGACAGCTTACGGAGGACGGAATGTTACCCATTGAGACAACCAGACTGCCTTCTGATTATTAATATTTTTCACTATTAATCAGAAGGAATAACCATGAATTTTACCCGGATTGACCTGAATACCTGGAATCGCAGGGAACATTTTGCCCTTTATCGTCAGCAGATTAAATGCGGATTCAGCCTGACCACCAAACTCGATATTACCGCTTTGCGTACTGCACTGGCGAAAACCGGTTATAAGTTTTATCCGCTGATGATTTACCTGATCTCCCGGGCTGTTAATCAGTTTCCGGAGTTCCGGATGGCAATGAAAGATAATGAACTGATTTACTGGGAACAGTCAGACCCGGTCTTTACTGTCTTTCATAAAGAAACCGAAACATTCTCCGCACTGTCCTGCCGTTATTTTCCGGATCTCAGTGAGTTTATGGCGGGTTATAACGCGGTAACAGCAGAATATCAGCATGATACCAGGTTGTTTCCGCAGGGAAATTTACCGGAGAATCACCTGAATATATCATCGTTACCCTGGGTGAGTTTTGACGGATTTAATCTGAATATCACCGGAAATGATGATTATTTTTCCCCGGTTTTTACAATGGCAAAGTTTCAGCAGGAAGGTGACCGCGTACTATTACCTGTTTCTGTACAGGTTCATCATGCAGTCTGTGATGGTTTTCATGCAGCAAGGTTTATCAATACACTTCAGCTGATGTGTGATAACATACTGAAATAAATTAATTAATTCTGTATTTAAGCCACCGTATCCGGCAGGATTGGTGGCTTTTTTTTATATTTTAACCGTAATCTGTAATTTCGTTTCAGAAGGCACTGTTGCAAAGTTAGCGATGAGGCAGCCTTTTGTCTTATTCAAAGGCCTTACA
>NZ_JBMKHS010000098.1:0-1726 GCF_049238105.1 Enterobacter cloacae complex sp. IR5418 | reverse complement strand
CTCCATCAGCAAAAGGGGATGATAAGTTTATCACCACCGACTATTTGCAACAGTGCCAAATCTCCTCCGCGCCGATCTCGACAATGGTCTGAAAGGCGGCGGCGAGATTCTGGCCATCGCTGTCGAGGACTGGCGAACGGTAACCCACGGCCGGCTGACGCAGTGGCGAATGACGGCCAATCGCGAATTCATGATAAAACCGCCAACGGCGCAGCGTCTCCCGCACTCGCGATACTTCGGGAAAACGGTGCGGCTCGCCAAGCTGACCGAACACCGACTCATTTTCATAAATACTCTCGGTGAAAGTACTTTTCTCCCCGGTGACATCGACGAGAAACGCCGCCTGATTCTTGCGCTGCAGTACGCGGGAGGAAGGCCGGCGGGAGTAGCCGGCCAGCCAGATATTCTCTTCTTTAACGATAGGATCGAGCATGAATTGCGTCGGATAGGGCAATTTTTCAGGGAAGCCTATCTGCAGTTCATAATCGAAGCTGTCGGTCCGGCAGGCGATTTGCAGCCGGCGGGGGTGACGATCGAGGGGCGAACGCTCCCCGGACCACATCATATTCTCCAGACCGCCCTCTTCGCTGATAAACCCCGAAAGCCTGCCCTCAGCGGCAGCGGTCAGCAGGTGGATGGCGTTATAAATATTGGATTTACCGCAGCCGTTAGGGCCGAAGACAATGTTCAGCGGCCCGAGCTCCAGCGCGATATCCTTTACTGAGCGAAAATTTTGAATACGAATGTACTGAATCATTATGCGTCCGGCCCTGGAAATAGAAGGCTGCCACAGTAGCACAGCGGCGCCCGGCATACCCTCTTACGCCCCCTTTCGGGCAGGGTTTAACAGAACATTTTTTTCATTCCACGGGTCAGGGCGACCCGCGTCAGCTTATCGCTATCCTGATGGGCGTCGCTGAAAACGCCAAAAAAATAGCGTTCATCGTCAATGGTTTGGCTAACAATTCGGTAGCTCAACGATTGCCCGGATAGCGCACCGTACTGCGCAGGCGTCACCGAGACTTCGGTCGCGTCATCGGCGACGCTGACCAACAGCCCGTCCGCCTTACCGCCCACCAGCATGACCTTAATTATCGGGTGCACCAGTTCCTCCCGGGATGGCATATAGCGTTGGCGAACCGCAGGGACCGGCGGGCGTGGTGATCGGCAAACAGCGACGCCCGACAGAGTGCGGTATTTAGTACTTTCTTATAGTTCATCACGGCCTTGAGTCAAAAAATAGCGTGCTTAGGCAGGGCTAGATATTGATTATTCGAAATAAAAGATGAAAAATGATGAAGGAAAAAAGAGGAATTGTGAATCAGCAAAACGCCGGGTTATTCTTATTTGTCGCTTCTTTACTCGCCTTTATCGGCCCTCACTCAAGGATGTATTGTGGTTATGCGTTATATTCGCCTGTGTATTATCTCCCTGTTAGCCACCCTGCCGCTGGCGGTACACGCCAGCCCGCCGCCGCTTGAGCAAATTAAACTAAGCGAAAGCCAGCTGTCGGGCCGCGGAGGCATGATAGAAAGGGATCGGGCCAGCGGCCGCACGCTGACCGCCTGGCGCGCCGATGAACGCTTTCCCATGATGAGCACCTTTAAAGTAGTGCTCTGCGGCGCAGTGCTGGCGCGGGTGGATGCCGGTGACGAACAGCTGGAGCGAAAGATCCACTATCGCCAGCAGGATCTGGTGGACTACTCGCCGGTCAGCGAAAAACACC
>NZ_JBMKHS010000097.1:0-1820 GCF_049238105.1 Enterobacter cloacae complex sp. IR5418 | reverse complement strand
TCAGCATAGTACTGGGAAGGAGGGAGTGACCATCTCATTAAATAAAGCACGCTAAGCCGTAAGTAAGCGTGCTCCTGTGAAAGCCACAGCTAAAACTGCGTAGTACACATAGAGGTATTTTTTTCTAGATTTATATCGAATTTCGTTATCGAATTTCGCTTATTATTGATCAACTCGTTGCAGATCATGAAGGCGAAAGTATGACGAATAACCCTACCGATGACAGCAGACCATGGTCGGTCTTTCTTATTTTTCTGCGGCTTGGATTGACATCTTTTGGCGGCCCCATTGCGCACTTGGGCTACTTCCGCGCCGAATTTGTCACACGGCGGCGCTGGCTCTCCGAACGGAGCTATGCTGACTTGGTCGCGCTTTGTCAGTTCTTGCCAGGGCCTGCAAGCAGCCAGGTCGGCATAGCGGTAGGACTGTCTCGGGCTGGATACAGCGGGGCGCTGGCTGCTTGGGCTGGCTTCACGCTGCCGTCTGCCATAGCCTTGATCCTTTTTGCGCTCGGCATCTCCAGCTATGGCGATTACGTCTCGCAGGGCGCGTTGCATGGCTTAAAAGTGGTGGCTGTGGCCGTGGTCGCTCAAGCAGTATGGGGCATGGCGCGTAACCTATGCACGGATGGGCTGCGAGTCACCATCATGGCAATTGCTACCTGCGTCGTTTTACTTGTGCCGTCCGCGTGGGGACAGGTTGGCGTGATTGCTATCGCAGGCATCGCAGGCCGGTTATTGTTCAAGCCAGCGAAAGTTGTTGAGCATGACCCCCTACCTATCACGGTCAGTCACCGGGCCGGCGTGCTTTGGCTCTCGCTGTTCTTTGTCTTGCTGATTGGCCTGCCGGTGTTGGCCGAACTGATGCCAAGTCAAACCATGGCAATGGTGGATTCCTTCTATCGTGTCGGATCACTGGTGTTCGGCGGTGGTCACGTTGTGCTGCCATTACTGCAAGCCGAAGTGGTGCCCTCCGGCTGGGTCAACAATGAATCCTTTCTCGCGGGGTACGGGGCAGCTCAAGCGGTGCCCGGCCCTTTGTTCACGTTCGCCGCGTTTCTTGGTGCCTCGATGAACACCGCCCCGTCGGGCTGGATCGGCGGCATTGTGTGTCTGCTGGCTATCTTCGCGCCCTCGTTCTTGCTGGTCGTCGGATCAATGCCATTTTGGGAGCGTTTGCGCCGCAATACAGGCATCCAAGCTGCGCTGGCCGGGATCAATGCCGCTGTAGTCGGCTTGCTGCTGGCCGCGCTGTATCAGCCTGTATGGACTAGCGCCATCTTTCAGCCGCAAGACTTCGGCTTGGCATTAGTTGCCCTTGTCGCACTTATGTTCTGGAAGCTCCCGCCGTGGCTGGTTGTCCTCGGTAGCGGTGCAGCTGGGTGGCTGTTGAGCGTCGCTCTGTGAGGCACAAAAAATGACTGACAAAGACCTCTACGGCGGTTTGATCCGCCTGCACATCCTTCACCATGCAGCCGAGGAACCTGTCTTTGGGCTGGGGATCATCGAAGAGCTACGCCGACACGGCTACGAGATGAGCGCTGGCACCGTGTACCCGATGCTGCACGGCCTGGAAAAAAAAGGCTATCTGACCTCACGCCACGAACGCACCGGGCGACGTGAACGGCGTGTTTATGACATCACTGAACAAGGCAGAACTGCACTTGCTGATGCGAAAACAAAGGTCAAGGAGCTGTTCGGAGAGTTGGTAGAAGGTGGTTGAGTTTTTGCTTCTATGTCAGGTTGAGCTATACCCTAACTGGATTGTCATTTTCAGAAGACGACTGCACCAGTTGATTGGGCGTAATGGCTGTTGTGCAG
>NZ_JBMKHS010000096.1:0-1871 GCF_049238105.1 Enterobacter cloacae complex sp. IR5418 | reverse complement strand
GATGTTATGGAGCAGCAACGATGTTACGCAGCAGGGCAGTCGCCCTAAAACAAAGTTAGCCATATGAACTCGGAATCAGTACGCATTTATCTCGTTGCTGCGATGGGAGCCAATCGGGTTATTGGCAATGGTCCTAATATCCCCTGGAAAATTCCGGGTGAGCAGAAGATTTTTCGCAGACTCACTGAGGGAAAAGTCGTTGTCATGGGGCGAAAGACCTTTGAGTCTATCGGCAAGCCTCTACCGAACCGTCACACATTGGTAATCTCACGCCAAGCTAACTACCGCGCCACTGGCTGCGTAGTTGTTTCAACGCTGTCGCACGCTATCGCTTTGGCATCCGAACTCGGCAATGAACTCTACGTCGCGGGCGGAGCTGAGATATACACTCTGGCACTACCTCACGCCCACGGCGTGTTTCTATCTGAGGTACATCAAACCTTCGAGGGTGACGCCTTCTTCCCAATGCTCAACGAAACAGAATTCGAGCTTGTCTCAACCGAAACCATTCAAGCTGTAATTCCGTACACCCACTCCGTTTATGCGCGTCGAAACGGCTAACCATTCCGTCAACGGGACGCCAAAATGCTGCGCATTTTGGTTCCCTCCGCTGCGCTCCGGCTCTCGTTACGTCCAACGTTAGCACCACTGAAACCCAGCTTTATTTAGCTCATGTTTATTCAAACGGCATTTAGCTTTTCAGGCGTTATTCAGTGCCTGTTTTGCCTTTTTTCCGGGCTTCGCCTGCATGGGCTGCGCAGGTTTTCAGTCTTTTTGGCCTCTAGCCCTTGCGTAGCAAGCGCAAGCAGCTATCGTTTTTGCAGTGCTGTGCCGCCTCGGTGGCGCAGCGTTTTTTCACGGTTAGCGCCCGTCGCCAAATTCAAGTTATCCGTTTTGGCTTCTGGTTCTAACATTTCGGTCAAGCCGACCCGCATTCTGCGGTCGGCTTACCTCGCCCGTTAGACATCATGAGGGAAGCGGTGACCATCGAAATTTCGAACCAACTATCAGAGGTGCTAAGCGTCATTGAGCGCCATCTGGAATCAACGTTGCTGGCCGTGCATTTGTACGGCTCCGCAGTGGATGGCGGCCTGAAGCCATACAGCGATATTGATTTGTTGGTTACTGTGGCCGTAAAGCTTGATGAAACGACGCGGCGAGCATTGCTCAATGATCTTATGGAGGCTTCGGCTTTCCCTGGCGAGAGCGAGACGCTCCGCGCTATAGAAGTCACCCTTGTCGTGCATGACGACATCATCCCGTGGCGTTATCCGGCTAAGCGCGAGCTGCAATTTGGAGAATGGCAGCGCAATGACATTCTTGCGGGTATCTTCGAGCCAGCCATGATCGACATTGATCTAGCTATCCTGCTTACAAAAGCAAGAGAACATAGCGTTGCCTTGGTAGGTCCGGCAGCGGAGGAATTCTTTGACCCGGTTCCTGAACAGGATCTATTCGAGGCGCTGAGGGAAACCTTGAAGCTATGGAACTCGCAGCCCGACTGGGCCGGCGATGAGCGAAATGTAGTGCTTACGTTGTCCCGCATTTGGTACAGCGCAATAACCGGCAAAATCGCGCCGAAGGATGTCGCTGCCGACTGGGCAATAAAACGCCTACCTGCCCAGTATCAGCCCGTCTTACTTGAAGCTAAGCAAGCTTATCTGGGACAAAAAGAAGATCACTTGGCCTCACGCGCAGATCACTTGGAAGAATTTATTCGCTTTGTGAAAGGCGAGATCATCAAGTCAGTTGGTAAATGATGTCTAACAATTCGTTCAAGCCGACCGCGCTACGCGCGGCGGCTTAACTCCGGCGTTAGATGCACTAAGCACATAATTGCTCACAGCCAAACTATCAGGTCAAGTCTGCTT
>NZ_JBMKHS010000095.1:0-2102 GCF_049238105.1 Enterobacter cloacae complex sp. IR5418 | reverse complement strand
CCGGCGCAGAGCACGGCGTGGCCGCGCACCTATGGCCCGCAGACGGCGAAAGTCGTGGGGCCGCAGGGCGAGAGTATCTGGACGGATAAATACGGCCGCGTGAAGGTGAAGTTCCACTGGGACCGTCTGGCGAAGGGCGATGACACCAGCTCCTGCTGGGTGCGTGTGTCGAGCGCCTGGGCGGGCCAGGGTTATGGTGGGGTGCAGATCCCGCGCGTCGGTGATGAGGTGGTAGTGGACTTTATCAACGGCGACCCGGACCGTCCGATCATTACCGGGCGCGTGTACAACGACGCGAGCATGCCGCCGTGGGCGCTGCCGGCCGCGGCGACGCAGATGGGCTTTTATAGCCGCAGCAAAGATGGCCATAAAGACAATGCCAATATTCTCCGTTTTGAAGATAAAGCCGGGCACGAGCAGATCTGGATCCATGCAGAAAAAAATATGGATACGGATATAGAAAATTCTGAAACTCATGATGTCGGTGTCGATCGTAGAAAAACCATCGGACAGGATGAGAATATAACGATTAAGCGGAACCAGAAATCAGATGTAGGTAATAATGAAACGCATAATATTGGTAACAAGCACGTTATAAACGTTGGGAAAGATCAAACCGTCTTGACCATGGATAAAGAAGGTAACGCGCTGCTGGAATCTGTGACCACGATTAAACTCAAAGTTAAAGACAACTATATTCTGATCGCCCCGGATACCATTGAGATTCACGTAGGCCAAGGCAACCTCAAAGCAGAGGCTGTGGAACAAGCCATCTTCAAAGGTGAAGAGCTTACAAAACTGGGTGATGGGATCAATACCGAGCTCAAGGCAAATGATACGGTGAGTATAACGGGAACTAACCTTACCGATATTAAGGGCGCGATTGTAAAAGTTAACAGTTAATCTGCGTACAGAGAACGCTATTATGGGAAAACCAGCCGCCAGAGCGCGCATTGATTCCAGCGCACATACTGGCCCAATTCAAAGCGGAAGTCCCAACGTAATTATTGGCGGATTTCCGGCGGCACGAAAAGGCGACCCGCTTTCATGTTCTCAACATGGTCAGGGAAGTATTCTCAGCGGTTCAACAACGGTATTTGTGAACGGTTTACCTCTCGCCAGGGAAGGCGACAAGACGGGTTGCAATACTTCAGCGACCCCTGCGGTCGCAACCACTCAACCTGCACCTCCGCAATATTGGGGAGGAACGGCGGCGAAGGATGCGGGTAAAGATGGTGCTATACATGGTGATGTTTACGACGCCCGGGTGCTCGGCGCCTATGCAAGTCTCGAAGATAAATCCGGCTTTGGAAAACCCGATACGGCTTCAGCCGGATTCGCGCTTGCCGATATCACGGTCGGGAATACAAAAAGCCAGGATAAATATAAAGGCGAGGTTCGTACAAAAGTAGGGGTGGCGAATGCCAGCGGCACGTTAGTGACAGATAGGGCCGATTACGGGGCTATCAACCTCAATGCTAACGCTACCGCGATACAATATGGCGCCTCGGGTAGCATTGGAAAAGAAGGGGAGCAATACGGCGGGGTTGGTGGGGACGTGTATCTGGCAACCGCTGAAGCGAAGGCTGTCAGTGAAATGTACGACGGTAATAAAGGACGTTATGGTTTTAATGTGGAACTTGGCGCAGAAGCAGCGGCGGTCAAAGGAGAAGCGACGGCTAAAGCCGATTTTTATGGCGTAGTCGTTGCCGATGGCAAACTTTCAGGGAGTGCAGGGAGCGCTGGCGCTTCTGCTGGCGTGGGAACCTGGATTGATAGTACAGATTATTCATTTAACCTCAAGGTGTCAGGTGAGCTTGCAGCGGCGCTTGGTCTGGGAGGGGATGCCAGTATCAAATTGGCTCTCAAACCGATCCTTGACTGGATTTATGACGATGATGAAAGTAAGCCGTCCCCAGCGGCGGGCAGTGGCGATGGTGTGATTAAGACGGGCTGTGTTACAGTCCTGATAGGAGATTAAAATGTGTAAATGGGGAACGTTGTGATGCATTGGTTTTTCTTTATTCTCTTTATGATCTGGACGGGCTTTGTTGAATAAATCGAACTTTTGCTGAGTTGAAGGATCAGATCACGCATCTTCC
>NZ_JBMKHS010000094.1:0-2439 GCF_049238105.1 Enterobacter cloacae complex sp. IR5418 | reverse complement strand
AAACCTGTACTTTGCCCAGCTTCAGGGAGCCAGCGGTCCGGATCATTTCGTCCCACTGAAGGACTATTTTTCGGGGATCTGATTGCCCTCTGGCAATATCATTCAGCACGCCATAGTCGGCATCATGGTCCATTCGCCAGAAAACCGAAGCACCGGCATCAGCCAGGCGTGGAGAAAACTGGTATCCCAGCAGCCAGAAAAGGCCAAAGACAAGTTCGCTGGCACCTGCTGTATCGGTCATAATTTCGGTTGGATTCAGCCCGGTCTCCTGTTCCAGAAGACCTTCCAGCACAAAGATAGAGTCCCTCAGCGTCCCCGGTATAACGATGCCATGAAAGCCGGAATACTGATCGGACACAAAGTTGTACCAGGTGATCCCTCTGTTATTACCAAAGTATTTGCGGTTCGGTCCGGCATTGATTGTTCTGACTGGCGTAACAAAGCGCATTCCATCTGCAGATGCCACTTCTCCTCCACCCCATATCTGTGCCAGTGGCAGCGTTGCCTGAAAATCAACCAGTCTGGCATTAGCGCTGGTGATAGTTTCAGCCCGCAGATAGTTCGCTTTTGTCCAGTTCAGCCGGTGTCGGGTCAGTGCAGGAACATTTGATCTGATCAGTGGTTCCAGACCGATATTGCAGGCTTCAGCCATCAGCACGGCGCTGATGCTGACGGGCAGATCATCAACTCTGGCACTGGCTTCACTAGCATGGAAAAACTCATCAGCAAATCCGGTATGGGCGTTAATTTCGAGCAGCAACTCCGTTAAATCCACCGGAGGGAGTAGATCACTGATCATTTTGCTCAGTCGTTTCAGACTGTCCGGCTCATCAAGACTGGCGAGGGGAGAAATTGTCAACCGGGGCTTCGGGCCAGAAACATCGAGTTCGACAGCCTCATTTTCGCAAAGACGTGCAGCAACCTGTCTGTAACGACTATCAAGCTGATGACCCAGAGATTTTATTGCTTCCTGCGGGTCTGTCGGGTGCCCCAAAGAACGATAAACCTTAATCCGGTTTGCCTGCCAGTCAGCACCCTGTAGTAATCTTGCACGAGGATCTCCCCACCGGTTACTGCCGGTAACGTAGACATCCCTCCGCCTCAGACTATCCTGCAGTTTACTGAGAAAGCAGAGCGTGTATCCCCTGCGGGTGATATGTTTTTCCTTGTTAATCACCAGCCGTTTCCATGACCGACTGATAATTTCCGTTGGTGCGTCGTCAAAAAACTGCCGCCGTGAGCTGAACTCCCGGCTGAGGTAGTCACAGGCATTCAGAGTGGTAACCCCGGCAGGTGCGGATGAAAATTTAACGGTATTCAGCAGATGGGGCAGGAAACGACGAACGCGCCCGTACTGCTCCACCATTTCTTCATGAAAATTATCGTCTGAGGGCCGGGCAATTTCACGGACAAGCGTGATGATTTCAGCCAGCTTTTGCCTTGGGATGTAGCTGAACACCTCAGCACGAATCGATTCGTCCGGTGTTTCTTCTTTCAGCAGGTACGAACATGCGCTGGCGAGCGCCAATGCAGATTTATCCAGATCCTTCAGCGAGCGGAGCCGTTTTTTCTGCCCAATCTTTCTGGCGTCACGGATGATAACGGCCAGCATGGCGTCCAGAACGTCCAATGCATCATCCAGCGCCAGCGTTTCCCATGCAAGGACAAAGGCAACCAGAACCGCCATCCTTTTCTGCGGTGACATCCTGGCAATATTGAACACCGAAGTCATACCAGCATAACGTGCGAGATTTTTCAGGCGCACAGCCGGGAGTGTACTCAGGTTTTCAGCATGCAGGCCAAAATCGTTCAGAGTTTTCCAGCGTTCAATTGCTTCATTAAACGCCGGACCACTGATGGTCACAGGGCCCTTTTTCAGTGATTCCAGTAAAGACAGGCGGCTGCAATCAGTTGGCCCCAGCAGCATCTCCAGCTGTGAACGCTGTTCGGCTGACGGTATCAGTGCCAGTTTGTTCCACAGGCGCAACGTCGCCTTTTCCCTTACCTCTGAAATCAACCGGGTCAGCGTAGTGGCTCCGGGGAGAATAATACGATGTTGCATAAGCCACCCTGTCGCCAGATCGAAAAGCAGGCCAGGACGTTCGTTGCTTATCCAGCTCCGGGTATATAAAAGACGGGTAAGGCGAAATGTCCAGGGCCAGGCAAATTCACGATACTGATAGTGCTGACGTATCAGCGCTGCATGCTCACGGCGGGTATTTTCCCTCTGACCGTATTCTGCAAGAACGGTGATATCACGAATCCCGAGCTGTCTGGCGGTAAAATGCCGGACGCCGGAAGGAATATGATTCATATCGGTGAGGAAGGTGCCCAGAAAACGGACACATCCAATTTGCAGGGCAATGCCCAGACGGTTGTGATGGCACTGTTGCAAATAGTCG
This sequence comes from Enterobacter cloacae complex sp. IR5418, assembly GCF_049238105.1. NCBI lineage: Bacteria > Pseudomonadati > Pseudomonadota > Gammaproteobacteria > Enterobacterales > Enterobacteriaceae > Enterobacter > Enterobacter cloacae complex sp. IR5418. Next base: position 37 of record NZ_JBMKHS010000094.1, on the reverse strand, counting down.
GTGGTGATAAACTTATCATCCCCTTTTGCTGATGGAG
>NZ_JBMKHS010000093.1:0-2522 GCF_049238105.1 Enterobacter cloacae complex sp. IR5418 | reverse complement strand
AAAACACAACCCGCTACGGGGGAGACTTACCCGAAATCTGATTTATTCAACAAAGCCTCGTTAAGGTTAACCTAAGATTTCAGAATGATAATCTCTGCTTTGCAGCGAATAAGGCAATCATAATATTAGATTGAATTGTTGTAATTATCATCAATGTTTTTACTGGTTTACTATTTTCCGGAGGTGTTAATGCCTGTACTTTTCAGGGTGAAAGTTATTCCGCTGGTTTTACTTCTGGCAATGATCTTTGCGTTTTTACTTAACTGGCCAATATTGCTGCATTTTTACGAGATTTTGTCGCATTTAGAGCATGTCAAAATTGGTTTTGTCATTTCTATTCCCTTTGTTCTGGTTGCGGCGCTTAACGTTGTTTTTATGCCTTTCTCAGTTCGTTTTCTGCTGAAACCTTTCTTTGCTTTACTGTTTATCACTGGCTCACTGGTCAGTTATTCGACACTAAAATATAAAGTAATGTTTGATCAAACGATGATTCAAAACATTATTGAAACTAACCCCCAGGAAGCGCATTCCTATCTTAATGGCTCAATTATTATATGGTTCGTCTTTACCGGTATCCTTCCTGCCATCCTCCTTTTTTCAATAAAAATTCAATATCCTGAAAAATGGTATAAAGGCATTGCTTACCGTTTGCTCTCCGTGCTGGCATCGTTGAGTTTGATTGCAGGTGTTGCCGCACTTTATTATCAGGATTATGCCTCTGTCGGCCGCAATAACTCGACATTGAATAAAGAGATCATCCCGGCGAACTACGCTTACAGCACTTTCCAGTATGTTAAGGATACGTACTTTACGACTAAAGTGCCTTTCCAGACGCTGGGGAATGATGCTAAACGCGTCGTCGCTCACGAAAAACCCACGCTGATGTTCCTGGTGATTGGCGAAACGGCACGCAGCCAGAATTTCTCGATGAACGGTTATTCGCGTGATACCAATGCCTTTACCAGCAAATCCGGCGGCGTTATTTCGTTTAAAAATATGCATTCCTGCGGTACCGCTACCGCAATATCCGTTCCGTGCATGTTCTCGAATATGAATCGCACCGAGTACGACAGTAAAAAAGCATCTAACAGTGAAAATTTCCTCGACATCGTGCAGAAAACCGGTGTCTCGCTGTTATGGAAAGAGAACGATGGCGGTTGTAAAGGCGTATGTAGCCGCATCCCGACTGTCGAAATTAAGCCTAGTGATAACCCGAAACTGTGCGATGGCAAAACGTGCCATGACGAGGTGATGCTGGAAAACCTTGATGATGAAATCGCCAAAATGCCAGGTGATAAGCTTGTCGCCTTCCATATCATTGGCAGCCATGGACCGACTTATTACCTGCGTTATCCGGCTGAGCATCGCCACTTCATGCCCGAATGTGCACGTAGCGATATCGAAAACTGTACTCAGGAACAATTGGTCAACACCTACGACAACACCCTTCGTTATACAGACTATGTATTAGCTGAGATGATTGAAAAGCTAAAAAATTACAGCGATCAGTACAACACCGTGCTGCTTTATGTGTCCGATCATGGTGAATCATTGGGCGAAAGCGGGCTATATCTGCACGGCACGCCGTACAAACTGGCACCGGATCAGCAGACGCATATTCCGATGCAGGTCTGGATGTCACCGGGCTTTATCGCCGGGAAACACATCAACATGTCTTGCCTTGAAAATAATGCGGCGAAAAAATCATATTCCCACGACAACCTGTTCTCATCGATTTTGGGGCTGTGGGACGTAAGCACCAGCGTCTATAATCCTGACCGCGATTTGTTCCGCGAATGCCGTGGCTAATCGATTGTTAGTATAACAAAAAGCCTTACGGCAACCTGGTTGCCGTAAGCTGCAAGAATGCAATAAGGCTTATAATATGAAACAACTTACTTTCAACGACCTACGCAAGCAAAGCGCACAAGCCGCAAATTCCCCCCGCTTACGTGCCCATCATAATTTCCACCCTGAATTGAGCGACCCGGTGCAGCGTCTGGCTATTGCTATGGAACCGGGAACTTATGTTCGCCCTCATCGCCACCCGCATACTTTTGAACTGCTGACATCCCTTACCGGTCGCTTTTTGGTATTGAACTTTGATGACCTGGGTAACCTGACCCAGCGCGTCGTGTTAGGTGAGGACTGTAAAGTGCTGGAGATGGATGCAGGCACCTGGCATACCGTATTGTCACTGGATGAAGGCGGCGTTATTTTTGAGGTAAAACACGGTAGGTACCAGCCTGTTGCTGATCAAGATGCCGCCCCATGGGCCCCCGCCGAAAACGAGCCGGGAACTGCAGAGCTGATGAAATGGTACACACAGGCGCAAGTAGGTGATGGCGGATATCCGCGGTAATTAATGCGTTGCACGGAGTGCCATTCTCTCCTTCGCGCCAACTTCAAAGGCTAAGACGCTTCCTCCCAAATCACCTACTCGTAAACCTGTGGCAAGAGTAGAGGCACTGTTGCAAATAGTCGGTGGTGATAAACTTATCATCCCCTTTTGCTGATGGAGC
>NZ_JBMKHS010000092.1:0-2765 GCF_049238105.1 Enterobacter cloacae complex sp. IR5418 | reverse complement strand
TATTTTAACCCCTGTAGATGGCATCATTCGATGGCTGCCCCGAGGTTTTTCATGCTCTCCAACAACTCAACCGAAAACTGAAAGGCTGGGCCATGTTCTATCAGTTCGTTGATTTTAAGGCCAAAGTCTTCAGTTATATCGACCGTGTCGTGTTCTGGAAGCTGGCTCACTGGCTGGCCCGCAAATACCGTACAGGTATCGCTTCCCTGATGAGGTGGTGGTGTAAATCACCGAAACCGGGTCAGAGCAAAACGTGGGTTTTATTTGGTAAAACCAATCACGGCAAGCTCAGCGGCGAAATACTGTACCGGTTGGTGGGGCAAGGCAAGAAGCTGTTCCGCTGGCGGCTACCCGAAGGTAATCCCTATCTGAGGACGGAGACCAGAAACACGTATACATCGCGCTTTACAGAAGTGGCAATGGCGTTCGCCAGCATTTAAATGGAGAGCCGGATGCGCTGAAAGGTGCACGTCCGGTTCGGGGAGGAGAGGCAGGGAAATAGTCCGACTACGCCCTGCCTCTTACTCTACTCTGGACGGGTAAGCGCTGGGCGTACCTCGCCGTTGTTCTCGACCTGTTCGCAAGAAAACCAGTGGGCTGGGCCATGTCGTTCTCGCCGGACAGCAGGCTCACCATGAAAGCACTGGAAATGGCATGGGAAACCCGTGGTAAGCCAGTCGGGGTGATGTTCCACAGCGATAGTAATAATGCCGATGTCAGTCTTTACCACCACTTAGTTTGCCGTTTAACCAGATTGGTGTGATTACTGATGCAGTGAAGACCTTCCCGCATCCTGACTCACACAGCGATCGACCTTTTGTGTCCTGCCCTGGACCCGTCGGTTGCCGGAAGCGCCTTCATGCGAGGCATCTCCTCACCGATGCGCGTGACTCAAGAAGGGCCTGACGGCTTGTCTCGTTACTGTCCTGTCCGGGTTATCTGTCTGGAGATTCAACTCTGTTTCCTCACAGGAGCTCTGTCATGGTTGATAAAGTTACCGAAGCTGCCGTTGTGGGTGGCGTGGATACACATAAAGATTTGCACGTTGCCGCTGTCGTAGATCAGAACAATAAAGTCCTTGGGACTCAGTATTTCTCCACAACACGACAAGGTTACCGGCAGATGCTGGCATGGATGACCTCGTTTGGGACATTAAAGCGAATTGGTGTTGAGTGCACAGGTACCTATGGTTCCGGTTTGCTTCGTTATTTTCAGAACGCCGGGTTAGAAGTTCTTGAGGTGACTGCTCCAGACCGGATGGAGCGACGCAAACGGGGTAAAAGTGACACAATTGATGCTGAATGTGCCGCTCATGCAGCATTCTCAGGCATCAGGACAGTTACTCCCAAAACGCGTGATGGCATGATTGAGTCCCTGCGGGTATTAAAAACTTGCCGAAAAACAGCAATATCAGCCCGCAGAGTCGCTCTCCAGATTATCCATTCAAATATTATCTCTGCCCCGGATGAATTACGTGAACAGCTCAGAAATATGACGCGCATGCAGCTCATCAGGACCCTGGGTTCCTGGAGACCTGATGCCAGTGAATACCGCAATGTAACCAACGTTTATCGCATTTCATTAAAGTCCCTTGCCCGACGCTATCTCGAGTTACATGACGAAATCGCTGATCTGGATGTCATGATTGCGGCAATTGTCGACGAGTTGGCACCTGAGCTGATTAAACGTAATGCTATCGGATACGAAAGCGCTTCACAGTTGCTGATCACTGCCGGAGACAATCCTCAACGGTTAAGATCAGAATCAGGATTTGCGGCACTGTGTGGTGTCAGCCCGGTCCCCGTTTCTTCTGGAAAAACGAACCGTTACCGACTTAATCGTGGTGGAGATCGTGCTGCAAATAGTGCACTTCACATCATCGCCATCGGACGCTTACGAACTGACGCAAAAACAAAGGAATATGTCGCCAGGCGTGTAGCCGAAGGACATACAAAAATGGAAGCGATACGCTGTCTAAAGCGATATATCTCCCGCGAAGTTTACACGTTACTGCGCAATCAAAACAGGCGGATCAACAGTATCCCGATAACAGCTTGACTCTTAGAAGGGCCTCCAAGGCAGCCATTATACGAGCAGGCAGTTCCGGCAGTTACTGTGGCGATACCGGATCAGGCAGAGTATGAGTCGGCGTGGAAACTGCTGGGATAACAGCCCAATGGAGCGCTTCTTCAGGAGTCTGAAGAACGAATGGGTGCCGGCGACGGGCTATGTAAGCTTCAGCGATGCAGCTCACGCAATAACGGACTATATCGTTGGATATTACAGCGCACTAAGACCGCACGAATATAATGGTGGGTTACCGCCAAACGAATCAGAAAACCGATACTGGAAAAACTCTAACGCGGTGGCCAGTTTTTGTTGACCACTTCAGTTAACTTTTTTATCAACGCAACAGCTTCAGCTTCCGGCATGGCGAACTGCACACGATGGCGCGCCGCGACATCGAGCGCAAACACCTTCGTATAGACCTCCGTCGAGCTAATCGATTTGTGGCCCATCAGGCTCTGCAAAACCTTCAGTGGTATGCCGGCATACAGCATGTGCATCGCGTAGGAGTGACGGAACGTATGGGGGGTCACCGGTACTGAGAACGTCACCCCGTCGGCCGCTGCGGACTCCACCGCTTCGCTAAGCCAGGTGCGGACGGTACGGTCTGTGATCTCCCAGATGCGCGCCTTCTCCATTCGGCACTGTTGCAAATAGTCGGTGGTGATAAACTTATCATCCCCTTTTGCTGATGGAGC
>NZ_JBMKHS010000091.1:0-2851 GCF_049238105.1 Enterobacter cloacae complex sp. IR5418 | reverse complement strand
GAGAGCATAAAAAATATTGGGGCAGCGTGAGCTATGCTGCCATCGCTGGTCCCTTCCCGTCACTTTGAAAACCCGGATACCAGCAGACAAATTTATCCTGCAGTTCGTTATTCAAAACGGCGGTCCGGGTCTGTAACAAATAATGAGCCCCTTTTCTGCTCCACTGCATCTGCTGCTTTTTGGCCATTCGTCTGGCGATCACTTCATTGATCGTGGATTCCACAAACGCGGTTGATACCGGCTCTCCGTACCGACGCATTTCGCCGTAGTTTGGGATCATCATCTTATTATTCCGGATGTAGGTATACATTTCATCCAGATGTTTTTGCAGGGATTTCAGGCTAGGATAGCTGAGTTCAGGGTCATCGCAATACATAACGCAATTATCAATATGTTCCAGCGCAGCGACAACATTGCCATGCCAGAGATATCGTTTAATGCTTTCCAGCAGTGCCAGAACTTTACTCCCCGCCTCTGGATCTGATACCAGCAGTCCCCGGGCATATTGCATGAGCACCTTCAGCCTCATGGTGATATGAAACCAGTCCAGCACATGCGTTGACTCAGGGTACATACCGAACTGGAGGTCCCTGAGATTATCCGCGCCGTCGGACAGAAAAAATATCTGCTGGTTGGCCTGCATTCCCTGCGCTGAAAGGTGGGTCATGAGCCTGCGTTCCGGATGACAGTCATCCTTCTGAACAAAACCGAAGCGGCGGGTGTCAGCAGGCGCACCAACGGAAAAAGACTTCCCGGCAATAATTTCAAAATTACGCTTTTTGTCATCCCGATCGCGAACATAACCACCATCTATACCCACCACAAGCGGTTTTCCTGGCCTGGGCAGGTTCCCCCAGTCGCGGGGGCAGCCGGAAAGAAAACCTGAATGAGCTTCAGCCTCAGCGTCAAGACGCTGCGCCACCTGGCATAAATGATTCCTCACCGTTGAGGCATTCAGGCTGTGGCCCACCGGCAGAATATCTTTCAGCAGACGAGTCGTCATTTCATAGGAGATCATCGAGGCCCAGCGGGTTTCAATATATTTCAGTGCCGGGTGAGAATAATCGCCGGCCCAGTCGCTGAGCAAACTGACTGTCTTTGTATCACTCTCTTCACAACGGCACCGGTACACCCGAAGCCCGGATACCGGAATAACGCCAAACAGCGTCCGGTACCGTATTTTCTGTTTGCCTTTGATTCTGCGCGCAGCAAGGCAGTGAGGGCACCGGATATGGTGTTGAGTATATTCGTCTGCCTGCAGCTGGACCACCGACTGCTGGACCGTATTCAGCAACAGCTTGGATTCTGACACCGATAATCCGATGTCGTTCCGGGTCTCCCCTGATTTCTGGATTGTCATCAGTTCCTCCGTTCGACTGGAGCCTGATTCATCGGTGATGACTATCTGGAGCGTCAGTTGCATCATTGCCTCCTGCTGTGGTGGATGACTATCTCCCGGCTACTGGTTGTTCATCTGGTGACGAAGCTTATAATATGTGGAAACGCCAAGGCCCGCATGGTCGCAGGCGATCCTGAGCCTGACCCCTCTGCTTCTGAGTGCGTCAATTTCCTGGATCTTTTTGATATCGGCGCCGGGGCGCCCTGTTTTTTCACCCCGTGCTTTTTTCGCGGCGATGCCGTCGGCCTGCCTTTCCTTCAGTAAGGCTCGTTCAAACTGGCTGAATGCCGACATCATGTGCAGCTGCAGTTCCTGCATCGGATTGTTTGTGCCGGCGCTGAACGTCAGCTGCTCTTTCAGAAAAATAAGGGTAACGCCCTGGTCACGAAGCCGGGTGGTGACAGCGCACATATCCGACATATTCCGGCAAAGGCGATCGATGGAATGAACCAGAAGCGTATCACCAGGGCGTAATTGCCCCAGGAGTTCCTGTAACCCCGGGCGGTTTGTGTCCTTCGCGCTGGCATGCTCAACACAAATTTTATCAGGCTGAAAACCCGCCTTTGACAATGCCTCTTCCTGACGGGCCGTATTCTGATCGGCCGAGCTTACCCTGATGTAGGCATATTGCACGCAAAACCTCCGGAAGGTCTTTAAACATCATAGAGATTTAAAGAATAATCCATAAACACTGATTTAGGGAGGTTTATAGACATTTTTTCGGGGATCTGAGAGGCATGCTGAAAACGTATACCTTTATAGACATCAGTCAGCGACGACGGCCCAGCCAGATAACTTCAGGCTCCAGTACCGGAGATGCAAGGTCGAGCCTGCTCAGTTGCCGGTTGATTTTGTGGCGGTTGAACCTGACAGCATCCAGGTCGTCAGCAAAAGGGCGGATCTCGCCGACCGTTGTTTCATCATCCGCATTAACGATAGCTTCAAGAAACGCCAGGGTTTTATCGAACTCATCCGCAGCTGTGGCTCCGGGCATACCATGGCCGCTTATACAAAACGGCGCTTTCAGCGTAGAGTTTTCATAAATGGCCTCAACACGAATGTCATGAAGCCAGTGCTCAAAGAAATTGTATTCATAGGTAAAGCGATCGCCAGCATCAAAAGCAAAATCATCAATCACGACCCGGAACGGATTATCGACAAAACCGATGCCTCCTTCGTAGGAGATACCGTAATCTTTGCCATAAATGTGAAATTGATGGAGATGGTCGTCCCCCCAGCCCTGCACTATCTGGAAAATGAAGTGAAGCGCGGCCAGTGACGTGTCGGCAGCAATTCTCAGCCGACGCCAGACCATCGGACTGACTCCATGAACTGCTATTTTGATGACGTAGATCTTCATAGTCAGCAGGTATTGTTATGAAATGATGGTGGTTATTTTAACCCCTGTAGATGGCATCATTCGATGGCTGCCCCGAGGTTTTTCATGCTCTC
>NZ_JBMKHS010000090.1:0-2885 GCF_049238105.1 Enterobacter cloacae complex sp. IR5418 | reverse complement strand
TACGGCATGAACTGATACTAATCAGTTAAGTGTTTGTTTAAAAAGGCGCTAACCGGCATGGGGAAGCGCCTTTTTTATCTCTGTTTATACATATGTTTATACACGATTGCTCGCACAAACAAAAAAGCACCAGAACATAGTCCAGTGCTTTGATAGGTTGGGTTTATCACCTTGGCCTTTCCGGCTTTCTCCATTGATACGGTTTGGCATCCATCCTTTGCCGGTGGCGTTCTTTCGCAGCCAAGCAAGCGGCAACGCGATTGCGCACCATAAGATGATCCCGCCCGTTAAGTTCATGGCCCTCGCGACTAGCAATCTCTTCCAGGGCAGCGATAAGTAAAATTTTATTCATATGAGCCTCTATTGCTGATCTTCTGCATAAATCCCGGCGGAGATAATTGCGCCGCCAATTTCCCGTTGCCCATAAAGCAGGGGAACGGGATTGCCAGATGCTGTCGTGTTAACGGGACCACCAAACGCATAGGAGGGTTTGTTATCAGGTTCCTGACGCATTCGCAGGCCTGATACCTGCGGGGAAAGTAACTGGACTACTCCACCCAAGGCCATTGATGCTCCAACAAGGCCAATGTTTAATGCAGCGCCCTTCCCAATCATTGCGGCACCTGCTGGACCAAGAGCTATACCACCAGCAATCAATGCTACACCGAGAACAGCCTGGAACAGACCTGCCCGCTTACTTCCTCGTATTACCGGAATAATTCTCAGCTCATCACCCGGCCCCAGGAGTTCAAACTCTTCGTGCCCGATATTGCGACGATCCCGGAAAATAACAAAATCCAGTCCCTTTGCCCGAGCTTCACGCAGATAGGCATCAAAGCCGTCAATGGTGTTAGAAAGCGCCCTGAAAACTTCGCTGGCGGACGTTAGTGCACGGCGATGTGTCCTGCCAAATCGCTGAGCCATTGAGCCGCTGAGTTTTATCGTGGTTTTCATAGTAGTTAATACCTGTTGCATATTACCCCCTGTCAGATACCGTTAAATGTCGCCAACCGTTGTTTGTGGTTGTCGCTCATATCGAAAGCAAAATCCTCGTGCTCAGCCTGGAAGGTACCGAACGCCATCAGCGCGGATACAGCCGGGTCTATCTTGTTGGAAGATTTCTTCTTGTTGGGCTTAATGTTGGCGTTGGCATCCGTCTCCATCACCACGTTACCAATCGCCCAGGACAAAACAGGATCGCCGCGATGGCGCACTACCTTACGGTTAACGAACACCTCAAAGGATTTCGCCACCGGACTGAACTTGAGATAGGTTTGCGGGAAAGGCTCCACATCAAGCCCTGCTCCCTGTAGCTGGGTGCGCAGGTGCGTGGCGTTCCACGTATCGAAACCCACCAGCCGGATATTGAATGTTTCAGCGTCGTGCAGAATATCGTCACGGATGCGGTCATAGTCGATGCAGTCGCCGGGGGTAGTGCGTATCCATCCCGCTTTTACCCACTGGCGGTAGATGGCGCGGTTTTTGTTGGCGACGCTAAGCAGCTGCGCTTCCGGCAGATAATGACGGGTAAGGAGTCTGATCTCCCTGTCGAACGGGAAAGCGTAACTCACGCTGGTAATATCGCTGGTTGAGGACAGGTCAAATCCGGCGTAACACTCCATCCCGGCCAGATCGTCTTCGGTGTAGTCGAGTGCACAGGCATCCCATGCCCCAGCACCCATCCACGGTGTGGAACCCTGACACCAGATATTGAAACGCTTGGTCAGCATCTCCACCCATTGCGAAGGTATCCCCCGCGCTTTCTGGATGGTGGATTCCAGTTTCGCCGCGTCAACGGACACATGCAGATTAGGGTTGGCCTTGATCCACATTCCCGGCTGCTCAACCTCGCTTTCGTCGTCCAGCTCGTAGATCAGGACAAACAGCGAGTCATTGCTCTCTTCCCCGGCCAGAATCTGACAGCAGTAGTCATAATGCTGTTTACAGGCGGAGACAACGTTACTCCCGGCTGTCGTGATGGCGAACAAAATCGCCTCAGGACGTGCGCCCATACCTAGCTCAAGCGCGGAATAAACGCCGTTATCCGGGTGAAGGTGGTATTCATCGACAATCGCCAGGCTGGGGTTAGTCCCTTCAATGGTGGCCGCTTTCGCCGCCAGAGGCTTTAGCAGGCTGTTGCTCTTCGGGAAAATGACTTTATGCGCCTGAATATTTACGCGCTTTTTCAGCGGTTTTGACAGCAGGCACATCTGGCGGGCATCGTCGAACACGATTCTGGCCTGATCCCGGCTCACCGCCGCCGTGTAGATATCCTGCTGGCCCTTCTCCATTACCAGAAACCAGTTAGCCAGCATGGCGGCCACGGTGGATTTGGCGTTCTTACGCGGCACCTCAATAAATGCGCTGCTGTATTTCCGGCGTCCTGACTCCCTGACCTTAAAGCCCAGCAGGTTAGCAAAGGCGAACTGCTGCCACGGTTCCAGCTCGATAGGCTGGCCCCGCAGCGGACCTTTGACGTGTGGACAGAGCCGGGAGAACGCAATAAACCGTTCTACGGTCGCCGTATCGAACTCATAACGGGGGTCATTCAGGTCTGAAAAGTACCTTTCCACGGCCTGTTTTACGCGCTTACAGGCCGGGATTTCACCCGTTTTTATCGCGTTTGCGTACTCATTCCAGACGGTCAAGCTCGTCTTCCTCTTCCGTTTCTACCGGGTTACGGCGGCGGCTTACCGGATCAAAGCCCAGCAGCGACGACATTTTAATCATAATTTTTTCAGCATCTGCCTTTGCACTCAGTGCCGGATTTCGGCTCTCGCCCCCTTGGCTGTTAACAATGCTGAACCCACGGCTGGCAAGGTCTTTCAGACTTTGTTGAATAAATCGAACTTTTGCTGAGTTGAAGGATCAGATCACGCATCTTC
>NZ_JBMKHS010000089.1:0-3106 GCF_049238105.1 Enterobacter cloacae complex sp. IR5418 | reverse complement strand
GCTAACTTTGCAACAGTGCCAAGCTGGCTCGTGAATTCGGAATCAGTCGCGAAACCCTGTATCAATACTTGAGAACGGATCAGTAAATATGCCACGTCGTTCAATCCTGTCCGCCGCCGAGCGCGAAAGCCTGCTGGCGTTGCCGGACACCAAGGATGAGTTGATCCGTCACTACACGTTCAGCGAAACCGACCTCTCCATCATCCGGCAGCGGCGCGGCCCGGCCAACCGGCTGGGCTTCGCCGTGCAGCTCTGTTACCTGCGCTTTCCTGGTGTCATCCTGGGCGTCGATGAGCCGCCGTTTCCGCCCTTGTTGAAACTGGTCGCCGACCAGCTCAAGGTCAGCGTCGAAAGCTGGGACGAATACGGGCAGCGGGAGCAGACCCGGCGCGAGCACCTGGTCGAACTGCAAACGGTGTTCGGCTTCCAGCCCTTTACCATGGGCCACTACCGGCAGGCCGTCCAGTTGCTGACCGAGATGGCCTTGCAGACCGACAAGGGCATCGTGCTGGCCAGCACCTTGATCGAGCACCTGCGGCAGCAGTCGGTCATTCTGCCTGCCCTCAACGCCGTCGAGCGGGCGAGCGCCGAAGCAATCACCCGCGCCAACCGGCGCATCTACGATGCCTTGGCCGAACCGCTGTCGGACGCGCATCGCCGCCGCCTCGACGATCTGCTCAAGCGTCGGGACAACGGCAAAACGACCTGGCTGGCCTGGCTGCGCCAATCGCCCGTCAAACCGAATTCGCGGCACATGCTGGAACACATCGAACGCCTCAAAGCGTGGCAGGCGCTCGACCTGCCTTCTGGCATCGAGCGGTCGGTGCACCAGAACCGCCTGCTCAAGATCGCCCGTGAGGGTGGCCAGATGACGCCCGCCGACCTGGCCAAGTTCGAGGCGCAGCGACGCTATGCCACCCTGGTGGCGCTTGCCATCGAGGGCATGGCCACCGTCACCGACGAAATCATCGACCTGCACGACCGCATCCTGGGCAAGCTGTTCAACGCCGCCAAGAACAAGCATCAGCAGCAATTCCAGGCGTCCGGCAAGGCGATCAACGCCAAGGTGCGGCTGTTCGGCCGCATCGGCCAGGCGCTGATCGAGGCCAAGCAGGCGGGCCGCGATCCGTTCGCCGCCATCGAGGCCGTCATGTCCTGGGATGCCTTCGCCGAGAGCGTCACCGAAGCGCAGAAGCTTGCGCAGCCCGAGGACTTCGATTTCCTGCACCGCATCGGCGAAAGCTACGCCACGCTGCGCCGCTACGCGCCGGAATTCCTTGCCGTGCTCAAGCTGCGGGCCGCTCCCGCCGCGAAGGACGTGCTCGACGCCATCGAGGTGCTGCGCGGCATGAACAGCGACAACGCCCGCAAGGTGCCCGCCGACGCGCCGACCGAGTTCATCAAGCCGCGCTGGCAGAAGCTGGTCATGACCGACACCGGCATCGACCGGCGCTACTACGAACTGTGCGCGCTGTCGGAGATGAAGAACGCGTTGCGTTCCGGCGACATCTGGGTGCAGGGGTCGCGCCAGTTCAAGGACTTCGAGGACTACCTGGTGCCGCCCGCGAAATTCGCCAGCCTCAAGCAGGCCAGCGAATTGCCGCTGGCCGTGGCCACCGACTGCAACCGGTACCTGAACGACCGGCTGACGCTGCTGGAAACACAGCTTGCCACCGTCAACCGTATGGCGACGGCCAACGAGCTGCCGGACGCCATCATCACCGAGTCAGGCTTGAAGATCACGCCGCTCGACGCGGCGGTACCCGACACCGCCCAAGCGCTGATCGACCAGACGGCAATGATCCTGCCGCACGTCAAGATCACCGAACTGCTGCTGGAGGTGGACGAATGGACGGGCTTCACTCGGCATTTCGCGCATCTGAAATCGGGCGACCCGGCCAAAGACAAGAACCTGTTGCTGACCACGATCCTCGCCGACGCGATCAACCTGGGCCTGACCAAGATGGCGGAGTCTTGCCCCGGCACGACCTACGCCAAGCTGGCTTGGCTGCAAGCCTGGCACATCCGCGACGAAACCTACGGGGCGGCGCTGGCCGATCTGGTCAACGCACAGTTCCGCCATCCCTTCGCCGAGCACTGGGGCGACGGCACCACCTCATCGTCGGACGGCCAGAACTTCCGCACCGGCAGCAAGGCCGAGAGCACCGGCCACATCAACCCGAAATACGGGAGCAGCCCAGGGCGGACGTTCTACACCCACATTTCTGACCAGTACGCGCCATTTCACACCAAGGTCGTGAACGTCGGCGTGCGCGATTCGACCTACGTGCTCGACGGCCTGCTGTACCACGAGTCCGACTTGCGGATCGAGGAGCATTACACCGACACGGCGGGCTTCACCGATCACGTCTTCGCCCTGATGCACCTCCTGGGCTTCCGCTTCGCGCCGCGCATCCGCGACCTGGGCGACACCAAGCTCTACATCCCGAAGGGCGACGCCGCCTATGACGCGCTGAAACCCATGATCGGCGGCACGCTCAACATCAAGCACGTCCGCGCCCATTGGGACGAAATCCTGCGGCTGGCCACCTCGATCAAGCAGGGCACGGTGACGGCCTCCCTGATGCTCCGAAAGCTCGGCAGCTACCCACGCCAGAACGGCCTGGCCGTGGCGCTCCGCGAGCTGGGCCGCATCGAGCGCACGCTGTTCATCCTGGACTGGCTGCAAAGCGTGGAACTGCGCCGCCGCGTGCATGCCGGCCTGAACAAGGGCGAGGCGCGCAATGCGCTGGCCAGGGCAGTGTTTTTCAACCGCCTGGGTGAAATCCGCGACCGCAGTTTCGAGCAGCAGCGCTACCGGGCTAGCGGCCTCAATCTGGTAACGGCTGCCGTCGTGTTGTGGAACACGGTCTATCTGGAACGGGCTGCGCACGCGCTGCGTGGCAACGGCCATGCCATTGATGACGCGCTGTTGCAGTACCTGTCGCCGCTCGGTTGGGAGCACATCAACCTCACCGGCGATTACCTCTGGCGCAGCAGCGCCAAGATCGGCGCGGGCAAGTTCAGGCCGCTACGACCGCTGCAACCGGCTTAGCGTGCTTTATTTAATGAGATGGTCACTCCCTCCTTCCCAGTACTATGCTGA
>NZ_JBMKHS010000088.1:0-3228 GCF_049238105.1 Enterobacter cloacae complex sp. IR5418 | reverse complement strand
ACCGCAGCTGGCGTTGCGTCATTCATTATTGGGCTACTTTTCATGATGTTAAACTCGGCACCTGTAATTACTGGTATCGTACAGCAGCGCAAAGATTGAGTTTTATGAGTATAGTCAGTTGGGTTTTCATCTGTTTTATCAGACTTAGAAAAATGAAATCTTTCAATTCATTGATTTTAAACGCAAAAAAATTTCTAAATGATCAGAATTATAGGGTGCTCATTTTGCACAGCAGTAGGGGTTGACCATTCAATGGAAACGCTCCTTCGAACTGACCCGGAGAAATACGGTTATCAGGCTGGCCTGAGTCGTCTTCAGCGATTTCTTTCTAAGATCCAGTACGACTGGAGCCTGCGGGATTATATCGGTCGTAAAGTGTTCGAAGGCGGATATGTGCGTCTTCAACCCAATATCTTTTCTTCGTCCCTGACTGAACGTCTTTTTCATGCCTGTTGCAGCCTTGATTATGTTGAAGCAAGACGTGCGGCAGAGCATCGCAGAAAGCTACTTTCCGGCGAGGTTGACGATACGGCTTATAACCGTCGTATGGCTGAGCCACAATTTCGGCTTGTACAGGAAGCAAACGTGATCCACGTTGATTTCCTCTGGTCGTTGCACTGTTTCAACCCTCGCCCGTTTCGGGCAATTGAGATCTATCGCAGGGTCTGGGAAGAGGCCGATCTGGACCTTCTTGAGGATGAGCCTGACATGCAGCCTGTGCCCCGTACACCAATGCCAGCTCCACTCTGGATGAAACTGCCCGGAGGCCGGTTCGGTACAGCTTATGATGGACTGACTGATACGTTGCCGCTGATGACCTATTTTGACGGGCAGGCTGACCCCAGGGCTTCACGTAGCCTAAAGACCGGAGAGAGCAGTTCTGTCGTCGTGGCATTCGAGGAAGAGGATGAGCTGACTGTTGAAGAAGATACGGCGTCCTGGATTATCTGGCATGAATACGACGGGTTACGCCAGCGCATCGCTGACGGTGAGTTTACTCCAACGACTGCTGCTCAGTATCTTCTTCGTTATGGCGCGGTCCGAATTTCAAAAGGCAAGGGCGCTGTCTATCATCGTCTCGCACAGCGGGGACAAACCTTTTCCCGCCTGGGGATAGGCGACAGAGTGTCGCTTCCAGAGCTGGTTGCCAGTCGGCGTTTTAAAATACTCAGTGATTCTGCATACCGTCAGGTTGTAGCCCGGAAATTGCGTGGACAGATAAAAAAGTTCAGATTCTGGGCATGCGTAGCTGCCTGTGTTCAGTTGCACGTACACAACAAGACGGCACTCGGAGAAAGAATTTTAACGTTACTCGAAGGTGAGAGGGAACAGCAACAAGGTGCGATCCAGGCGAAGCTGAAGGCGGGAATGATGGATGCAGTTCTAACTCTGTGTAACCAGCGACTCCGGGTGAAAGAAAATACTAACCAGCCAGAGGAGTTCCGCTATTACCGTGCCGTAAGAGCTCGTTTCATGCGCCATTTATCTGAATGCCTTAAGCCAGAAAATGGCGGCGTTATCCGTGACGTTATCTGGGAACTGAGGGTGCTGAGCAGTGCTCACGGTACGACCAAAACAGGTTTTTACTATGTCGATAGCAATCGCCCGACAGCGAAAGGACTGTTAAACCGCCTTCTGATGAGGATGGTCAAGCAGGTCGTATAAGCGTCTGAAACGCGAAACACACGAAAATGGAGGGGTTATACAAAAAAAACTTAGCTTTGATCGTGATGTAATGTGGACATCATGTCCAAGCGTTGCTGCATCCAGAAAAGTAACTTTAATCCTGTTGATACAGCCCTTGCATTACCTGTTTACGCATAGCGTGGAAACGTTCTAATTAAACCAGACGAATATAAATTTAAATTAATTCACTCACCCCCGGAATCGGGGAACTAAACAAAAGGATCATCAATGCAAAATCAAAATACACCCGCTCAGGAAAAACACACCGTATACCTTTTTAATGCCGAACATGCTGACAAGACAGCCGCCAAGCAAGCCGGGAAACTCTTCACGCTGGACATTGAACACCCAATGACCCTCAACGATCTCTCGCTGCTGTGTGAGTCGGTCGCGGACGCTGTGGGAGCACCTGGCGGAATTAAATATGAAATCACAACAGAGCCTAATGGGGTTCAGGAGGAATACTGAATCAGTGTGGTGTGAGTCCATTTTAATTTGACGTTTCATGAGTTCTATCGAGAGGCTGAAGTATGACTTTGAAAATGGAAAGTTCCCGGACTTCCAAGCCTGAGGGGCCATTTGTATTAATCACTTTTGAGGGGGACGAATTTCTTTTTGATGACAGACATAATGTCGTCAAGATAAATGGCAGGCCTAAAAAAATGGATGTAAAGCGAAATTATTTTGAGTCCGATCTGGGAGAAGGGAAAGCGAAATACTGGACTTTAAATATCGAAGAGGCTCATCGGTTCAATTCGATTGATGAAGCGACAGAACAACTTTGTAAACTGAGTCGCCCTCATCTGATCAAAATTCGCAAAGTTGAGGGGGTATCTGAATGACCAAAGAGATGTTTTTACGCATTTTAAATGAGGCACAGGCTCGTGTGGATAACGATTCGCTTCCGCTTGATGTTCGTATCCGGTCACGCACCACGGTAAATGATTGCGTCATCCGGGCAGATAAAGAGGGGTGGCCTATTGAGTATAAACAGAAGGTCTGGGTAGATGCAGTCAGTGGCTGTTATCTTTAGCGGTTACTTAAGCCAGTTCCTGTGCCCGTGAGCTTAGTAAAGGCGGAAAATGATATGGTCAAGGTGATAAATATCAACGGGAATTTAGTTGAATTACCTGAGCCCTCAGCAAAGTTATCCAAAGCTGAATCACCTGATGGTAGGTTCTCAAAACCTAAAAATAAGATCTCTAAAATACAGCGAGCTGAGCTGCGAATGAAATTTGGGGGGCGTTGTGCCTATTGTGGTTGCAAGCTTCCTGAAAAAGGGTGGCATGCCGATCATGTTGAGCCTGTTCGACGCGACTTTGAACTGGTGAGAGCCCCTGTCGGCAGCGGCGTAACTCATGTTGCCCGAAGTACGGGTAAGGTTATGCACCCTGAACTGCATGCTATAGAAAACTTATTTCCATCATGCGCCCCCTGCAACCTTTTTAAAGGAGCTTTTAGTGTTGAAGGAATGAGAAAAGAAATGGCACTGTTGCAAATAGTCGGTGGTGATAAACTTATCATCCCCTTTTGCTGATGGAG
>NZ_JBMKHS010000087.1:0-3303 GCF_049238105.1 Enterobacter cloacae complex sp. IR5418 | reverse complement strand
TGTAAGGCCTTTGAATAAGACAAAAGGCTGCCTCATCGCTAACTTTGCAACAGTGCCCTGGCCATTAATTTTGACCCACCCCAAGGTGGCCAACCGGCCAGAAATGCAGATAGGGTTCCCAGCCTTTTGGCAGGCCGGGAACCGTTCTGATGATGAGGTGGAACGTGATACACAAAATAAAATCATTACATGACGATGGCAAAGGACTTTCCATTCGGGCCATCAGCCGGGAGCTGGGCATCTCGCGCAACAGCGTGCGCAAGTATCTGCGTCAGGATGAAACAACCACTGCCCGCAAGCTGGATAACCCTGTCCGCAGCAAACAGCTCGACACCTACCGGGGATACCTGATCAGCTTGCTGGCCAGCTTTCCCGGGCTCAGTGCAGTCAAGATTGCCCGCAAGCTCAAGGAGAAACTGGGTGAGCTGCCGACCTCCGAGCGCAGTATTCGTCGTTACGTCAGCGCGCTGAAGGAAGAGGTTGCAACCGGTCAGCACCGATATTACGAGCCGGTGGTTGATGAGGTGCCGGGTGTGCAGTGCCAGGTTGACCCGGGCGAGCTGCGTAACGTGCTGATTGGTGGCGTGGAAACAGTGGTGCACTTTGTTGTGTTTGTGCTGGCGTACTCGCGGCTGATGTATGTGGGCCTGTCGTTTAAGCCGCTGGATACCCGGCAGTTCATCCAGCTGCATGACGAAGCGCTGCGCTACTTTGGCGGCATGCCTGAAGAGCTGGTGTACGACCAGACCAAGCTGGTGGTGATTGAGGAGAAATACCGGGAGCTGACCCTCAACGAGCGTTTTCATCAGTACGCCACCACAGCCGGCTTTCGTATCCATGCTTGCGAAGGCTATGACCCCGAGAGCAAGGGCAAGGTTGAAGCGGGCGTCAAATACGTCAAGCAGGACTGCTTTTACGGCGAGACCTTCCGTGATGAGCAGCACCTGCGCGAGCATGTGCATCACTGGCTGGACAAGGTCGCCAATGTGCGGGCACACGGCACCACAGGTGAGGCACCTCAGCTGCGTTTTGAACGTGACGAACAGGCTCTGCTCAAGCCCTACCTGTCACCCTCTTGCGTCACATCTGAAGCCCGTGAGACCCGCAAGGCGGATAAGACCGGACTGATCTCCTGGAAGGCCAACAAGTACTCTGTGCCCATGGCCTGGCAGCAAAGCCGTGTCGGTGTGCTGGAAGACGACAGCCAGCTGCATGTGATTGATCTACAAACTGGCGAAGTGATTGCCCAGCATGCGTTGGCGGGCGGCAAAGGTCAGATTATCAAAAACACCCACCACTACCGTGACCATGCCCAGCGCCGGCAGCAGCTGGAGCAGGACATTCAAGTACTGGTGGGCGACGAGGCACTCAGCCTGGCCTTGTGTGATCAGTTGCGGAGATCCTTGCCCAAGGTCTATAAGGATCAACTGTTCGCAGTACGCAACCTGCTGAGTAAGCACGCACCTGTTGAACGGGACATGCTGTTGAACCTGAGCCAGAAGCCGGGCCTGACCGCCCGACAGATCGAAGCGTATCTGGTGGCCACCCAGCTGGCCAGCCGGCGTGAGCGTCTGCCTGAGCCCGTGCCAGAGGCTCCGTCAGAGCTGGACTTGAGTGCATACCGACAGCTTGGCCGCTCGACTGGCCAGGAGGTGACCCATGGGCATGCTTGAACAGACTGCCGCCCAGTACCGTAGCCTGCGCATGACCTCCATCGCCGCAGAGCTCGCCCAGTTACTGGCCGAGGCCGAAGCCAGTGAAATGTCGTTCCTGAGCTTTGCACAGCGACTGGCTGAATACGAACTCCAGCAGCGTCAGGCCAACCGGGTACAGCGCAATTACAAGACGGCAGGCTTTCCTGCGCACAAGCATCTGGAGGGCTTTGACTATCGCCACCAGACCACCATCAGCAAGCGCCAGATCAACAGCCTGCTGGACTTCCGGTTCATCGACGAGCGCAACAACGTGATCTTCATCGGCCCGCCAGGCGTGGGCAAGACCCACCTGGCCATCGGGATTGGCCACAAGGCCGTCGAGGCCGGATACCGGGTATTGTTTCGCACCGCGCTGGAGTTGGTGGAAGAACTGGAGCTGGCAGAAATGAAGGGCGAGCTGAAAAAGAAAATCAGCCAGCTGAGCAAGGTCGACCTCTTGATCATCGATGAGCTGGGCTACCTGCCCATGACCCGGCAGGCCCGCTACAACCTGTTCCAGCTGATCAACAGTCTGTACGAATACCGGTCTATCATCCTGACCACCAACAAGGACTTCACCTGCTGGGGCGAGTTCTTCCACGACGACAACGTGGCAGTACCGATCATCGACCGAATCATCCATCACTCACACATCTTTATGCTGGGAGGAGAGAGCTATCGGCTGAAACAGAAAACAACGGGTTAAACGTGCAAGGGTGGGTCAATTTTATTGGCCAAAGGTGGGTCAAAATTAATGGCCATTGACAAATGGCAAGAAGCACAGGCTCCAAATGTGACTTTATGACGTCGACGACTATCCGCACCTGAGCGGATACCTCTGCGGGGACGGTGTGGTTCATGCATGACGCCTAACGTTTGACATGAGGGGCGGCCAAGGGCGCCAGCCCTTGGACGTCCCCCTCGATGGAAGGGTTAGGCATCACTGCGTGTTCGCTCGAATGCCTGGCGTGTTTGAACCATGTACACGGCTGGACCATCTGGGGTGGTTACGGTACCTTGCCTCTCAAACCCCGCTTTCTCGTAGCATCGGATCGCTCGCAAGTTGCTCGGCGACGGGTCCGTTTGGATCTTGGTGACCTCGGGATCATTGAACAGCAACTCAACCAGAGCTCGAACCAGCTTGGTTCCCAAGCCTTTGCCCAGTTGTGATGCATTCGCCAGTAACTGGTCTATTCCGCGTACTCCTGGATCGGTTTCTTCTTCCCACCATCCGTCCCCGCTTCCAAGAGCAACGTACGACTGGGCATACCCAATCGGCTCTCCATTCAGCATTGCAATGTATGGAGTGACGGACTCTTGCGCTAAAACGCTTGGCAAGTACTGTTCCTGTACGTCAGCAAGTGTCGGGCGTGCTTCTTCTCCGCCCCACCACTCGACGATATGAGATCGATTTAGCCACTCATAGAGCATCGCAAGGTCATGCTCAGTCATGAGGCGCAGTGTGACGGAATCGTTGCTGTTGGTCACGATGCTGTACTTTGTGATGCCTAACTTTGTTTTAGGGCGACTGCCCTGCTGCGTAACATCGTTGCTGCGTAACATCGTTGCTGCTCCATAACATCAAACATCGACCCACGGCGTAACGCGC
>NZ_JBMKHS010000086.1:0-3309 GCF_049238105.1 Enterobacter cloacae complex sp. IR5418 | reverse complement strand
CCTGATCGGCGCAGAGCGACAGCCTACCTCTGACTGCCGCCAATCTTTGCAACAGAGCCCGCCGTGCTAGTCTGCTCGGTGATGGTGGAGTGAAGCCAACCCGCAATCGGGTTATGAATCTGCATCGCGATTCGCAATCAGCTGTCTCTTGAGCATGTCGAACTCCTGCGATGTTATCTCGCCGTGCTCGTGCTGCTACACCAACTTGTCCAACTCATCCGCCACACCGCTCCCCACCACCTGCGATGGCCAGGTTGTTTGCTGGGCGCATTGGCGGAGTATCGTCTCGACCCGGGACACCCACACCGGCACAACCTTACGGGAGTGATTCACTGTCAAAGAATCGGCCCGGTGCTCTGACGCAAGTATCGGGATGGTCACCATTTGTAAGCCGTAGACCTGAGTGGTGATCAAGACTTCGATACCACCGACCGTACCGGTACTAATCGACGACGGTCGTGTTCGTCGCCTGCCGCAGGGACTCTGCACACCTCCGTTTACGCATGTGCCTGGAGGAGTTGGAAATCGTCGTGTTCGGGAAACATTAAACACAGGATGGCAGCGATCTGAGCCAGCACATGATCAGCTAGCTCACCATCCGGATCGACGGCCCACTGCATCGTCGCGCCAGCGATGACCGAGTGCAGGAGCAACTCAGCTGCCGCAGGAGCACCTGGGGGCAGTCGCTTGCGGATCCCCTCCACCACCGCGCGGTTCCGCTGGATCGCAAGCGTGCGTAGCTCCGGCACCTGGAGCTCGTACCAGGAGATGAGATAGTTCACCGAGAAGTCGTTGCGAGTGTTCATGCTCCGAACGAGCACCTGCAAAAATTCCCAGAGCCCTTGCGGCCCTGCGCCTATCGGTATCGCATTCAGGTAATGCCGCACCTGCTCGACGCCGCGCTCCATCATCCTCACCAGCAGCGTATCGCGGTTGGTGAAGCGCTGGATTAACGCTGCGCGGGAGAGCCCCACCTCCTTTGCTACTCCGCTGAGCGTGAACTCTATGGGACCGCAACGCTTCAGCACTACGGTGGCGGCCTCGAGTACCTCGTCATCGGACTTGAGCTTGGGGCGGGGCATCAGTGTTCACCTTCTGTATGGGTTGGGGCGGAGGCTGTGGCTGCCGCCGCCATTGTAGCAAATTGAAGACGGAGCGAGAGTAGAGCCACGAGCCCCGCAAACACGGCCGATACAACGAGGCCAGGGAGCGGACCAGCAAGGTCGACAAACGCGCCGGCCGCAAGCATAACCATGGGCGAGGCTGACAGCATCACCGCCGAGACCGTGCCGAGTACCCGGCCGAGAAGTTCTGGCGGCGTGCGGTTGTAGATGGCAGCGTTGAGAATGGGAGAGACTGAGCCGGTCAGCAGTCCCACGAGCGCGCCCAACAACATCAGCACCGGCACGCCTGGCAACTGTGAAAGCAGAAGCGAGCCCACCGCAGAGCCACAAAATGCCACCGCCAGCCAGTTCTGCGCTGATATCCGGGCGCCGACCGACGCATGAATGGCAATGCCAAGGAGACCACCAGCCCCCATCATTGAGGAGAACAGCCCGAGCTCTGCTACTTGGCGTCCTGCATCTACAAACAGCGCAGGCATGATGACGCTGCCGTTGGCGCCAACGATGCCCACGAAGATCATCACTATACCAAAGAGAGGGCGCAGCAGGGGTTCGCTCCAGAGAAAAGCGACGCCGGCGCGCATGGAGAGAGTCGCCGTCGTGGTCATCGTCCGAGCGGCACGCGCGGGAAGCACCCACGCGCCGAGCAGACCTGCAAGGACGGAGCAGAACGCCGTCAGCCCGAGCGTTGGCGCAGCGCCAAGCAGGCCGATTGCGGCCCCCCCAAGGGCCGGGCCACCTAGAATCGCGACGTTCCCGATCACCGCTTTCAGTGACGAGACGCGCTCAACGGAGAGCCCGGCGACGTGGCCGAGTTTGGGCAGCTCACTGTCCTGCGCGGCCATACCGGGTGCGTCGAACGCGGCACCGAGCACCACGCAAGCGATCAGCCCAGTGTTCGAGAGGGCGCCAACGGCATCGAGCAGTGGGATGCTCGCCATGGCCACGCCGCCCACCACACCCGAGATCAATGCGACGGGCGCGCGCCCGAACCGATCGACGAGGCCACCACCAACCCACGCGCCGATGATGGTCGCGATGACGCTGCTAGCGGCCGTGGCGCCCGCCCAGGCCGCGCTCTTTGTATGAGACAGGACGAACCATGGAAGCGCGAGGGCCGCCACCGCGTTGCCGATCCGGAAGAGAAAGGTCGCCGCGAACAGCGTCGCGAGCGGGCTATATCGACGTTCGCTCATTCCGCTGCGGCGAGCTGCGCCTTCGCCGCAGCGAGGTACTCTTCGTTACCCGAGTCGAGGGCGAAGAGTGCGTAGGTGACCGCCCCGAACGCAAGGCGCTCCGCGATGTGGTGGGCGAGCCGCGGCCACACCCGGCCACCGGCCGCTTCATACGTGAGGAGGAGCTTCGCGAGCCCCTCTTCACCAAAGACCATAAGGTGCGCGGCCATGTCGATGGCAGGGTCATCAACGCGGGCCTCGCTCCAGTCGATCATCCCGCTGACGCGCTCCGTGTTGTCGATGAGCACATGGCCCACGTAGAGATCGCCATGCACCACCACGGAGAAATCTGGCCACGACGAATCGTCGTCGAGCCAGCGCTGCCACCGGTGGAGGCGCTTGTCGTTCACCACGAACTCGCGTCGGACGCGGTCAACGTCGTCGGCCACCTTCTGACGGGCCTGCGTCGGTGTACGGATGAGCATCCCCGCATCCACGGCGGCGGAAATGGGGACGGCATGCAGGGCGGCGAGCGCGGTCGCGAAGCTCTCCGCGAAGACCTCCGAGTCCTGCGGCACGACCCAGTCGGGCGTGGACGAACCAGGCTGGATGACCATCGCAGTCGAGTCTTCGAGCATGGGATAGGCAACGAGCTCGGCGTTGGCCACGCGCCAGTCCGGCACCGCGAACGGCAGGCGATTCTTGAGCATTGCCAGCACCCGCGCCTCTGGTTCGACCTTCGCGCTTACCTCGGCTCGGCGCGGGATGCGCAGCACCCACCGACGTCCATCGTCGACGGTGGCGATCACGATCCTATAGTCGAGCCCAAGCTCATTGACAGTCAGCGGGCCATGGAGCTTGAGCCCATGTCGGGCTGCAAGTGCGTACAGTTGGGAGGTATCGGCGGTCGTGACTACGGTCATGATTCACTCCTGAGGGCTTGACGGGTTTAGCCACCTAAATGTAACAGTCACGTCGGTTATATTCAATCCGGCACTGTTGCAAAGTTA
>NZ_JBMKHS010000085.1:0-3576 GCF_049238105.1 Enterobacter cloacae complex sp. IR5418 | reverse complement strand
TATGGAAAGAGTTTTTACCCAGATCGATACCAATGAGCGCAATGTTTTCCATGATAGTTCTCCGAATGAAAGCCTGTCCTCAGCATAGTACCGGGAAGGAGGGAGTGACCATCTCATTAAATAAAGCACGCTAAGCGTGCGTGGAGGCTGGCACCCAGCGGTACAGCGTCGGAATGGACACGCCGAGGTTCTTGGCCACGTCCTTGGGCGGCACCCCGCTGGCCAGCAGCTTCTTGGCCGACTCGATCTTGCTGTCGGTCATCTTCGGCTTGCGGCCGCCTTTGCGGCCGAGCTGCTTGGCGACTTCCAGCCCGGCGCGGGTGCGCTCGACGGTCAGCTCGCGCTCCATTTCGGCAAGGCTCGCCATGACGTGGAAGAAGAACCGCCCGGATGGTGTGCCGGTGTCGATGGAGTCGGTGAGGCTCCTGAACTGGACACCGTGCTTGTGCAGATCGCCGACCAGATCGACCAGTTGCTTGACCGACCGGCCCAGCCGGTCGAGCTTCCAGACGACCAAAGTATCGCCTTCGCGCAGCATTTCGAGCGTCTTGGCCAAGCCAGGCCGGTCTGCCCGCGTGCCACTCACCTTGTCCTCGAAGACCTTTTTACATCCGGCCTTGCTCAAGGCTTCGCGTTGCAGCTCCAGGTTCTGATCCTGCGTCGAGACGCGCGCATAGCCAATCAACATGGCTTGTCTCGCGCCCGGTCGATGCGTTCCTGCATCGCCTGCATCACTTCTTCGTGGGTGTACGATCTGGCGTTGGCGTCGGTGGCTTGCCGCAGGGCTTCCTCAACCTCGCGCGTCATCCGCTCGTAATCCTCCGGCCACAGCGCTTGCTCCATGCGCAGCGACGCCTGACTCAGCAGGTGCAGCAGGCTGAACAGCCGCATGTCGTTGGTGGCGACGATGCGCTCCCGAATCTGCTCCTGAATAGCTTCGCTAGCCCGATGCGCTTGTGGTGTGGCAGTCCCCTCGTAGTCAGCGGGGAATTCCGCTTCCTCGGCAATCCTTGCCCAGGCGCTGG
This sequence comes from Enterobacter cloacae complex sp. IR5418, assembly GCF_049238105.1. Classification (NCBI taxonomy): domain Bacteria; kingdom Pseudomonadati; phylum Pseudomonadota; class Gammaproteobacteria; order Enterobacterales; family Enterobacteriaceae; genus Enterobacter; species Enterobacter cloacae complex sp. IR5418. The sequence goes on along the minus strand of NZ_JBMKHS010000085.1, from coordinate 2,551 downwards.
CCAGCGCCTCGATGGTTGACGTGCTCATTTCCGCCGCTCCTGTGCTCTTTGGCGAATCAACCGGCCAAGGGGCCTCGACGCGAAAACCAGCAGCATCACGCCTATCGGATACCAGGTCGAGAAGACCACCAAGGCATCGAAGGCTGGCCGTCCGGTGTTGGTAGGCAGTACGGCGGTCACAGCCATCAACCCGCCGACCGTCCAGATGATGCGCCACACGTAGGGCATCACGCGGGGCACGTAGCCGTCATCGAAAGCGGTCTGGTAGTAGCGGCGCAGGCCGCGCTCGGCAAGCGCCTGGCGCTGCCGCTCCGACAGCGCATCCGTCCGGCCATACCAGCGCCGGAATGGTGGACAGCGCAGCAGCAAAGGGGTGAAGAGGATCATCACCGCCACGATCGCGACACCCCACGCCATGACGGCGCCGGCATCGGGCCGCTTGGCGTTCTCGATCACGGGCGCGAAGACGCCCGGAGCACCGATCATCCAGAACAGCGCAATGTGCTGATGGAAGGAGAGCTTCATTTGCTCATCCACTTGCGCAGCAGGCGCTTTTTCAGGGAGGCGCGTTCTTGCGGGTTGCGTCCCTTGTGATTGGCGATGCGATCCGCCGTGGCGGCCTGGCGCTTGACGGGCCAGTAGGAGCGGCCATCCTTGCCCATCGACCAGACGCTGCTGGCCTGGTTTTCCAGCAGGGGCAGATGGGCGCTCAGGGCTTCGGGCGACGCGCTGGTCAGCGCCGTGCGCTCACGGGTGCGCCAGCGCTGATGCCAGAGCTTCTTGTCCTCGCGCTCGCTGCCGCAGGTCGTGTGCCCGACGATGGGTGTTTTGCGGCGGCTGCGGCTCATAACGTAGTGGTCTCCAAGAACATTCAGGACTGATCCCAGGCGTCGATGGTCAAGACCTGATCGGCAGGACAGGCGGCTACGCGGTCGGGAACTGGATGGTGTTCAGTCTCATGCCGACCCCATTCGATTGATCGCGTCGCTTGCGGCACGCTGCGACGCAAGGAGGTTTGCGACCTGGTTTAGCAGCCGTGTCCGCTGCATGTCTGTTACCTATCTCCCCGACCGCTCATTGGACCAACTCCAGAGATTGGGCTCTATCGCTCAGCCAATACGAAACCGGCATTGGCTGATGCCACAACCGAGACTAACACAAATGGCTCGGTACCTGTATTTCGCGCCCCGTGCACTTGGCCCGGTCTTGCCACGGCTATCTCACCTTCCCTGAGGGCACGAACAATCCCATTGCCCTGAAAGTAATCAGCCATTCCCGACAAAACAGTCCACGTGTCTTGGCCGTGAGGATGAATGTGAGCCGCAATTTCCTGCCCGGGATGGACATGCCAAACCACGATAATTGAGTCTCGGGTTTCAAGCACAACGGAACGAATAGGCTCGCCTTCGGACGGCTGAACATACTCGGCTACAGAAAATATTCTCGATTCAACAGTCATCGGAGATCCCTCTTTCACAGTTGTCGTTACGGTCTTCATCGTCGGCATCCTGACGCACGGCGGGCAATTGCTGGAGCAACGCCGGCAGCCATTCCTGTACCGTCTCCCACACCACATCGAGGTTGATGTCGAAATAGCCGTGAGCCATGCGATTACGCATATTGCGCATGCTGCGCCACGGCACGTCGGCATGCGCCTGGGTGAACTCGACGTAGCCATCCATCACCTTTGTGGCCGCCTCGCCGATGACGATCAGGCTCATGATGACGGCCTGCTGGGTGCGCTTGTCGGCCAAGAAGTCGTCCTTGGCCATCCCTTCCACGAAGCTGCGCGCATCGGTTGCGGCCTGCTGAATGTGGTCGAGGTAATCGGGCAGGCGGTTCTCGCTCATATCGGTTGCGCCTCCGCGAGCACCTTGGCCCGGAACTTCGGCGGCAGGTCGCCGGGAGTCAGCAGATCGACGTCAACGCCGAGCAGCGATTTCAGTTCTTCTTCCAAATCGCCCAAGTCCAACAACGTGGCACCGGGCAGCGCATCGACCAACAGGTCGAGGTCGCTGCCATCCCGGTCGGTGCCATGCAGCACCGAGCCGAAGACGCGCGGGTTCGCGGCGCGAAAGCGGCCTACCGCTTCACGCACTGCGCTTCGCTTCATGTCAAGCACAACAGACGGTCGCATGCGCATCCTTTCTTATCGAAACTCGTTGAGATGATATGCAATCAAGAATAGAATTTCAAGAACTATTTTCGAGAATCGCAATGCCTTGATTCCCGTGCCGCGCCTGTCATTTTCAGAAGGTGACTGCACGGAATATCAAGAGTCGGCTGCACAGTCTTTTCTGATCTGTGGTCGTCTCAGAAAACGGAATCTATGGTCACTCCCGTTTTTGCAACACCGATTTTGACGATAAGTTGGCTTGCTTGAATCTATCCGGCGTCTGAATGGGATTTTATTCCCGCGCCTCGATGAGTTCCGCGCCTGATGAACCTCCAGAAAATATACGGCTTCAGCGAGCCTTTCCGTTTTACAGGTTCCTCAACAGGCCGGTGGGCCGTTTGTATCATCAATATCAGTATTCGCAAAACCAGATGA
>NZ_JBMKHS010000084.1:0-3617 GCF_049238105.1 Enterobacter cloacae complex sp. IR5418 | reverse complement strand
AAGGCTGCCTCATCGCTAACTTTGCAACAGTGCCCGTTTTTCCGATGTGCCGAAATGCCCGCTTACCAGGGTGTGCAGCTCATTCAGAATATAATCATACATCTGATAATGCGCTTTCCACGGCTCCTGTGTGGCATTGACATAAAACCCGGCACCCTGGCCGAGATCGTACTCTTTATCATCCGCCACCTGACTGCCGCGCGGACTGGTATCCGGCGCGACAATCACCAGGCCGTGTTCCGCTGCGTAACGCTGTGCCCCGGCTTTGGTGATAAAATTCTGCTCGTTGCAGGTCAGCCCGGAAAGCCAGTACAGCACAGGACATTTCTCTGTTTTTGCCTGCGGCGGCAGAAACACGGAAAAAGTCATCGGCGTGCCGGTCACCGCAGAGTGGTGACGCCAGACTTCCTGGCTGCCGCCGAAACAGACGTGATGTTCAATCCGTTCCATAGTATCTCCCTGAATACGTTATCAGTAATGAATGACTGTGCGGATGGATTTGCCGTCGTGCATCAAATCAAAAGCTTCATTGATTTTATCCAGTTCCATGGTGTGCGTGACAAACGGCGCCAGCTCGATTTTGCCGCTCATGGCATCTTCCACCATTCCCGGCAACTGGGTACGCCCTTTCACGCCGCCGAACGCCGTGCCTTTCCAGACCCGGCCGGTCACCAGCTGGAACGGACGGGTTGAAATCTCTTTTCCGGCACCCGCCACCCCGATAATTACCGACTGCCCCCAGCCACGGTGCGCACTTTCCAGCGCCGACCGCATCACATTGACATTGCCGATACATTCAAAGGTATGATCCACACCCCATTTGGTCATTTCGACCAGCACCTGCTGAACAGGTTTGTCATAATCATTGGGATTAATGCAGTCTGTGGCGCCGAACTGTTTTGCCAGCTCAAACTTGGATGGATTGGTATCGATGGCAAAGATGCGCCCCGCTTTTGCCTGACGTGCGCCCTGCACCACGGCCAGCCCGATACCGCCGAGGCCGAATACCGCCACAGAATCCCCTTCCTGTACCTTCGCGGTATTGTGTACCGCGCCGATCCCGGTGGTCACGCCGCAGCCGAGCAGGCAAACCTGCTCCGCATTGGCCTGCGGATTGATTTTCGCCAGTGATACTTCCGCCACAACGGTATATTCGCTGAATGTCGAGCAGCCCATATAGTGATAGAGCGGCTGACCGTTATACGAAAAACGGCTGGTGCCGTCCGGCATCACGCCTTTGCCCTGGGTTTCGCGGACGGCAACACAGAGGTTGGTTTTACCGGAGGTACAGAAATCACACTCGCCGCACTCGGCGGTGTACAGCGGGATCACATGGTCGCCCGGTTTCACACTGGTCACGCCCTCACCGACCTCAACCACCACCCCGGCACCTTCATGGCCGAGCACCACCGGGAACAGACCTTCCGGATCATCACCGGAAAGCGTGTAGGCATCGGTATGGCATACCCCGGTGTGACTGATTTTCACCAGCACTTCACCTTTCTTCGGCGGTGCCACATCAATTTCAACAATTTCAAGGGGTAAACCCGGCCCGAAGGCGACTGCTGCGCGTGATTTCATAACGGTTCCTCTGTGTCTGAGGCTTATCATGGCAGGCGATAAGCACGAATGCCGTCCACCATACCGCACAACAGCGCTGCCTGTATAGCGCCGGTCAGCAGGTGGCCGCCACCGGTGCCGGTTTTCTGATCAGCAGACAGATTGCCAGCAGCAGACCGTACAGTGCCGTGCCAATCAGCCACACCGTACCGTCCGCACTCTGCTGTGTCTGACTGAAAATAAAAGCAAACAGCAGCGGGCCCGCCACGCCGGTCAGATTGGTCAGGCTGACCAGCACACCCTGTAGTTTTCCCTGATTTGCCGCCGATGCCCCGGCAGAGATAATGCCCTGCAATGCAGGCAGTGCAATTCCGCCGCCTGCCAGCAGGATCAGGACCGGATACACCATCCATCCGGAAGTGATAGCAGACATCAGTAAAAACGCGGTGGCATCGGCAATAAATCCGGCGAAAATAATGGTTTTCTCACTCAGCCGTTTTGCCAGCGCCCCGGCAACCACCGCCTGAAACAGTGCATGCATCGCCCCGAGTCCCGCCAGTGAAAAACCGACCGCCGCGCTGTCCCAGGCAAAGCGGCTCTCCGTAAACAATACCCAGACAGTGGCCGGGATCTGCCCGATAAGCTGCGCGGTAAAAAAGACAAACAGCAACAGCGCCAGAGGTTTAAGCAGTGTGATAAAGCTGATACCTGCGCTTTCTTGTTTCTGCTCCGCCGGTTTTTCTTCTGTCTGTACCGCCGGTTTAAAGATAAAAAAGACCATCAGAAAGGTGCAGGCATTCAGTATTGCCGCAATGACAAACGGCAGATGCGGTGAGATATCCCCCGCCAGTCCGCCGATAGCCGGCCCGGCAATCAGCCCGGCACCAAAGGCCGCACCGAGACGGCCGAACCAGGCGGTACGCTCGCTGACCGCCGTGCTGTCCGCCACTACCGAAGCCGCAACCGCGCCGGTGGCACCAGTGATCCCGGAGATAATCCGCCCGAGATACAACATCCACAGCACATTGGACAGTGCCAGCAGTGTGTAATCAAACGCGGCACCCGCCAGGGATAACAGCAGCACCGGTCTGCGCCCCAGCTTATCTGACCATCTGCCCAGCAGCGGAGCAAAACAGACCTGCATCACCGCATACAGCGCCAGCAGAATGCCGTAATGGTTTGCCACATCCGCTTCCGGGAGATATTCCCGCAGCAGTGACGGTAATACCGGCATGATCAGACCAATTCCCATCGCGTCCAGCAGTGTAATCACCAGCGCGATGACAGCGGGTTTATTCATTTTTCAGATCCTGTGTTAATTCCCTATCATTGATAGAGTTGGAATATATCCCTATCAATGATAGAGTGTCAATCTGAAAATCGGAGGAGACGGTCATGGCACGGCTGAACAGAGAATCGGTTATTGATGCGGCACTGGAACTGCTGAATGAGACAGGGATTGACGGGCTGACGACCCGCAAGCTGGCGCAGAAGCTGGGAATAGAACAGCCGACACTTTACTGGCATGTGAAAAATAAACGGGCGTTACTGGATGCGCTGGCGGTGGAGATCCTGGCGCGTCATCATGATTATTCACTGCCTGCGGCGGGGGAATCCTGGCAGTCATTTCTGCGCAATAATGCAATGAGTTTCCGCCGGGCGCTGCTGCGTTACCGTGACGGGGCAAAAGTGCACCTCGGCACCCGCCCTGATGAAAAACAGTATGATACGGTGGAAACCCAGTTACGCTTTATGACAGAAAACGGCTTTTCACTGCGCGACGGGTTATATGCGATTTCAGCGGTCAGTCATTTTACCCTTGGTGCCGTACTGGAGCAGCAGGAGCATACTGCCGCCCTGACCGACCGCCCTGCAGCACCGGACGAAAACCTGCCGCCGCTATTGCGGGAAGCGCTGCAGATTATGGACAGTGATGATGGTGAGCAGGCCTTTCTGCATGGCCTGGAGAGCCTGATCCGGGGGTTTGAGGTGCAGCTTACGGCACTGTTGCAAATAGTCGGTGGTGATAAACTTATCATCCCCTTTTGCTGATGGAG
>NZ_JBMKHS010000083.1:0-3918 GCF_049238105.1 Enterobacter cloacae complex sp. IR5418 | reverse complement strand
CTCCATCAGCAAAAGGGGATGATAAGTTTATCACCACCGACTATTTGCAACAGTGCCCAAAAAATTAACTACCTGAGGAAAATTGATCCTTTTGTGTTTGAAGAACTGTTGCTGGAAGGATTTGAAGCGCATGGCTTCAGAACCATCAGAAACAAACGCTATACCGGCGATGGAGGCATTGACGGCCAGGTAATAATAGGAAAATATCGCTATCTTATTCAGGCTAAACGCTATCGCGGCCATATTGCTTTACAGCACGTACAGGAGTTCGAGAAGTTGCTTAAACGTCATAACTGTCGCGGTCTGTTTTGCCATACCGGGAAAACCGGCGCAGGTTCAAAATCTGTCAGTATTGCCAGTGAACGGATGGAGATTATCAGCGGCCAGCGCCTGATAGATTTGCTCACGCCCGGCAGCTCCTTCACTATCGCAACCGCCCCGCAGACGATGATGAAGCGTACCGCAGCAACACTAGAAACGAGCACCATTGTTAAAGATGCCGGTAAAGAAAATCGATACCATGAGAGTTAATTAAATGAAGTCAGTAACTATAGAAGCAAAAACATTTGCTGAAATGTTAGGAATAACAGAAGGTGAGTTAATCTTTGCCATTAAGAAAACTGGCACATTCAAAAACAAGACCATCCCACAACCTCATGAGCCACATAAATCAAATAATAGATTTTTATATTCAGACGTAATGAGGTTTATAGAATCACTAAAAGACAAAGAGAACCGGTAATGACTCCAACTTACTGATAGTGTTTTATGTTCAGATAATGCCCGATGACCTTGTCATGCAGCTCCACCGATTTTGAGAACGACAGTGACTTCCGTCCCAGCCTTGCCAGATGTTGTCTCAGATTCAGGTTATGTCGCTCAATGCGCTGAGTGTAACGCTTGCTGATAACGTGCAGCTTTCCCTTCAGGCGGGATTCATACAGCGGCCAGCCATCCGTCATCCATACCACGACCTCAAAGGCCGACAGCAGGCCCAGAAGACGCTCCAGCGTGGCCAACGTGCGTTACCTAACAATAAACCTGTTTAAATATCCAGATAAAAACATTCAATCTGGGTCAAATGAGTGATACAGTTTCACCCATAAGACCCAATGGAGGCAATATGTCTGAATTTGAATTACTGGCGCAGGATCTGCTTGAGAAAGCAGAAGCGGAAGAACAACTGCGACAGGAAAATGATAAAAAGCTGCTCGGGCAGGTGCTGGAAATCTATGACCAGAAGTACGTGGCTGAACTGCTTAGAAAAGTTGGTAAAAATGAGTGGAGTCGCGAGACTCTTAATCGCTGGATTAATGGTAAGTGCTCACCTAAGACGCTGACGTTAGCCGAAGAGGAACTTCTACGAAAAATGCTTCCGGAAGCGCCTGCACATCACCCTGACTATGCCTTCCGGTTTATTGACCTGTTTGCTGGGATTGGAGGTATACGGAAGGGCTTCGAAACCATCGGTGGCCAGTGCGTTTTTACCAGTGAATGGAATAAAGAGGCTGTGCGCACATATAAAGCTAACTGGTTTAACGATGCTCAGGAACACACTTTCAATCTAGATATTCGGGAAGTCACGCTCAGTGATAAACCTGAAGTACCTGAAAACGATGCCTATGCTTACATTAATGAGCATGTGCCGGATCATGATGTACTTCTAGCAGGTTTCCCCTGTCAACCGTTCAGCCTTGCGGGCGTAAGCAAGAAAAACTCGCTCGGGCGCGCGCATGGTTTCGAATGTGAGGCTCAGGGAACGCTTTTCTTCGATGTGGCGCGTATTATCCGCGCAAAAAAACCTGCCATCTTTGTTCTTGAAAACGTTAAAAACCTGAAGAGCCATGACAAGGGTAAAACCTTTAAAGTCATCATGGATACCCTCGACGAACTTGGCTATGAAGTTGCGGATGCAGCTGAGATGGGCAAAAACGATCCTAAAGTTATCGACGGAAAACACTTTTTACCTCAGCACCGAGAACGTATCGTTTTGGTCGGTTTCCGCCGTGATCTGAACATTCACCAGGGCTTTACCCTGCGCGATATTAGTCGTTTTTATCCGGAACAGCGTCCGTCATTTGGCGAACTGCTGGAACCCGTGGTTGACAGCAAATATATACTGACGCCGAAACTCTGGGAGTATCTCTATAACTACGCCAAAAAGCACGCAGCTAAGGGTAACGGATTCGGTTTTGGCCTCGTTAATCCTGAAAATAAAGAAAGCATTGCCCGTACGCTTTCTGCTCGCTATCACAAAGACGGGTCTGAAATTCTGATAGACCGTGGCTGGGATATGGCCACAGGTGAAACAGACTTCGCGAACGAAGAAAATCAGGCGCATCGGCCCCGCAGGCTGACTCCGCGAGAGTGCGCGCGCCTTATGGGTTTTGAAAAAGTAGATGGCAGGCCTTTTCGCATTCCTGTGTCAGACACTCAGTCGTACAGGCAGTTCGGTAACTCCGTAGTGGTGCCCGTGTTTGAAGCCGTAGCCAAACTGCTTGAACCTTATATCCTGAAAGCGGTTAATGCCGATTCGTGCAAGGTTGAACGAATCTGATCGCTCCTCCCGGTATTTATGCCGGGAGATAATCTATGGAATATCTGCGTAAAGCCCTGTCAGCTCAGCAATAAACGCACCTAGCGTCATTAGCTCAGCTCTCACCGCCTCCGGGTATTTTTTGTGCAGAGATGATGGCACGACCAATCTGACACCCGACTCCCGCATCTCCCGATATTGAGCCAGAGAAACTCCCTCCTGGAGTGTAAACAGATGCACCTGATGAATTTTATCGGCCTCATTCAGTATCTGACGCCAGCGATCCTTACAGGTAGTCTTGACTGCCAGCATGCGCAGATTTTCTACGGGAAACTCAGTATCGTGGTAAGCCCCTGCGGAAGGGAAAAGGAAATCGGGTTTTTTATTACCTTCTGTGATGGCCTGCGTCGCAAAGTGTCGCAGGCCGTGCTCAATGAATAGATGCTCCAGGTGCAGTTCCAGCGACTTCCCGGCTCTGGATTTACGGCGATTGCTGACAGAATTGGCCAGCGCAATAAATTCATCCACAGAGCCAAATCCTTTCCGGATGATATCCAGAACATGCAGTTCCTCAACCAATAGAAATATGTCGTACTCCACGCGCCGGCGGTCAAGAAGTTGCTCATCCGGATCAAGGGAATTTTTCACATAATGGCTGGCTGCATACTGAATAATTTCACTTCCCGACGGAAAGCGCAGGTGCCAGTCTTCAGGTAGAATATATTTATGATTTACTGGCGCTTGCTGTAGAGATAGTCCGCCTAGAATCTGTCCTGCGGGGCCGGATATAAGCGCTCCGGGTATAACTTCACCAATAGCGGTCTCAATGACGTCCTCTTCATCAGTGCTGGCGCATACCCAAATATTTACTTCCTTACAGTCCCCCCCTTGCTCATCAAGCTTGAAAGCCAGGAGCGTCAGAGCCCCTGTATTTTCAGGATCCTGAAGTGGGCTGCCTCTACCCCAGCGGGTAATCCTTTTTTCATTCCGGGTTTTACCAAAATGACGGCTGTTATAATAAATTGCCCTGGCTTCGCTGTCAGGGCAATCATGCGATGACACATGTGCGGTGAGAAAAACCGAAGGGTTCAGTTCACGGGTATGGTTGATAGACGGAAAGAGTTTTTCAACGATACCTGAAGGGATATAAAGCCCTACCTGGTGACCACCTGTTGCGCCGGTATCGTTGGCGGAAAGGCGTTTGATGTAGACGAAGTAATTCTCACATGCGATCTCAAGTAGCCAGTTGTGGAAAACCGACATAAGCATCCCCTGTTACCCTGAAACTCTACTCACCATTTTTTCATGATTATATACAAACAGTGTCATTTTCAGAAGACGACTGCACCAGTTGATTGGGCGTAATGGCTGTTGTGCAGCCA
>NZ_JBMKHS010000082.1:0-4065 GCF_049238105.1 Enterobacter cloacae complex sp. IR5418 | reverse complement strand
AAACACAACCCGCTACGGGGGAGACTTACCCGAAATCTGATTTATTCAACAAAGCCACGTTGTGTCTCAAAATCTCTGATGTTACATTGCACAAGATAAAAATATATCATCATGAACAATAAAACTGTCTGCTTACATAAACAGTAATACAAGGGGTGTTATGAGCCATATTCAACGGGAAACGTCTTGCTCGAGGCCGCGATTAAATTCCAACCTGGATGTTGATTTATATGGGTATAGATGGGCTCGCGATAATGTCGGGCAATCAGGTGCGACAATCTATCGATTGTATGGGAAGCCCGATGCGCCAGAGTTGTTTCTGAAACATGGCAAAGGTAGCGTTGCCAATGATGTTACAGATGAGATGGTCAGACTAAACTGGCTGACGGCATTTATGCCTCTTCCGACCATCAAGCATTTTATCCGTACTCCTGATGATGCATGGTTACTCACCACTGCGATCCCCGGGAAAACAGCATTCCAGGTATTAGAAGAATATCCTGATTCAGGTGAAAATATTGTTGATGCGCTGGCAGCGTTCCTGCGCCGGTTGCATTCGATTCCTGTTTGTAATTGTCCTTTTAACAGCGATCGCGTATTTCGTCTCGCTCAGGCGCAATCACGAATGAATAACGGTTTGGTTGATGCGAGTGATTTTGATGACGAGCGTAATGGCTGGCCTGTTGAACAAGTCTGGAAAGAAATGCATAAGCTTTTGCCATTCTCACCGGATTCAGTCGTCACTCATGGTGATTTCTCACTTGATAACCTTATTTTTGACGAGGGGAAATTAATAGGTTGTATTGATGTTGGACGAGTCGGAATCGCAGACCGATACCAGGATCTTGCCATCCTATGGAACTGCCTCGGTGAGTTTTCTCCTTCATTACAGAAACGGCTTTTTCAAAAATATGGTATTGATAATCCTGATATGAATAAATTGCAGTTTCATTTGATGCTCGATGAGTTTTTCTAATCAGAATTGGTTAATTGGTTGTAACACTGGCAGAGCATTACGCTGACTTGACGGGACGGCGCTTCCCTACCCTCATGGCCGCCTCCCAGGAATCGACCCAGGTGCTTATCGTGGACATAATCCTTTACTCATAAATTTATCTTATTCCATTATTGTACCTGTCGCGCAAAAGTTGCAGAAAAGCCATAAACGCAGGAGAATCCTGTCGGCGGTGAGGATAATAAATATGGTAGCCGTCAAAATATGGACACCACTCGGTCAGAACAGCAATCAGCTTGCCGCTTTTGATATATCCATCTGCAACATACTCGGGAATATAGGCAATCCCCAGCCCGTCTAATGCTGCATCGAGCTGATGAATCGTGCTGTTCGCAATATATTGCCCTTTGACTTTCAGACTGAATTTCTGAGCATCTTTCTCGAATTCCCAGGCGTACAATCCACTCGTATCAGAATAGCGGACGTTAATGCAGTTGTGGTTCAAAAGATCCTGCGGCTTCCTGGGCTTAGCATAACGCTTAAAATAATCTGGTGCAGCAACAACAAGCTGGCGCCAGTTCTGGCTTATTTTTGCGGCAATCATATCATTATTCAGAACATCGCCCGGACGAATCCCGGCATCAAAACGCTGATCAACAATATCTGTAAATCCATAGTCAATGCCGATTTCAATCTGAATATCTGGGTAGCGACTCAGAAAGTCCGGTAATACAGGACGGATCAAATACTGGATAACATCATCTGCCGCCGTGAGGCGTATGACGCCAGTGGGTTTTTCCCTAAGCTCACTCAACCGACTAATAGCATCATCAACCTGTTCCATTAACGGGCCAACTTCGTTAATGAGCCTTTCACCTGCTTCCGTAGTGGAGATACTGCGGGTGGTTCTGGCCAGCAGGCGGATCCCAAGCCTTTCCTCAAGAGATTTCACCGTGTGGCTGATGGCTGAGGGTGTCACACCTATTTCAGCTGCGGCTTTGGTAAAGCTTTTCAGCCTGGCCACTGTTAAAAAAACCTTTAATTCATCCACACGATTCCTCCTCCTCGGTCCCTACTGGAGACGTCAGCGTACCAGTCTGTCATTAATTATCAAATAAATTTCACAAGTAAGTGAAATTTATGTTGATTAATAAATAAAATTCAAAATGGTACTTTATATTCCACGACGTGAATATGTCCTCGTTGTAGTGACGGCTTTTAATTCTGAAAATGAGGTAATCATTATGCAAGATTTTATCTATCATAATCCGGTAAAAATTCTTTTTGGTCGCGATCAAATTTCTGCGTTAGCACAAGAAGTCCCGCAGGGTAAAAAGGTCATGATTGTCTATGGCGGGGGCAGCGTTATAAAACACGGTATATTGAAACGCGTAAAAGAGTCCCTGACAAACACCCTGGTTTATGAGTTTGGCGGTGTAGAAGCAAACCCTCATTATGAAACCCTGATGAAAGCCGTTGAGATTGTCAGAACAGAAAAAATTGATTTTCTTCTGGCCGTGGGCGGCGGTTCAGTGATCGACGGGACTAAATTTATTGCCGCCGCAGCCCTCTACGAAAATGATCCATGGGAGATCGTCAAGAGTTATGGCGGCGTGGTGAAACAAGCTCTCCCTTTTGGATGCGTGCTGACCCTGGCGGCCACGGGTTCAGAGATGAATAACACGGCGGTGATTAATCGGGTGACCACCCAGGATAAACTCTTTTTCACCTCCCCTTACGTTATGCCGAAATTTTCAGTGCTCGAACCGGAAATGACCTACACGCTGCCTGAACAACAAACCGCAAACGGGGTTGTTGATGCCTTTGTCCACGTTCTTGAGCAATACATTACTTACCCGGTTAACGCTAAGGTGCAGGATCGCCTGGCGGAAGGACTGCTGAGCACGCTGAAAGAAGAAGGCCCAGTAGCCCTTAAAAATCCACAGAACTACGACGCCAGAGCTAACATCATGTGGGCTGCGACGATGGCCCTGAATGGAATGTTGAGCGCAGGTGTCCCAACTGACTGGGCTTCTCACATGATTGGCCAGGAAATTACTGCATTATACGGAATCGACCACGCCCGTACCCTCGCTATCGTTATGCCTGCACTATGGCGCTTGTGCAAAAAGGAAAAAGCAGAAAAGCTGGCTCAGTACGGTGCGCGTGTCTGGAATATTCCTGAGTCTGATAGCGAAAAAATGGCCGATGAGGCTATCAATGCCACCGTGGAATTTTTTGAACTGATGGGCGTTAAAACCCGACTTTCTGATTATGGTCTGGGCGCGGAAGATATTTCAGCTGTTATCGGCAAGTTAAAAGAACATGGGCACATCGCATTAGGTGAACATGGAAAAATTACTGCTGAAGTGGCGGAAACAATACTGAACATGGCACTTTAATTGACTAACGATCTACTCTATTAGGCGCTAAGCCTGCGCACCTGGCAGGCTTAATTAAACATTAACGGTATTGCAAAATGCAGAAAATGAATGACACATTTCCCTATATGCCATTAATGGCTTTTGCGATGACCGGATTTATTTGCATCATGACGGAAACTATTCCAGCAGGATTATTGCCAGAAATCAGTAAGGGAATGAATATTTCGCTGGCTAGCGCAGGCCAGTGGGTCACCGTCTACGCCCTCGGGTCATTATTTGCCGCTATTCCGTTAACTATCGTTACCCGGTCGTGGAATCGGAAATATGTCTTATTAATGACCGTAGCGGGATTCTTCATTTTTAATACCATTACCGCACTTTCATCAAATGTTTACCTGACCCTGTTAGCGCGTTTGGGGGCCGGGGCGGCTGCGGGACTGGCGTGGAGCCTGCTGGCGGGGTTTTCACGCCGAATTGTTGAGCCGCTTCATCAGGGTCGGGCTATGGCGATAGCCATGGCTGGGACACCGCTGGCGCTCTCACTAGGCGTTCCGCTGGGAACCTGGCTTGGGCATTATCTTGGCTGGCGCCTGACGTTCGGTATTATGTCAGTACTTTCGCTGTTACTAATGATATGGATCCGTATCAGCGTTCCGGACTCTGCGGGGCGGCTTTGTTGAATAAATCGAACTTTTGCTGAGTTGAAGGATCAGATCACGCATCTTC
>NZ_JBMKHS010000081.1:0-4263 GCF_049238105.1 Enterobacter cloacae complex sp. IR5418 | reverse complement strand
AGTGCTCTGGAGGCCCCGCCGTCTGTGGCCTCCAGAGGGGTATTACTTTTTTCGAGATCCCTATTTGGGCTCTGTTTGAGTAAGATTTAGTCTTTTTGGGCTAAATCCATGGCATTCGAAGAACGTGTCCAAATCTTGTCCGAGGCAGAACAAGATGAGTTATATGGACCCCCCGCTTTCACCTCCGCCGACCAACGCTTCTTTTTCTCGCTGAACGATAAGGAACTGGCGATCGCTAAAAGCCTCCGTCATCGGGGCCAGCGTTACATGCTGGTGGTACTGCTGGGCTATTTCAAAGCCAAGCCGGTGGTGCTGAATCCCGGCTTTCATCAGATCAAGCAGGACCTCAAATACGTTTATCAAACCGTTCTACCAGGCCCAGGCTGTAGACCCTTTAATCTCACGCCAAAAGAGAACGAACGGATTTACCAACGTGTTTTCCAGCTCTGCAACTACCAGCGCTGAAATGTCAAAGACCATGGAGCGGCGTTGAGAGATTACTTATCCCAGCAAGCCAGAGCCTGGACAGCGCCTAGGCACCTCTTCGATGCGGCCAATGAATATTGTTCGGGGCAGAAGATCGCAATCCCTGCCTACAGCACGCTGCAAAAGATCATCAGTCAGGTGGTGGGAGACGAACAGGAACACATGGCCGCGCACCTTGAGCGTGCAATGTCACGCGGTCTTAAGCAAGCACTGGCGGAGCTCGTGAACGGCACAGGTCCACTGCCGTTCCGACAGTTGCGACAATCGGCTCGTAACTTCACCGGAACCGAGTTGGAGAAAGAACTGATTGTCTATCGCCATATCCAGCATTGGATGCCGGAAGTGGATCTGCTGTTGAGCACGCTATCACTGTCGCAGAAAAATCTGCAACACCTGGCAGAGAAAGTCGACTACTACGGTGCCAAACTGAAACGTCAAACCGTAGGCAGCCAATGGCTGTATTTATTGTGCTATCTTCAAACGCGATGGCAGCAAGCGCTGGAACGTATTGCCGATGGCTTTGTGCATCATGTCAGACAGACCAAACAGAAGGCAAAGGATTATGCGCAGGAAGCGGTGTTTAAGGATTGGCAAAAAGCAGCTAAAAATGTCAGCAAGGCAGCTGAAGTACTGCACCTGTTCATTGATGACAGCATTGATCTGCAACTACCGTTTGCAACAGTAAGACAGCAAGCACTGAGCCTGCTGACCAAAAGGGATCTGGAATCTGTATGTCTCTTCCTGAACGAGCAGCGACGATCGGTCGATGAAGCCATGTGGCAGTACTGCGACGAGAAAGAAAGTCTGCGGAAAGGTTTGCTGCGAGAGTTGTTCCTATGTCTGCGCTTCGAAGGCTGCGACGGCACCCAGCACTTAGCGGCCGCCTTGGCGAAAACACAAAACGAACTCAACGGCCAGGACGCTCAGTTGCAAACTGCCGACACCAGACTCCTTTCCAAAAAATCACGTGAATTCCTGCTGGATGGTGAAGGGAATATCCTGATCGATCGTTATGAGTGGTTCCTCTATCAACAGATTCCTGATCGCCTGAATGGCCAGCTGACGCTGCCTGATATCACTAAATACCGGGCACTCGACGCCGACCTGATCGACGGGGAACATTGGCGAAAAAACAAATATACGCTGCTTCAACAGAGCCATTTTACAAAATTAGCGGAGGAGCCTGAAAAGCTGATCAAACAGATGGCCATGGAATTGGATACCCGTTTGTACGAAGTCGGCGAATATCTTGAACAGGAAGACAACCGGAATATCATCTTGCGTAATCCGCAGGGTAAACGCTTCTGGCGCCTGCCTTCGGCCAGCAAACATCATCTGGTCAACAATCCCTTCTTCCAGCAAATTCCCACAACGGGGATTGCGGATGTACTGCGCATGGTTGATCGTGACACCGGTTTCATTGACTGCTTCGCTCATGTGCTGGGTTCCCAATCCAGAAGCCGTTCCCATGAATATGACCTGTTGGCAATTCTGGTCGGCAATGCAACCAATCAAGGCATTTACGGCATGGCACAGATCTCTGATCGTACCTATGATCAGCTCAGCACTATCCAGGCGAACTATCTTCGCCTGGAAACATTGAATGCTGCTAACGACAACATCAATAACGCGACAGCCAAGCTACCCATCTTCCGGTACTACAACATCCAGGAAGATGTGATCCACGCCAGTGCCGATGGTCAAAAGTTCGAAGCCCGGCGCGAGACCTTCAAAACCCGTTATTCGTCGAAGTACTTTGGCACTCAAAAAGGTGTTTCTGCCATGACCTTGATCGCCAATCACGCTGCGATCAACGCCAGAGTGATCGGCGCCAACGAACATGAATCGCACTACATCTTTGATTTGTTGATGAGCAATACGTCAGACATCATTCCGGATGTGCTCTCAACCGATACCCATGGGGTGAACCATGTGAACTTCGCGTTACTGGATCTGTTCGGATACCAGTTTGCCCCACGCTATGCCCAGGTTGGCAAAGTGATCAATGACATGTTTGATGTCAAGGAAGACAAAGAACACCGAATTCAGCTGTGCTTAAAAAAGCCAATCAATACCCATCGTATTGCGCAGCACTGGGATACCATCCAACGGATTGCAGTATCACTTAAGCAGCGGAAAACAACGCAAGCCACCTTGGTGAGAAAGCTCTCGGAGTACAAGCGCAATCACCCGCTGCTGGAAGCCCTGACGGAATACAATCGCCTGGTGAAAGCGAATTATCTACTGTGCTACATCGATGATGCCAGTTTAAGAAACTATGTTCAGCGCGCGCTGAACCGGGGAGAGGCCTATCACCAACTGCGTCGGGCCGTGAGCAGCGTCAATGGGGATCAGTTCCGGGGCAGTTCAGACGAAGAAATCCAGCTATGGAATGAGTGCGCTCGCCTGGTCACCAATGCCATCGTTTACTTCAACTCCAGGATACTCAGCCAGCTGTTGACCAGCTTCGAATACCAAGGAGATACCAAGAGAATAGATATCGTCAAACAGGCATCCCCTGTGGCCTGGCACAACATTAACCTCAAGGGGACTTACCACTTCGAATTGAGCGAAAAATTGCCAGATCTGGAGGAGCTTATGCGCTCAATCGAGGGATATTTACCCGTCAGCGAAAAGTAATACCCCTCTGGAGGCCACGGACGGCGCGGCCTCCAGAGCACTTTGTCGTTTTTGGACGGAAAATCCCTAGAACCCCATTATCTAAAAATACTTAATTGTCTTTTAACGTCGCTAAATTTTAAATAAATAAGTGAAGAGTGTTAGTGGAGCCACTGATTTAAAGTTGGCAGAGTAAAACTTGAAGTGCGACATAAACCACCTAATTAATTTAAAGGGTTTATGGAGTATATAAAATTGTCATACCATCATCTTAACTTTGAAGATCGTACTGCATTAATGCTTGAGTCAAGAAAAGAAGGCTTTTCAGCCAGAAAATTTGCTGAACTCATTAAAAGACATCCTAGTACGATCTATCGTGAGCTTAAAAGAAATAGCATCAATGACGTTTATCAAGCTCGATATGCTTCTGATAACACCTTCGCTAGACGTAGACGTGGTCACAGAAAACTCAAAATCGATTCAATCCTCTGGAAATTTATTGTTGAAGCGATCCGTTGTTTATGGTCTCCTCAGCAAATAGCAAAGCGTTTAAAGACATTTCCTGATTTGGATCAAACAATGAATGTAAGCCATACAACGATTTATTCAACGATACGAGCATTACCAAAGGGTGAGTTGAAAAAAGACTTATTATCCTGTCTACGTCATGAAAATAAAAAGCGAAAAGCTAACGGTGAACCTAAAAAAGATTCTATATTACAGGATATTAAAACTATTCATGAGCGCCCAGCCGAAGTTCAAGAAAGAAAAATACCGGGTCATTGGGAAGCTGATTTAATTAAAGGTAAAGACAATAAAAGTTCGATAGCAACACTTATTGAACGAAATACACGGCTCTGTATCTTGGCAACATTACCTGATGCAAAGGCAGAATCAGTGCGCAAGGCTTTAACTGAAGCTCTGAAATATTTACCTGCAGAACTGCGTAAAACGTTGACCTATGACCGTGGACGTGAGATGTCAGAACATAAAATACTCGAAGAAGATTTAGGCATAGATGTATATTTCTGTGACCCACATTCACCCTGGCAAAAAGGCACATGCGAAAATATGAATGGTTTAATTAGGCAATATTTACCTAAGGAAGGTGCGAACAAGTCCCTGATATGAGATCATGTTTGTCATCTGGAGCCATGG
>NZ_JBMKHS010000080.1:0-4264 GCF_049238105.1 Enterobacter cloacae complex sp. IR5418 | reverse complement strand
GAAGATGCGTGATCTGATCCTTCAACTCAGCAAAAGTTCGATTTATTCAACAAAGCCGCAGCAACCTTGACCCTTTGTACAAAGGTCGTTGCATCGTTGTTTGAGGAACGATTTTTAAATGACGTTTTGACAGCCTCAGAGCCGTTTTGAGAGACGATCATCGTAACGTCAGCTGGTACCACCTTCGCTAATATTCGAGCGGCCTCCCCCCCGGTCGTATAAGCCAGAGCAGTGTTCGGATTGATGCCTGCTATGACTTTATTCTTTTTGTAAGAGATGATCGGGTTGTATGGTAATTGTGTGGTCAGAGTACGGCGATTCCTTGCGGAAACCGCTTTAGAGCCCTTCCCGTTAATCATATAGACTTGATAGTCGAGCAGATTCTCACCTGTTTTATTAAAGAATCCAGTTAGACCCGGGGTACGTCCTTTAAAATAGAACTCCAACCCATCAGGGACATTGTTCCACTGAGGGTAGCATGCTGTAACATCTGATTTTTCCCCATACCAGGCGAGGTAAGCATTCGCATTTTCCTCTGTGGTAAACAGAGTGCATTTATCACCAGCTGTTTGACTAAGCAGGTCCGTATACTGACGTACGCGCGAGTAAAGAGTTACGTTTTTTTCCAGATTCTTAAGAGTGAATCCAGTAGGTTGATAAGTGAACACGGTACTGAAATTTACGTTTTTTCCATAAAGGTTTTCAGCCACCACAGTAATCTCGTGATCCGAATTAACTGCTAAATCGTCTCCAACCGGCAGGTAGTAAATACCTTTATAATTTGTAGGTGTTAACGAAACTACTTTGTTGTCTATTGTTACTGATTTTATGTCAGCAACCCCAGCCTGCCCCTGGAAAGCTGCAACGATAATCTCGTTCAGGAAGTATACGGGTGCTCGTTTAGTTAATACCTGCCCATCTTTGAGAACCATAAGCGTTGGGTTATCAGACAGCATCAGTTTGCTTTCAGGCTCAGTGTACGTAGAAGAGTTTTTGCTCGTATTTTCTACTGTAAAAGTCGCTGCGTAGGACCCGTTTATAAGATCCGTTAAGTCAAAGATATAGAGGTACTCATCACCGACTTTTTGAGGTCCACTTACCGGCTGTAAAGTTCTACGTAAAGGGGTTGCCCAGGACTGTTTGAAATCAATCTCAGTGCCATCATCTAAAGTCACTTTAGTCGTCGGCTTAAACACGCCATCCGGAGTCATAGTGAGCGACATAGCTGTTGGGAGCCACCATTCACCTTCTGTTTCTTGCTGGGGTACCTTAACGGCCACAGCAACGGTTTTGGCTCCGGTATAGATGTCCTGGCCACCTACTTTGATTGTTTTAGCCTCATCGGTAAAATTCCAAAGTGTATGGTCTACTACAGGAGGCCGATAATCCCAGTTAACAACAAGCTTTTTGGATTCAGGAGGTGCGAAATAATTATTCTTAGAGTTTGCTGTAATTGTGATATCACGTGAACCCAAAAGTTCATCTGTATCACTGGCCTTAATGCTTCCAACTTCAATGGTACAGGAAGTTCCGCCAATAGGTACTTCACAGGCGGAGCCTGAACCTATTGAGATGTATTGAATATAATTGCGGGGTTCAACAGAAACAGCGATATCTTTGATCGCTTCATCCTTTAAATACGATTTGAAAGAAAAGCCGTCATAGACTAATCCGTTCAGGGATGATTTAAGACCGGTGATAGTTGGTTTTACCGGTGCCACACTTTTGATTGAATATTCACCTTTTACTATTTCAACTTTTTTCCGTTCAGAACCAGAGAAGTAAGAAATCTTGTAAGGTAGTTTTAAATCACCGGTGGTGTTGGGAACGCCTGAAAGAGTGAAGCCGTTAGAAGTTAATTCCAAGGTATTGGGTAACCACTCAAAAAAACAAACGAGGTTATCAACAGAGGAAGTCGCTCGATCATCAACCGTTACATTACAGGCTGTGCCTGCACCTGAGGCAGTGATAGTGTTAGAATTAACGTATGCAACAAAGTCGCCCGGCCCCGGGTCAAAGGATACGGCTGGCAAATCAGCCTGTAGCTTTCCTGAAATCATAATCGCTTCAGCATAGACCGCTTTAATCGGAGCAATTAAAGAAAACAACAGGGCTAAACCTAAACCTGATTTTCTCATGACGAATACCTGTTTTTCTGAGCAAAATTAAACTCACTTTACGATGAAAAACAGAAATATCCGTTCGTATAACATTTAAAAAAACCTGTATTTTTCCGTATATTCCGTATGTTAATGCGCTATTTTGAATTCTTGGCTTCAGATAAGCGAAGCGCGGTAATTATAGACTCGGAGCTTACCCAGGGCGTTTTTTGAGCAAGATATCCAAGTATGTAGAGGCCAATTTTAACGCAATCCATTTGTGAGACGGGGACCATGTGCATGAAGGGTTTTAAGCCATCTTTATCGACTGGAACTATCCCTGCGGATAACAACAAACCGCCCCTCTCGTTTGGGGTAACGCTTATATTTTTGTATACGACGTGGCCATGATGTGAGGTTTTCCTCTTATCAATCTTTAAAGTATGCATGATTCTAAGAAATACAGATGCCATCTGCATAACTTCATTCGTCGACAATTTTAGAAGTACAGAACGGTTTGAGCCCCAGTCATAATCTTTTTTTGCGTTCCTTGGAGCGACGTGCAATGTAAGATAATAATTATCAATCTCATTTGAAAAAGGTGAAGGTTTTGATGAGCTAACATCTTCATTGTTCATCTCAATGACAAGGGCTGCATCCTGACCAAATGCTTTAACATTATGGTTTTTAAGAGCGAAGTCTGAAGTTGCCATATAAAAAGTCACTTTTGATAAAACCACATACCGCCTAATGATTCATCATCGGCAAGATGCTTGAAATTTGATAGTGTAAATCCTGTTTTGGTTTCAGAAATCACCAGGCTGTAAGATGCCGTATGTACAAGGCGAGAATTGTTTAGATCAAGATCATCACAAAAACCAGGGCTTTTGACGGGGTCAGCCTTTTCAACAAAAGTTACTTTTGAAGCGATGCCGTTGATCACGATTTTCTCGTTATCAGCAATTTTAATGTTTAAAGAAGGCGAGCTTTTATCACATGGCAGGAAGAGTGATGTCTTTTTAAATGTGTTTCCAGTGAAGTCCAAAAGGTCAGGTTTAACCGGAACATTGTTTAGGATTTTATAAACTCCAGCAAATGCACATAACACAACAAAACCAGATAAAACATATCTAATCTTAGACTTCATCCCCCAGTTCCTCTCCTAAAAGTTTTAACGCGCTTACGCACATAAGCCTCAACTGATACAGTAAGTTATCAGCGGTTATTCCACCAACGAAGGTAACTGTACGTCGTATTGATGCTCCGCCAGGCTCGCACTGGATATGGCCAATACCAGAATCACGGAGGAAGTCATTTTCTGCACTTACAAGGTCTGACTCTACAGGTGGAATGATAACTTCAATGAGTATTGTATCAACTGGGGCCCACTCCCAATCGAACTTAAGAGAGGAAATTGGGGATATAGAAACAAGAAGCTCATCAATATTAAAAATTACGGGTTTTATTCCCATAACCTCAGACTGAATGAAGTGGCTTTCTACCATAACTACCGGAAACTCTGAAATAGTCAGAACTCCGATTAACTGGTCTCGGCGTAAACCATGTATTAGTGAGTTGCGAGATAGCATTCGATCAGCCTTTATTATAATAATCAATCATTTGGGACAAGGACAAAAGGGATTACAGAAACGAAGATTCTACATGAACATCGTTGTCAGTGACCTTAGGTCCATCGGGTATAAGGGTATCAAAAAATCCTTACATAACCATTAAACCACAAAGACTTTTTACGTAAAATAATAATTAAGTACCAGATTTATTAAGATAATTCTTAGGTTTTTTACAAATTTAGGAAAAATCCGCACTTCCTGTAACAGCATCCAAATTAACCTAAAATACCGTTTCATTAACAGTAATTTTACAGATTCAGCTGAAGCCTGAGTTTATTATAACAAAAAAAAGGCCAGCAAGTATGCTGGCTTTCCTGGTAAGACAAGTTGAACTCAGAAGTCGATTGTACTGTCTCTCACCTATCTTGCCAAAGTCGCTAGTCGCTTGTTTGCCTTAGCTTTAGATTTTATGCTTATGGAGGCGGTTTGATTTTCATCCGATACTTTTTCTAGCACTGGCACCACAGAGGAAATGGACTTTTCTTTTGAAATTTTGGATGCACCTGGGCTTTGTTGAATAAATCAGATTTCGGG
>NZ_JBMKHS010000079.1:0-4352 GCF_049238105.1 Enterobacter cloacae complex sp. IR5418 | reverse complement strand
AACACAACCCGCTACGGGGGAGACTTACCCGAAATCTGATTTATTCAACAAAGCCATCTGGACGCTCGCGCTAATCTGGAATGGAAAAGATTTATTTAACAAAAAACAATGGCTCCTGGCTGGGTTGATGTTCGTTTTGGTGCTAGTGGCTACAGTCGTCATTGGCTTTACGTTGAAATGGCTTGCTCAGTCAATGTCATTATTTTCCGTCGCAACGGCCAAACATTATTCGATCATCTTATCCATGTCTTTCCTGTGCGTCTGGGGATTAAAGGTCACAGTAGTCCTGCTGTGCACGTTATTTTCCGGGATTATGGGGGGGCACAAAAGATACAACGCAGAAAATTATGAAAAATTATCGTCTATGACACGTGCCGTGGCGCCTGGCTTACTTATCTTTGCTAAAAGCTTAATTACCCTCGGAAGCTTCCTTATGTTTTCGGGTTTATGGCTTAAGTAAGCGCGACGAGTGAGGTTGCATTATGGTTACTGAAAAAAAATATCTTTTTCCTCTCGAGATGAAGGATCAGGAAAAAGAGATTCTGGAAAAATTCTGGAAATGTCTCTATACCTCCGGAGAAAAAGAGATGTTCCATTACTGGCTACTGTTACCACAGAATGTTAAGCCAGCAGAATTAAAACCGGTCACGTTTCAGGAGGTTGGACTGACGAATATTGGACGATACATCGCCGATGACACCGGCCCCTATATTGAAGTCTGGGCTGCGTATGAACACTGCCAGTGGGAGATGAATGCGTCAGACTGGCTTATCAATAAGCTCGACTTAATGGGCGAGAAAGTACTGAGCCAGAGGATAATTACGCATCCTTCAGGAAGTGGGAAATTTGCGGATATCCTGTCCATTAAAAAGATGCCATCGGGTGATGAGGTCGTTTCACGGTATACGGTGCAAAAGGATTATAATCCTGTAAATGGTGGAGGGAATTACTTCCTTTTGAAAACGGCTTGTGGTTCTAAGGATTACAACTCGATCGCCGATACTATTTTCCTGATTGCTATCAACTGGGATTTAATGCATCGCAGCAATATGATGCTTTCAGAACTGTTGAAAACAGTTAGCCTTAGCAACAAAAATGACAGTGGATTTAAAATTCCGGATTCATGGCAGGTGAGTACACTGGATGATAATCGTCTGGTAATTGAACACACGTTAGGTAATGTCAACCATGGAGTGATTAATTTCTGTCTTTTCCGTCAGACTGATTATCCTTCTGCGCAGGCTATTTTCGAAGAAGCAACTGCGCGTTTTAACCGTCACGATAGTGCGGTCTCTCTTGCGACGTCGGACATTGCCAGCATTCCAAATGATATCAATCTCACGTTTACAGGCGATCTTTATAGCTGTACTGGAGAGGTTGTCAGCGCTGCTGAGAATATCAGGGCTTATTACGACATGCGTATCTTCAAAATTAATGATTTATGGTGTTACATTGAGGTGGTTGGGCCCCATCGTAATCATCGGGATTATTATTACGAAACCAATAAACGATGTATGGAAATCATTCTTTCTACGTTTCGCATAGAAAAACGATGAGCTGACAAAGTTAATTCATGGCCATCTAAATAAAACCATAGAAATGTGGTTTTATTTTTGTTGCACAGAAACATGATCATAAACGCGGGTGAATATAAGCAAAAAACTCGCGATCAGATTCTTTCAAGTGGTTATGTTATCGATACGCTTGAGGCTGCGATGTGGTCCGTATGGAATACGGATAATTTCCGTGATGCCATTCTGCTGGCCGCCAACCTTGCCGATGATGCTGACGTCGTTGCGGCGACGGCGGGACAAATAGCGGGGGCGTTGTATGGTTATTCCGCTATCCCGCAGGACTGGAAAGATAAACTCGTACAACACGAACGTATTGCCACAATGGCGGGTAAACTATTCGATAGAGCACCTGAGGATAATATTTTATAGTAACAATTACCAAGGGTAAGCGAGGGCATATGACGACTTGCGATAAGGTATGGAATTTTTAGTTAGCTGGTTCTATTGCAATGAATGAAATGACAATGTTTGGTTACGTTGATAGAGCATTAACTTTAGCACAGAAAAGATATGCAGACGTCAAGAATCGTGATCCCCAATCCCCGCTTTTGCAAATGTACGGCTCTATTGTACAACAATTATTATTTCTACGGGATTTAATCGAAGGCAAGGAAAAGGATAGAGCGAAATTATGGGATATGACGTTCGGTATGTATGCAGGGAAGGAGTTTGATCATTCTGATGAGTTGTTTTTTGAAAGGTTGTCAGATGCCTGGTTTATTGTGGATCAAATCCGTCGAGGGTTAAAGGTTAGGCTGCCGCATGAGGTCGATACCAACTATAATAAAAAGAAACAAAACCTCATGAAGAAATTCCCTGATGAATTTTAGTATTTCATATGAATAATATTTTTATTATGGGTGAAAGGTGATTGACTTACATGCTGATTTAAATGCCTTGTTAAAATATGTTGATAGATATCGTAAATACTTACCCATTAGCAGACCTTCAGTCCAGCGAAGGATGCAGTATACGTATGATAATAAGCCATTAGAATCATCCTCAAATAGTGATATACAAAAACAATGGGACTTAACACCTTCATGTAACATCTCAGTAGCGGAATCACAGGATCGTGCTGTCGGTGCGCTTATTGGTCTTGCTGTTGGAGATGCCGTAGGTACGACGCTTGAATTTTTACCTCGTGACAAAGCACACGTCAAAGATATGACAGGTGGTGGGCCGTTTCGACTTCGCGCAGGCGAATGGACAGATGATACATCCATGGCATTATGTCTTGCGGAAACGCTTCTTGAGAAAGGTGATGCTGATACTATATGCTTTCGGAATAAGCTTTTGGCATGGTATCAGCATGGTTATAACAGTTCAAATGGCGTCTGTTTTGATATAGGTAATACAACGCGATTTGCTTTAGAGCAATATTTAACAATTAGCCCTGGATGGAGCGGCAATACTGCTCCAGAAACTGCGGGTAATGCTTCCATTATCAGACAAGCCCCTGTCTCTATTTTTTTTAGAAAGTCATTAAGCAAAGCGTTTTATGAAGCTAAAAAACAGAGTATCGCAACTCACGGTGCCGCGGAAGCAATAAATAGCACACAGTATTTAAGTTATTTGCTTGTGCATATGATTAACGGTAGCAATAAAGATTTTGTTTTTTCTCCGCACGTTATGCCGCTTCAGCCACGCGTAATGATTATTAACGCGGGTGAATATAAGCAAAAAACTCGCGATCAGATTCGTTCAAGTGGTTATGTTATCGATACGCTTGAGGCAGCGATGTGGTCGGTATGGAATACGGATAATTTCCGCGATGCGATTCTACTGGCCGCCAATCTTGCCGATGACGCTGACAGCGTTGCGGCGACAGCGGGGCAAATAGCTGGAGCATTATATGGTTATTCCGGTATTCCACAGGATTGGAAAAATAAACTCGTGCAACATGAACGTATCGCCAAAATGGCTGGTGAATTGTTTGATAGAGCCCCCGAAGACACTTTCTTATAACTGTTTATCTCAATGAAACTACAGGGAAAGTAGTTTTATTTTGTGGCAAGCGAAGTCAATCTTACAGCTACTCATTATCACATCAACAGTGTTTCCGCTTTGCGCACTGACGCTGAGTTAACTTCTGGCACTGAGATTAGCCCATAGTGGAATAAAGATTATGCTCAACCGAATTACCGTTCAGCTCCCGGTTGAGGGGCTGCTTTTCTGGAAACTCTCCGGCCGCGAGGCGATGTCCGAGTCGTTCGCGCTGACGCTGACCCTGCTCGGCACTGACGCGCGCATTGATCGCAGCAAGCTGCTGGGCCAGCCGGTCACGGTGACGATTCCGACGCAGAACCTGCTTACCCCCCGCTACATCAACGGCAAAGTCACGCGCGTGGCGGTGAGCGCCGTGGAGCTGACGGGCACCCGCTACGCGGTGTACCAGCTGACGGTGGAGCCGGACCTGTGGCCAATGAAGCGCGACCGTAACCTGCGGATCTTCCAGGGGCAGACGGTACCGCAGATTGTCAAAACCCTGCTGGGGGAGCATCAGGTTAACGTTGAGGACAAACTCACCGGCAGCTACCGGGTGTGGGACTACTGCGTGCAGTATCAGGAATCGAGCCTGGACTTCATCAGCCGCCTGATGGAGCTGGAGGGGATTGCGTACTCCTTCAGCCACGAGGCGGACAAGCACACCCTGGTACTCACCGACGCCGCGACGCAGCACCAGCCGTTCAGCGGCTACGAGGTCATCCCTTACCATCAGACGCCGTCCGGCGGCAGTACGGATGAAGAGGGTATCAGCCAGTGGGCGCTGGAGGA
>NZ_JBMKHS010000078.1:0-4526 GCF_049238105.1 Enterobacter cloacae complex sp. IR5418 | reverse complement strand
GAAAACACAACCCGCTACGGGGAGACTTACCCGAAATCTGATTTATTCAACAAAGCCACTTCAGATCTGAACTTACCGGATTCTTCTGCCGCTGTTCTTGCAATAGAACGCATACCGTGAGCTACAAGCTCACCTCCAAATCCCATTCGGATGATAGCTGCATTGGCGGTTTGTTCATGCATATGATTAAGCGGCGCTTTAATGCTGGGGAAAACCCATTCTCTATGCCCACTTATTGATTTCATTAATTCAAGGATGCGCAAAGCTTCTTTACTTAAAGGAACTTTGTGAGGCTTTTTCATTTTTATGAAATCAGCAGGAATGTTCCAAATGCTGTTGGTTGTATCAATATCAGACCACCTTGCGCGAACGGCTTCACCCGGACGAACCCATGTCAACAATTGCCATTCAATTAGCATACGTGTTTCCAACCGGATTGACGCATTCGTCAAAGATTCCATAAACCTTGGCAATTCGCTTGGGGGAAGGGCAGGCATATTTTGCTTTTTGGGTTTACTGAATCTTTGGCCAAGGTTGTCAGCTGGGTTGAACTCAATAAGTTCTTCAGTGGCTGCCCAACGGAAGATTTCATTCAGACGGGAAATGATGCGGCGTAGAGTTTCCAATACGCCTCGATGCTCAATAGGATCAAGGTGTTGTTTTAAGAGCTTAGGTCGGATCTCATTGATAGGGACATTACCCAGACCAGGAAAGACATTTCTCTCTAAGCTGCGCCAGATGTCTGCTGCATGGTCTTGTGAGATACCTGAGGTCTTTACCTTCTCATCTAACCATTTCCGTGCTACGGCTTTGAGAGTGTGCTCAGTAGCACTCTTTAATGCCTCCGCCTTATCGTTGTTATGGACTTGGGGATCAACACCATTTGCCAGAAAGGAGAGATATTCGTCTCGTAAGGCTCTGGCTCTTGCAAGGGTAAGGTGAGGATATGTCCCAAGGCTCATTTTGGTTCTTTTCTTGCTCACTGGTACTGCATACCTGAAATACCAATTTTTCTTGCCTCCTTTTGCCAAAGGAGCGATTCGTAGAATCAAACCATCGCCGTCAAATAAGTTGATTTCTTTATCGGCTGGCTTAGTGCTTTTGATTTCAGTGTCAGTGAGCTTCTTAGCGATTTTTGCCATTTGGGACCCTCGATTTTTGGACCCTTCTTAGTGGGTCCCATTCAGGGTGCCATAACTCGTAGTTCTCAGCAATTCTCACTGGACGACAATAGACGTAAAAAAGCCCGCAGAGCTTGTGCTGTGCGGGCTTAGTAGACTTCATTGTACTTCAAACAACTAAAAAGTGGTGGGCTGGCGGAGTATGAATTTGCATAGTATATTGTTGTTTTTATTGTGTATTTATTTTTATAGTCTTTGTTGGTATACCTAAGCGTATACCAATAGCGGGGTGCAATACTTATTTAACTTAAAAACAATCATCCTTAAATAGGTCGTTTTATATTCAAAAAAACAAAAAAATCTTTTTTAAATAAATTGTTCACACTGTTCACTTAGGGTTTTTATCATTCAAAATCAAGGTAATAGAAGTTAACTGTATGGTGAAGAGTGAACAGATAACTCTACATTCTTGCGCCAGCGAAAACAAAACCCGGCATCAGCCGGGTTAGTTGCAAATTATTTTATTGTTGGCTCATCGCACTTGGGTAGCCAGTCTGCATTACTCTCTTCTTTTAAAGTGAGGTTAGTCTGCATTCCCTGATTAGTTCGCCGCTTCTCATAATGTAGCCCGTACTCCTTCAGCATAACTGGTAGCCCTTTGCCAAACATTGTCAGGCTGAGGGTATTTTTATAGCCATTAGCCTCCATGTATACGAGATAGGCATGGTAAAGGTAGGTACGTGGCTGGCGCGGGACAATATTGGCGTTCCCCATAAACATGCCGTTGGTGTCGGGTAATGCCTCAAGATAGCCACAAAAATCAAATGCAGGATCAGCGTCACGCTTGATGGTGAGAGCTTCATCAGAATTCTGCTGCGACTGAAGCAATGTTCTGGCGCTCATCGGATCGCTGAAACGCTGCATGAGCTGGCGAACAATCACAGCCAGTTCTCGTGCAATCTTATCTTTCAGCTGCGGATCGCGTTCTTCCGGTGCTATCTGCTCAGGAAAATGCAGAATAACTCTCCGGCGGGACACACCACCACTACGATCAGTGAAGCGCATAGGATTATTATTTACGGCCAGGATAACCGCCGGAATATGTGTTGAATAAGCATTCTGATATTTGGGGTCCACAGATACTGCATCGCCACCGGTTATAGCCTTAAGCCCGGCGCCATCGCCGCTCCACTTCTCCTGATCAGGCAGGCGAATAAGAGAAAAACCGATCAGAGCCGCACGTTCTCGTGGGGACTCCAGAGTTTCAATTGTCGCTGAGGTGGCGTTATCCTCTCCTGCAAGCATCGTTGCAATTTCAGCAAGGATACTTTTGCCACTTCCGCCAGGGCCAGTCACTTCCAGAAAGAGCTGCCAGTCATAGCGGTTCGCCAGCACCATAAACAGCGCTGCGAGAATAATGTCGCGTTTTGCTGGCTTGTGCCCGGCGGCCCTGTCCAGCCAGCGCCAGAATGCCGGGGCATGAGTTTCAAGCGTTTCCCCATTTACCGGTGGCGTGAAATCGACTTCACACAGGGTACGCAGCCAGTTCTCTTTACAGTGCGGACTAAACAGCCCTGTTCGCGTATCGAGGACGCCATTACGAAAACCGATCAGATGACGTGCCGGATTTTGCTGCTGCGGAACGATTAACTTTAATGTTTCCACCAGTGAGGCAATTTTTCCTGAGGAAAACGGTGCACCGAGGCGTTGAAAAAGGGCTGCGACATCTCGGGCAAAATCTGACTGAGAAATCACTTTCCACGCTCCAGACTCATAGCGGGATAAAAGCTGACCGTTCGGATCAACCGCCAGTGCATCTCTGTAATGCTCCCGAACCCTCTGAGCTTTTTCGCTGACACTCATCGCTGTGAATTCTGCTTCACTCATCGTGTCGAAAGGACTGGCGTTATGTGGCTTCAAAGCCTCAAGAATTGCCTTCCGGGTGGATTCCTCTCCGTAATGGGCAAGCGCATCATTCCAGTCACCAAAAACCGGTGGCAGCACAATGTCACACTGACACGCTTTTGCAGCAGCTTCAGCCCTGTTCTGGCCTGAACCATTCAGATCTCGGTCCGCTGCAATAATTAGCTGATACCCCGGATACTTGTTATGGGCAACGCTGGCCAGAGAAAGAAAGTTGACCGCCGAAAATGCCACCATGACGGCTTCTCCAGTCAGATGATGAATGGTAAGCGCCGTGGCGTAGCCTTCCGCAATCCACATCCTTCTTACTGAACTCCCGCCCCCTTCTATCAGATGATAGGCCTCCTTAACCTGACCTCCTTTAAGAAAACACTTGCTACCATTGCCACTTATAAGCTGAATATTCACCAGCTCCCCGTCAGCGTTATAGAGCGGGACGATCAAATCACCGGGGCGGAACATCACCCCACCGGTTTTATGAGCTGAAGTCAGCTCATGGCAAATATGTTCCGGGAAACCTTTATGTGTAAGATAAGTATTTCCGGCAGATTCACGCGAGGCTTGCAGCAGTCGCGCGGCAAGTGCTGCCGCTGCATCTTTCCCGCTATCGGTATCGGCGGTTAACGTCCTGACTTCGGAATTAGCTATAGACAGGCCATGTGTCATTCCATGTATCCTGTCAGCAGCTTCACTGATATCCACATTCAGTGCCCTGGTGACAAGCGCTAAACCATCCCCGGCTCCGCACTGATTGCAGAACCATGTTCCGCGTCCTTCCTGATCGTCGAAGCGAAAACGATCTTTACCGCCACAGACCGGACAAGGCTGATGGCGATTTTTCAATATATTCACGCCCAGCGCTTGCAGAATCTGAGCCCAGTGACCGCGGGCAGCCTTCACGGCCTGACTGACTTTCATTCCTGACATGATGCAGTTCTCCCTCAGTGTAAAACTGGCTTTTTGATGTGACGGACGCATAACTCATCCATTACGGCTATTCCGAGCTGGGAGAGTGCGGGACAGGACATTAGAGGGCCGGATTCCATCAGGTCTGAAAGCAGGGCGCAGGCGATTTCCATGCCTTTTGTTTGCCCGTGCTGTCGCAGATAAAATCCTTCAAGCTCACGGGCAATAGCGGTTTCAATTTCATCCAGAGTCAGCTGCAGGTGGCGGTTTTGCTGATGGCAGGCACTCAGCCATGCGCAGGCTACCGCGCGGCGATACAACGCAACCCGAAGTGAAAGGGAAAGAGTGCGTGATTTCATTGCACCACCTCCATGTTCATCAGGTCATCCTGGCAACGCTGTACCACGCCATCAAGCTGCTCTGTCATCAGATAAATCAGTGAAACCAGTTGCTCACATTGAGCACCGGCAGGTTTTTCGTAGCAATCCTGAAGAACAGCCATTCCGGTGACAAACTCCCGGCTTTGTTGAATAAATCAGATTTCGGGTAAGTCTCCCCCGTAGCGGGTTGTGTTTT
>NZ_JBMKHS010000077.1:0-4652 GCF_049238105.1 Enterobacter cloacae complex sp. IR5418 | reverse complement strand
AGATGCGTGATCTGATCCTTCAACTCAGCAAAAGTTCGATTTATTCAACAAAGTCCAAACTCCCCCACGTTACGAAGATGCTTCAGGCGGACAATATCGTCATAAGAGATTGCGGCGTGATTCATTAGATCACCTCCCGGAGAGGCAGGCGAGCAGCAAGGCAAAGCACATACTCATGGACCAGTGAAAGACGTGCATGATGCTCATTGCTGGCGACGATACGCAGCATACTGATACGTGGTTTACGTTCTGCACGACGAACGGCGGCAAAAACAAATATAAATTGAGGATGTGATGGGGCGAGGATCGTAGCCATAAGGGCAACCTCCAATAAGTAGCGGTAAATGCCACCACCGGAGTTCCTACGCTCATGGGTGGTGACCCGAACGGGGGTAGGAATACCGGCCTTATTGGAAACCGGCCAGCCCGAAGGCTGCCCCGCCCGGACCACCATTATCTGAAAGGGGCTAAGGTATAAGCACCGCAGCCCGAAAAATGGGTGTGCCTGAGCAACGACGTAAAAAAAGACGCACGGCGCGTCTGGTGTCGCCAATAAGTAACTCGGGTTCCTACGCCCGGCAGCCGATTTTGCGGCAGCAGGAAAACTATACCTGGAAAAGATATCAGGACGCAAGCCAGAAAAAAGGAGATGAGACGGCAAAGCCAGTTTCACGCATGGCCTCCTTGCTCGCGGGCAGCAATTCGCGCCGCCATCCATGCACTGACCTCCGACTGTACCCAGGCCACATTTTTTCCACCCAGGGATATCTGCTGAGGGAAGGCATCGCGGCTGATAAGGTCGTAGATGGTTGAACGGGATAGCCCGCAAAGGTGCATCACTTCTGGTAATCGTATGAAGCGCTCCTGCTGAGCCGGAACCGGGAGCACCGGAGAAGCTGGTGCCGGGGTGGAAACGGAAATACTATTCATCTGGCTACCTCTCTAATATGTTTACAACAGTCCGGGCAATTCCATCCGGATTCAGGTAGCTCCTTATTATGTTTATATAAGCGGCTCGCGCATGCTTTATTTATTTGGAGTGAAATATTGATTTCTCAAAAAATAAAACAGCTAAAAACCGTATGAAACGGACAAAAACAAAACATTCTTTTATGGAATATAATAAGGAGCATCAAGAATAAAAAAGTCTATTACACCAGGCAGGATCACAAATCAATTATGAACCAGACCATATCATTCCGGGCGTTACATCATAAGGATGAAGACAGTACCGGAATAATAAAAGGGCCAAAAAACGTTCATAAAAAACAGTTCATCATATGTATTAATTAAGTTAATGACTAAAAAAATTAAATTACCCGCATCCTTCCACATTTATCCGGATGTGTTTAATGAGCATCAGACAGATTCATTTTTATGGATATTTTCCTGAAATGCAACCGAGTGTAGAGAGGTTAAGTGTTTAATTTTCAAACAGACATAAGACACATTTTATACTGTATATTGAATAGTGTTGAATACGTGTGAATAGTGGTGAGGAGTAAAAATCCAGTAATAAACTGAAATAAATATCGCGATTTATATAAAAAACAAATATAAGTTTAAATTTATCTCTGTGAACAGTCATGAACAGTAGATGACCACTTTGATTTAAACCCTACACTCCTTAACTACATGTATTTACTATTCTTTTATGAAAGTGAACAGTAGTGAATAGTATGTATTAAAGGAAGGGTGAGGATCAGACATGACACCTTTCTCTGGCTAGCCAGAACAAGGTCATTGTTCAGTCACTGGCACAATCCTCATCGGTAGTGCGCTTGTATGGGCACCGGCACAATTGACACAACAACAAAACACTACCGGAGCAGCCATGACAACTGTTAACCAGATCCCTGATGCAAACATTACACCCTCCCTCTCACCGAAAATTCGCGAAGCGGTAGAAAAAGTTAAAGCAGCAAAAGCTGTCTGGCAGGAAGAACGGCGAATACAAACTGAAGCCGCTGCAATGACTGAAACTATCCGTAAACGTCAGGAAGATACAAAAACGGAGACGCAGGCGCTTAATGATGAATGGCGAAACCTGTTTCGTGAGAATCAGGGGAATATGACGCCACGAATGAAAAAACTGCGGGCAGAAATCGCCCTGGGACGCGAAACACTTGATGAGTTCGAAGATTTGCTTGAAGCTCACTCCGCAGAAAATGAATTCCTGCCCTGGAAAACTGCGGATGCTGCAAACCGCTACATCAGCGAACATAACCGGCTGATTGAAACTCATGCAGTGTGGCTCTGGAATGAGTTTATGAAGGAACACGGCCAGAAACTTATTCAGATCCTTGGATTGCTGAAAATGACTCTGGGGCGAAGCGCTTCTTCCGTTATCGGCGTGGTTCATACCGTAAACGACCCTGAAAGTGTGCTGAAGCAATTTATCGGCGAGCAACTCACCACTCCGGCACTGTCCTGTAACGTATCTTCAACGGATGATATTGCCCTGCCGGGGATCAGCATTTATGCGGACGATAAAGCCATCCGGGATGCCAGGCAATCACCTAGTCCTGCAGCACGTTCCCGGATGCTTAAACAGCGTGACATGGTTAAAGGGGAAGAGAAGGGATGAATACTGGAAACATTACTCAGGAAGCTCTCAACAACTACCGCGCGGCGATAAAAAGCTGGCTGACACTACGTAATGTGCAAAGTACCAGCCAGCTTCGTTTGGCGGCTCTTCTGGATACTGAAGAAAAACCGGCAGCATATGCCAGCCAGCTTGAAAATCTTCGTGAGCGCCTTGCACTCCTCGAATGGCAAATTAACTGTGCCGCCCGGGACGGTCTTTATGCTCACCAGATTGTGCTGGAAAGCTGTGTTACAAGCGCAATTGAAAACTTCATGAGCGAGCATGGTGATGCACTCACTGACGCTCTGGCTCCTTTTCTTTGCGCACCATACGGGCTTGAGGCGGCAATGAAAATATTACGCACCGCTGTAGTCCGACAAACCGAAATCCGTACTCCTGTAATTTCAGCAGCATATAAGAGCGTTATCGACGAAACCGGATTAACGGTGGATGCATCAATGCGAGCTGATGCTGCAGCCACTTTCACTCCGGCAAAACATAAAGTTTTCCTGGCCCGCCTCAACAGGCTTAATGAAAAAGGAGGGTATTGATATGGCCCTGAAGTGTCCTGAATGTGGCACGGTCGCACACGCCAGAACCAGCGCCTATGAAGCTCCATCGGTTAAACGCTCATGGTATCAGTGCCAGAATCTTGAATGCTCCTGCACATTTACTGCCCTGGAAAGTGTGGACATGATAATTATGAAGCCCCATAAACCAGCAGCACCTGAGCCTGAATCACAGAGCGATTCTCTTGTCCGTCAGCCGCATACACTGGGCCGCTACGGTTCAGCCTGTACCCTTAAAGACCGCCATGCACAATAAAATGAGGAGGAACAACAATATGGCAGAACAACAATTGACTGAAAAACAGATTCAGGCCGCAACCGGACACGTAGTAACACTCCTCGCGAGGGCAAAAAAACCGCTTCAGGATGCGGATTGGCTCATGAATTTGCCTGCAAATTAAATAGCCCGCGAGACGGAAAAACTGACGAAAAGCCTTTCCTCCGACTGGCAATCCCGAATTATCGACCTTTACCAAAAAATGCAGACCTGGGTGGAGGCCAGACAGGCCGAAGAAGCAGCCATTGAGAACCTCGGGGCTCTGCGCCAGCATCAGACCGAAACTGAGCAGGCCAGCAAAAACAATCGGGCGCAGTTCAGGGAATTGCTTAACCAGAGCGGCGGCATCGTAACGCCGGAGATGAAAGCTCTTCGGGCTGAATATCTGGAACAACAGGAAACAGCCACAGAACTGGCTGGGCTGATTACTGAAAAAGAAGAGTTGCTGCCGCTACTGGCTGACGCGACCGCGCGTAAGGCAAACGCCTATGTAAACTGCCATCATGGTATCACTGAGGAGCGTATTGATGAGCTTTTACGAGACTTTTTTATTTTCCACGGTTCCGAATTGAGCAGCCTGCTCAGGATGAAGTACAGACAATTCGAACGGAATAGCTCAGTGCAAATACCGGGCATTATTGAAGGGACAAATGATGCAGATACGTTGTATCGTGAATTTATCCTGAATCTAATGCTGAAGTGGACGAATGAAATATTGCCGTTGAGATTCCGGGACGACGTGATGAGTCTGACCGGTTCAGCACCGGTATCAGGATCACATGAAGACAGAAAAAAAAGAAAGCTGTTCTGACATGAACAGAAAAGCTCACTTAAGCCCGGCCAGTGCCGGGTTTTTTGATGCATGTAGCCTGAGTGCATGTCTATACTGCATGAAATCGCATGACTTTATGCACTTGCATTTTTACTTCCCAGACCAGATAAGGCGCAGTTTAGAGCCTATCATGCAACTGCATGAAAACCACTCCATAAAGCGGGCAGGCGTGGCGGGGCTACGAGCGCGCGCAATGAGAGATCAACAATGGATTATCATTTTACCTTAGGCTATGATTAACAAATAATCGTCTTGAATAATGGAATTATTTTTAAGGAGTATGTGTGTTAAATAAAATTGTCTTAGAAAATTTTAAAGGATATGAGAGGTTAGGGAAGGTGCGAATAAGCGGGGAAATTCTTCTCGGCTGACTCAGTCATTTCATTT
>NZ_JBMKHS010000076.1:0-4671 GCF_049238105.1 Enterobacter cloacae complex sp. IR5418 | reverse complement strand
GTATGCGCAGGACGAAGCCAGTAGCCGCGCCGATGGTGGCGCGGGTCTATCTGCGCGTCAGCACCGACGCGCAGGACTTGGAACGCCAAGAGGCGATCACTACGGCCGCGAAGGCCGCCGGCTACTACGTCGCCGGCATCTACCGTGAGAAGGCATCCGGCGCACGCGCCGACCGGCCTGAGCTGCTGCGCATGATCGGCGACCTACAGCCCGGCGAGGTGGTCATTGCCGAGAAGATCGACCGCATCAGCCGCCTACCTTTGCCCGAGGCCGAGCGCCTGGTGGCCTCGATACAGGCCAAAGGCGCAAGCCTGGCCGTCCCTGGCGTGGTCGATCTATCCGACCTGGCGGCCGAGGCCCAGGGCGTCGCCAAGATCGTGCTGGAAGCCGTGCAGATCATGCTTTTTCGCCTGGCCTTGCAGATGGCCCGCGACGACTACGAGGACAGGCGCGAACGCCAGCGCCAAGGCATTGAGTTGGCCCGCCAGGCCGGGCGGTACAAGGGCCGCCGTGCTGATCCGAAGCGCCGCGCCCAAGTTGTCGCGCTGCGCAAGTCCGGCTACAGCATCAACAAGACCGCCGAGCTGGCCGGGTACAGTGCGGCCCAGGTGAAACGGATATGGGCCGAGGTCAGCCAGGCCGAAGCGAAGCAGCACGGCGCGTTCGTGGAGGACGCATTGACGGAAGCCGATGCCCTGGCCGCTGTCGGCCAGGATGAGCGCCAGGAGGAAAGGGCATGAAGAAGCCGAACCAAGACGACGAGCCGTTTTTCATCACCGAGGAGATTGCGGCCGAAATGATCGCCGGCGGCTATGAGTTCGAGCTGCCGCCCATTCCTTGCACCATCCGCCTACGCGACGTGCTGGAGCGCATGACCGATGCTGAGCTAGCATTGCAGCCGGGCGAGATCGCCGACCAGGAGCGTGAACGCTGCCGGCGCAAGCCGTGTTCAACCTCATGATCTGGTCATGGTATTTTTCATGGCACTGAGCCTGATAGTTCTTGCAAATTGTTGTCACTAAAGGGTTTTGTGTGCTTGTTTACAATCGAGTGGGAGTGACGGGCACTGGCTGGCAATGTCTAGCAACGGCAGGCATTTCGGCTGAGGGTAAAAGAACTTTCCGCTAAGCGATAGACTGTATGTAAACACAGTATTGCAAGGACGCGGAACATGCCTCATGTGGCGGCCAGGACGGCCAGCCGGGATCGGGATACTGGTCGTTACCAGAGCCACCGACCCGAGCAAACCCTTCTCTATCAGATCGTTGACGAGTATTACCCGGCATTCGCTGCGCTTATGGCAGAGCAGGGAAAGGAATTGCCGGGCTATGTGCAACGGGAATTTGAAGAATTTCTCCAATGCGGGCGGCTGGAGCATGGCTTTCTACGGGTTCGCTGCGAGTCTTGCCACGCCGAGCACCTGGTCGCTTTCAGCTGTAAGCGTCGCGGTTTCTGCCCGAGCTGTGGGGCGCGGCGGATGGCCGAAAGTGCCGCCTTGCTGGTTGATGAAGTACTGCCTGAACAACCCATGCGTCAGTGGGTGTTGAGCTTCCCGTTTCAGCTGCGTTTCCTGTTTGGGGTCGTTTGCGGGAAGGGGCGGAATCCTACGCTAAGGCTTTGGCCAGCGATATTCTCCGGTGAGATTGATGTGTTCCCAGGGGATAGGAGAAGTCGCTTGATATCTAGTATGACGTCTGTCGCACCTGCTTGATCGCGGCCGCGATAGCTAGATCGCGTTGCTCCTCTTCTCCATCCGCGTTCCAAGCTGCGGAAAGGCACCCATAAGCGTACGCCTGGTCGAGCAGGCGACGCGGATCGACGTCCAGCGCACGAGAGAATGCGTCCGCCATCTGTGCAATGCGTCTAGGATCGAGACAAAGGTCGTCTCTGTCAGCCGGATCGTAGAACATATTGGCGGCGCCAAAGCCCACTTCACCGACCAGACCGACGGGATCTATCACCAGCCAGCCGCGACTGGAGAACATGATGTTTTCATGATGCAGATCGCCATGTAGCCCACGCAGTTCCGAGGCATTGCTCATCATTTGATCGGCTATAATCGCCGCGTGGACGTAGTCAGTTTGACAACCTGCGTTTTGATCATCGCGCGCCCGCTGAAACAAAGCTGCAAAGCGATCCCGGATCGGGAGAAGGGCAGAAGGCAGGGGTTCCTCAGATGCGGCATACAGCTTCGCCATTAGTTCCGCTGCAATTTCGGTCGCCTGGTAGTCGCCGTGCTCGGCAACGATGTGAGAGAGCATTCGCTCCCCGGCATATTCGAGCAACATCAGATTGTTCTCACGACCGAGCAACCGGACTGCTCCCCTCCCATTGCGCCATACCAGATAGTCGGCCCCGCGCAGTTCATCAGCAATGTCTTTTATAGGTTTCAATCCCTTGACGATTGCAGGAGTCCCGTCTGGCAATGAAACTTTCCAAACGAGGCTGGAAAAGGTGTCCGCAATGAGAACAGGTTGCGAAACGTGCCAATGAGCAGGAAAAACAGGCGGCATGAACATCAACCCCAAGTCAGAGGGTCCAATCGCAGATAGAAGGCAAGGCGTTCGCGGTCGGGGGCTTCGATCCCCAATACATTGAATAGGACAGCGAAGGCGCGCTCTGCTTCATCTGGCGCTGCCCAGTTCTCTTCGGCGTTAGCAATCATGAGTGCCAAATCGGCATAGCGATCTGCTGTTCCGAGCCGCCCAAGGTCGATCAGACCCGTGCATTGAAGAGTTTTAGGGTCCACCATGAAGTTCGGCATGCAGGGATCACCATGGCAAACAACCATATCGGTGCGCTCTTGGTCGAGCCGCACCGGTAGCTCTCGTTCGACACGAGCCAAAAGATCGAGCTGCGGCGTACTCTTGTCCTCGTCCGGTAAGAAGTCGGGATTGACGGCATTGCGGGACACCACATCAACGGCGCGTCCGAACATTCGCGACAGCCTGCGCTCAAACGGACATTGATCAACCGATAGGCTGTGAACAGCGCCAAGTTGCTGCCCCATTGACGGCCACGCTTTGAGCAAATCCGCTCCAGACAGATCAGCCGCCGGTACTCCCGGAATTGCCGTTATCACCAAGCATGCACCCTCCTGTTCCTCCTGCCAGTTGATGACCTCGGGGCAAGCCACACCTCGACCTTTGAGCCAAATGAGGCGGTCACGCTCTCCAGCGAGCTCACCGCGGCGGGAAGCAGGTGCGATTTTCGCGAAGGCATGCCCGTCACCACGTCGAAAAACAAAATCACCAGATTCTCCGCCTCTGACAGGCAACCAGTCAGAATGCGATTTACCAAAAAAAATATTAGTTCGATTCAATGGAGGTTCCTTCAGTTTTCTGATGAAGCGCGAATATAGAGAAATATCCCGAATGTGCAGTTAACGAATTCTTGCGGTTTCTTTCAGCGCCGCCAATACCGCCAGCCCGTCGCGCAAGGGGCGCGGCTCGTGTGTGCGGATGAAGTCAGCTCCACCTGCGGCGGCGGCAAGCTCTGCAGCGAGTGTCGCGGCCCCGACATCCCCCGGACCACGGCCTGTGAGCGCGCGCAGAAAGGATTTGCGCGAAACAGACAGAAGCACCGGCAAATCGAAGCGCAGCCGCAATTCATCGAACCGCGCCAGCACCGAGAGCGAGGTTTCGGGAGCAGCCCCCAGAAAAAACCCCATGCCGGGATCAAGGACAAGGCGGTTGCGTTTGATACCGGCACCCGTCAGCGCCGCGATGCGCGCGTCAAAGAACGCCGCAATGTGATCCATGATGTCGCCAGCGGGTGCCTCGCGCCGATCTGCCTGCCCGTCTTGCACCGAATGCATAACGACGAGTTTGGCAGATGATTTCGCCAATTGCGGATAGAACGCAGCGTCTGGAAAACCGCGAATATCATTGAGATAGGCCACACCACGCGACAAGGCATAGGCTTGCGTCGCGGGTTGATAACTGTCGAGCGAGACGGGAATGCCATCTGCCTTGAGCGCGTCCAGCACCGGCGCGATACGCGCGATTTCTGTGTCGGACGAAACAGGCGCGGCGTCGGGATTGCTGGATGCCGGACCGAGGTCGATCACATCTGCCCCCTCGGCCATCAGCTTACGCGCCTGCGCAATGGCTGCGTCTGGCGCCAGATACCGGCCTCCATCGGAGAAACTGTCCGAGGTTATGTTGACGATGCCGAAAATGATGAGCGATTTATTCATGGGGGCTTCTATAATAATAATAATCGAGCATGAGTCTCATACGGATGCTCGGGTCGAAAGGGAATCCCCAGGCGAGTAACCTGTTTGCGGTGCTCCATTAGCTGCAGGAGCAGAATAGCATACATCTGGAAGCAAAGCCAGGAAAGCGGCCTATGGAGCTGTGCGGCAGCGCTCAGTAGGCAATTTTTCAAAATATTGTTAAGCCTTTTCTGAGCATGGTATTTTTCATGGTATTACCAATTAGCAGGAAAATAAGCCATTGAATATAAAAGATAAAAATGTCTTGTTTACAATAGAGTGGGTATCGGAGACGAAGAAGGACAAGGTACATGCTGACCGATACCAAGCTGCGCAATCTCAAGCCCAGGGACAAACTCTACAAAGTGAATGACCGGGAAGGTCTCTATGTGGGGGTCGCCTCAGAAAACGGAATCTATGGTCACTCCCGTTTTTGCAACACCGATTTTGACGAC
>NZ_JBMKHS010000075.1:3062-4777 GCF_049238105.1 Enterobacter cloacae complex sp. IR5418 | reverse complement strand
AGCGGGGTGCGCGCGGGATTGTCGCCCTGCTTGGCCCGAATAACAAAGCAGAGCGCATTGTGGTGATTTATCTGCGGGATACGCCGGCGAGCATGGCCGAGCGAAATCAGCAAATCGCCGGGATCGGCGCGGCGCTGATCGAGCACTGGCAACGCTAAGCCGGCGGTGGCCGCGCGCGTTATCCGGCCCGCAGCACCTCGCAGGCGTGCCGGGCGATATGACTGGCGGCGGCATCGGAAAGATGCCGGTCGGTAATGATGGTGGTGAACCGGGTCAAAGGTAACGCCATAAACGTGGCCACCTGATTGTATTTCGAACTGTCGCACAGCAGGATGCTTCTCGCGCTGACCTGGCTGACGGTCTCCTTGACGGTAACCTTGTTCTCATCAGGGGTGAATATCCCGCGACTGTCCCAGCCGCTGGCGGAGATAAAGGCCGTATCGATAGCCAGGTGGCGTAACGTACGCGCCGCCGATTCGCCCACGCAGGAGCGGTTCTCCCGGCACAGAGTGCCGCCGGTGTGGATCACGCCGCACTGGCTGGCATCGATCAGCAGCTGGGTTATCTCAAAATCATTGGTGACCACCTGGAGATCGTTCCGGTCGAGGATCGCCCGCGCCAGCGCCAGGGTGGTAGTCCCGGCATCCAGATAGATGCAACTGTTTTTAGCGATATGACTCGCCGCCAGCGCGCCGATCGCCTGTTTCTCCTCACTCTGCAGCGTGCTTTTCACCAGATGACTGGGTTCCGCGGCCAGCCGGCTGACGGCGCGTACGCCGCCCGAGACGCTGACCAGCAGCCCCTGCTCCTCCAGTTTACTGACGTCCCGACGGATGGTCATATGGGACACGCCGAGGATCTCCGTCAGCTCGTTAATGCTTACCGCCCCACGCTGCTCCACCAGGGCTAAAATACGCTGATGTCGTTCTATTGGAATCACCGCTCTCCCCTTACCATTTTTTCACACCAGGCGTCACCACCCAGGCTACGGCCCTGGCGACACCCGGTGTTGTTATCGCGCTTTGCCGCTGTTTTTAGGCTATTTTAGGGCAAGAATCGCCGTTGTGCAGCCTCTTTCCGCCTGTGAATTTTTTATATTCATGTGGGTTATTCGTGATAACTCTCACATAAATTCACATGATAACGCTTTATTCTATCATTAAATCACATTAATTAACTAATGTTCACAAGGAGACCAGCATGGCTGCACACACTAACGTCTGCGTGATTGGACTGGGTTCAATGGGCATGGGCGCCGCCCGCGCCTGCCTGCAGGCGGGCCTGAACACCTGGGGCGTTGACATCAATCCCGACAACTGTCGCGCACTGCTGGCGGCGGGCGCCAAAGGCGCGGGCCCCAGCGCGGTGCCGTTCGCCGCGGAACTGGATGCAGTTGTGCTGCTGGTGGTCAATGCCGCCCAGGTGCGGGGGATCCTGTTCGGCGAGAGCGGCCTCGCCGCCCATCTGAAGCCGGGCACCGTCGTGATGGTGTCGTCCACCATCGCCTCCGCCGATGCTCAGGCCATTGCCGAGGCGCTGGCGGAGTACCAGCTATTGATGCTCGACGCGCCGGTATCGGGCGGCGCCGTGAAAGCGGCCGCCGGCGACATGACGGTGATGGCCTCCGGGAGCGATGCCGCCTTTGCCCGACTCGCGCCGGTGCTGGACGCCGTGGCCGGCAAAGTCTACCGCATCGGGAGCGACATTGGTCTTGG
>NZ_JBMKHS010000075.1:0-3052 GCF_049238105.1 Enterobacter cloacae complex sp. IR5418 | reverse complement strand
TGCCGCCTTTGCCCGCCTCGCGCCGGTGCTGGACGCCGTGGCCGGCAAAGTCTACCGCATAGGGAGCGACATTGGTCTTGGCTCGACGGTAAAAATTATCCATCAGCTGCTGGCCGGGGTGCACATCGCCGTTGCCGCCGAAGCGATGGCGCTTGCCGCCCGCGCCGGGATCCCACTCGAAACGATGTATGACGTGGTCACCCACGCGGCGGGTAATTCATGGATGTTTGAGAATCGCATGCAGCACGTCCTGGATGGCGATTACTCGCCAAAATCCGCTGTCGATATTTTTGTCAAAGATCTCGGGCTGGTGAATGACACTGCCCGGGCGCTGACCTTCCCGCTGCCGCTCGCTACCACCGCGCTGAATATGTTCACCTCCGCCAGTAATGCCGGATTCGGTCGGGAAGATGACAGCGCGGTGATCAAGATTTTCAACGGCATCACCCTGCCGGGCCATAAACAGTGAGGAGAGACAACATGCAGCTTGGTGTCATTGCCGATGACTTCACCGGCGCCACGGATATTGCCAGCTTCCTCGTGCGCAACGGCATGCCGACGGTGCAACTGAATGGCGTGCCGACCCGCGATCTTCCGCTGACCAGCGAGGCGGTGGTCATCAGCCTGAAAACTCGCTCCTGCCCGGCGGAAATGGCCGTCAGCCAGTCGCTGGCGGCCCTGCGCTGGCTGCAGGCCCAGGGCTGTCAGCAGTTTTATTTCAAGTACTGTTCCACTTTCGACAGCACCGCGCAGGGCAACAT
Organism: Enterobacter cloacae complex sp. IR5418; assembly: GCF_049238105.1. NCBI lineage: Bacteria > Pseudomonadati > Pseudomonadota > Gammaproteobacteria > Enterobacterales > Enterobacteriaceae > Enterobacter > Enterobacter cloacae complex sp. IR5418. Next base: position 2,291 of record NZ_JBMKHS010000075.1, on the reverse strand, counting down.
TGGCCCGGTGCTGGATGCCCTGCTGGCCGAGCTGGGTGAGACGCGGACGGTGATTTCCCCGGCGCTGCCGGTTAACGGCCGCACGGTCTATCAGGGATATCTGTTCGTCGGCGAGCAACTGCTGAATGAGTCCGGGATGCGCCACCATCCGGTGACGCCGATGGAGGATGCGCACCTGGGCCGCTTAATTGAGCGCCAGGGGCGCGGAAAAGCCGCGCTGATTGCCTGGCCGATTGTCGCCCGGGGGCCGGAGGCGGTCGCCGCCGCGCTGGCGGCAGTCAACGATCCGGCGGTGCGCTATGTGGTGCTCGACGCCCTCAGCGAACAGGATCTGCTCACCCAGGGCGTGGCGCTGCGGGAGATGAAGCTGGTCTCCGGCGGTTCCGGCCTCGCCATCGGCCTCGCCCGCGACTTGGCGCAGCGCCATGGCGCCCGGGGTGAAAGCGCTCAGGCCGGCATGCCGCTGGTCGGCCCGGCGGTGGTGCTCTCGGGCTCCTGCTCGGTGATGACCAACAGCCAGGTGGCGGCCTATCGTCAACAGGCCCCCGCCCGCGCCGTCGACTTAAGCGCCTGCTTTACCGATCTGGAGAGCTACGTCAGGACGCTGACTGACTGGGTGGACGCGCAGCGCGATGCGCCGCTGGCGCCGATGATCTATGCCACCACCGAGCCGCAAACGCTGCAGCGGATCCAGGCGCAGTATGGCGACAAGGCCAGCAGCGAACGGGTGGAACAGCTGTTTGCCGCTCTTGCCGCCGCCCTGAAGGCGAAAGGATTTACCCGCTTTATTGTGGCCGGAGGGGAAACGTCGAGCATTGTGGCGCAGACCCTGGGGGTTGAGGCGTTCCATATTGGGCCGACCATCTCCCCTGGCGTGCCCTGGGTGCGTGACACCCGCCAGCCGCTCTCCCTGGCGCTGAAGTCAGGTAACTTCGGCGATATCCAGTTCTTTGCCCGTGCCCAGCAGGAGTTTCGTCATGACTGAGCAACAACTGCGAGAGGAAATGGTGCAGATTGGCGCCTCGTTATTTAGCCGCGGCTATGCCACCGGCTCCGCTGGCAATCTGTCGCTGCTGCTGCCGGACGGCAACCTGCTGGCGACGCCGACCGGCGCCTGCCTCGGCGAACTGCAGGCTCAGCGGTTGTCGGTGGTGACGCTGCAAGGAGAATGGATCTCCGGCGACAAACCGTCGAAAGAGGTCACTTTTCACCGGGCAGTCTATTTGCACAACCCGGCCTGCAAGGCGATCGTCCACTTGCACAGCCACTATCTGACCGCGCTCTCCTGCCTGCAGGGGCTCGATCCGCACAACTGTATCCGCCCCTTTACCCCCTATGTGGTGATGCGCGTCGGCGACGTCCCGGTGGTTCCCTACTACCGGCCGGGCGATGACCGTATTGCCCAGGCGCTGGCCGGGCTGGCGCCCCGCTATAACGCCTTTTTACTGGCCAACCACGGACCGGTGGTTACTGGCTCATCGCTGCGCGAAGCCACCAACAATACCGAGGAACTGGAAGAGACCGCACGGCTGATATTTACCCTCGGCAACCGCGAGATCCGCTACCTGACCGCTGACGAAGTAAAAGAACTGAGATAAAACCATGCCAAAATTCGCTGCAAATTTATCCATGCTGTTTACCGAACTGCCGTTCCTGGAACGCTTTGCCGCCGCTGCCCGGGCGGGATTTGAAGCCGTTGAGTTTCTGTTTCCCTATGAGTATGCCGCCGGGGAAATCAGACAGCGCCTGCAGGAGAACCAGCTGCAGCTGGTGCTGTTCAATACCCCACCCGGCGACGTCAACGCCGGAGAATGGGGGCTCGCCGCCATCCCCGGGAGAAGCGCGGAGGCCCGACGCGATATTGAGCTGGCGCTGGAGTATGCCTGCCAGCTCGGTTGCCCGCAGGTGCATATCATGGCCGGCGTGGTGCCGCCGGGAGCGGATCGCGCAGCCTGCGAGGCCGTGCTTATCGATAATCTGCGCTACGCGGCGGAGTGCTTTGCCCGCCACGACAAGCGGATACTCATCGAAGCGCTGAATCCGCAGACCAAACCGGGCTATCTCTACCACAGTCAATATCAGACGCTGGCGATGGTGAAACGGGTCGACAGGCCGAACCTGGCGGTGCAGTTAGATCTGTTTCACGCGCAGAAGGTGGACGGCAATTTAAGCCATCTTATTACCGAATATGCCGGCCAGTATCGCCATATTCAGATTGCCTCCCTGCCCGACCGTCATGAACCGGATGAGGGCGAAAGGCACTGTTGCAAAGTTAGCGATGAGGCAGCCTT
>NZ_JBMKHS010000074.1:0-5151 GCF_049238105.1 Enterobacter cloacae complex sp. IR5418 | reverse complement strand
AGCAGAGTTTTTGAAATGTAAGGCCTTTGAATAAGACAAAACGCTGCCTCATCGCTAACTTTGCAACAGTGCCCGCTCAGCTGGTTGGTAACTATTTTCAACCCGGACTCCAGATCACCTGGGCCAGCTTCAAGGCAGCGCCGCAGATACTCTGACCGATTACCACCTGAAACCAGGTCTATATAGGCCAAAAGTTCATCTGATACTTTTGCGGTTATTGTTGGCATTCAGTCCTCACTTTGTGCATTTTTTAAACGAAAAAAGGGTGTCTAATACGGTGAAATCATAGTATTACCAAAGTAATAAATAAAAAATGTTTTAAATCAGTAAGTTAGATTAGATTTGTAATACCTGGGTAATACCGCAGCATGGTTAAATTTGGTTTTTTTTCTTTTAAATCAGTGAGATAGCGTGATTTATCACGCTGCGTTAGGTGTATAGCAGGTTAAGGGATAAAAAATCATCTTTTTTTGGTAGGGCGATCTCCGTAGGTTAAGGGTCATTTGGCTAAAAAGCGTCCTATTCTTTGATGGTCATGCTTGCATGACCATCTGAGCAACCAAAAACTACAGATAAACTACAGATAAACTACAAAAAACGTTTTGCCTTAGTGTTGGAAGACTACAAATAGACTACAATAAAACTACAAAGAAACTACAAAAAACGTGACAGACTACAAATAGACTACAAGAAAACTACAGATAAACTACAAAACTCGATTGACCCCTTCTTACGAGTGTTGTAGAGTCATTTTCATACAACGGAGGGGGTTATGAATAAACCAGCAGATCTGAAACCCCGCAACTTATCGGCTGCTGTCAGATTGCGCCTAAATGAAATCGAGAACTGGCTGGACAGAGGGCTAACGCGGCATGAAATTGCTGAAATCCTCGACAGCGAATACAGCTTTTCGGTAACAGCCAAAGGGCTTGAGATGGCACTGTATAGAACGCGGCAAAACCGAAAAAATGTATTGCACAATACACATGATAAGAGTAGCGCGAAGGGTGCAGCGGAAAGTGTATTGCACAATACACAACCGTCTGAGCCTGAAGCGCAGGAAAGTGAAAAAGCAGAGAGTCCCGGCATTATTGATAAAGAATTCTTCAATAAAATCGGTGAGAATTTCGACCCTAAGAAGTTCAACAAAAAATTCTGAGGTGATTTATGAAAGTAGCGGTAATTAATTACAGTGGCAGTGTTCGTAAAACCTTAATTTCATCTTACCTGTTAGCCCCGCGGCTGACTGGTGCAAAGTTCTATGCGGTAGAGACTATCAACCAGTCTGCTTCCGATCTGGGTATTGAAAATGTGACCAGTTTTAAAGGTGACGACTTCTCACGTTTGATTGAGGGGTAATGACTCCAACTTACTGGTAGTGTTTTATGTTCAGATAATGTCCAATGACTTTGTCATGCAGTTCTCCCTTCAGGCGTGATTCATAAAGCGGCCAGTCATCCGTCATCCATACCACGACCTCAAAGGCCGACAGCAGGCCCGGAAGACGCTCCAGCGTGGCCAGAGTGCGTTCACCGAAGACGTGCGCCACAACCGTCCTCCGTATCCTGTCATACGCGTAAAACAACCAGCGCTGGCGTGATTTAGCGCCGACGAACCCCACTGTTCGTCTATTTCCGCGCAAACAATGACGTCACTGCCCGGTTGTATGCGTGAGTTTACCGACTGCGGCCTGAGAGGCGGTGTAAGTGAACTGTAGCTGCCATGTTTTACGGCAGTGAGAGCAGAGATAGCGCTGATGTCCGGCAGTACTTTTACCGTTACGCACCACGCCTTCAGTAGCTGAGCAGGAGGGACAAGTGATGGAGATGGAAGCCACTGGAGCACCTCAAAACCACCATCATACACTAAATCAGCAAGTTGGTAGCATTACCCAGAACTGGACAGAATAGGCTGTATGTCTAACTTCTGGCCACAGATATAATCGAGCCAGCAGTGCTCGCCGCAGCCGAGCGACAGGGCGAAGCCCCGAGTGAGCGAGGAAGCACCATGGAACAGTACTCATAAATTCTGCATACGCTCAATGCCTGCAAAATCACCTCCCATAGGGGTTATCCACTTATCCACGGGGATATTTTTATAAGATCTTTTTAAATAGTTGTTAGATTTTTATTTTTAGAATGCCCACAGGCCTTTATCCATGCGGGTTCCAGAGAGGGATCTGTGACAAAACGCCCTTTCAGTGTGACAAATCACCCTCAAATAGCCGCCATTTCTGTGACAAGTTGCCCTTAACCCTGTGACAAATTGCCCTCAGGAAGCGTTGCTTTTCACAAAGTTATCCATCCCTGTTGACTCTGTTTTATGAAGTGTGACAATCTTAAAGTCTGTCACACTTCGCATGGACCTGTCATGGCGGAAATAGCGGTTATAAACCATAAAAAACGTAAAAATAGCCCGCGGATTGTCCAGTCTAACGAGCTGACTGAGGCGGCATATAGTCTCTCCAGGGATCAAAAGCGTATGCTGTATCTGTTCGTTGACCAGATCAGAAAATCCGACGGCTCCCTGCAGGAACATGACGGCATCTGCGAAATTCACGTTGCTAAATACGCTGAAACATTCGGGCTGACCTCCGCTGAAGCCAGTAAGGATATACGACAGGCTTTAAAAGGTTTTGCGGGTAAGGAAGTGGTTTTCTATCGCCCTGAAGAGGATGCCGGCGATGAAAAAGGGTATGAATCCTTTCCCTGGTTTATTAAACGTGCGCACAGCCCATCCAGAGGGCTTTACAGCGTACATATCAACCCATATCTGATTCCCTTCTTCATCGGGTTACAGAACCGGTTTACGCAGTTCCGGCTCAGTGAAACAAAAGAGATTACCAATCCGTACGCCATGCGTTTATACGAATCTCTGTGCCAGTACCGTAAACCTGATGGCTCAGGTGTCGTGTCCCTGAAAATCGACTGGATCATGGAACGCTACCAGCTACCTCAAAGTTACCAGCGTATGCCGGACTTTCGCCGCCGTTTCCTGCAGGCAAGTGTTGACGAGATCAACAGCCGGACACCAATGCGCCTTTCTTACATCGAGAAAAAGAAAGGCCGCCAGACGACGCATATCGTATTTTCCTTCCGTGATATAACCTCCATGACGATTGAATAGTTGAGGGCTATCTGTCACAGATTTAAGGGTGGTTCGTCACATTTGATCTGGAAAGTTGAGGGTGATTTGTCACAGTTTTGCTGTTCCCTCCCTGGCATCCTGCGCTTACTCATAGTTTTTTTGGCTGTAACCGGTAGTGGAGCCAGAATTGAGGGCAATTTGTCACCCTATCCTGAGGGTAGTTTGTCACACTAGATTTTCTCCCTCTTCCCGGGTAATGGTGCCAACTTACTGATTTAGTGTATGATGGTGTTTTTGAGGTGCTCCCGTGGCTTCCATCTCCATCACTTGTCCCTCCTGCTCAGCTACTGAAGGCGTGGTGCGTAACGGTAAAAGTACTGCCGGACATCAGCGCTATCTCTGCTCTCACTGCCGTAAAACATGGCAGCTACAGTTCACTTACACCGCCTCTCAGGCCGCAGTCGGTAAACTCACGCATACAACCGGGCAGTGACGTCATTGTTTGCGCGGAAATAGACGAACAGTGGGGTTCGTCGGCGCTAAATCACGCCAGCGCTGGTTGTTTTACGCGTATGACAGGATACGGAGGACGGTTGTTGCACACGTCTTCGGTGAACGTACTATGGCCACGCTGGAGCATCTTCTGAGCCTGCCGTCGGACTTTCAGGGCGCGTGGTTCCTTTTAAACACCAGCTCTGTATCTCTTTTAAAGATCCTTCAATAAATCCTGTAAACACATAACCTGTTCATCGCCTGCCCTGTGGACAGGCTCGGGAGAATGCCCGCCCTTGCAGCGACCTGACGGTCGCGCCGGTTCGGCAACACCTGAGAGAGCTCCCATCGCTCCGCGACGGGCCCCGACCGGAGAATTAAATTAGTTACAGCATTCAAAAAACAAATCATCATAAAACCAGCGCCGGTTTGCCAGCCAGGTGCCCCTCCCCACCACTGAAAAGCGCCGCCCAACCCCGGCCAACGGCCGGGGTAATGCATCGCTTTAAAATGATGGATGTTGTAACTATGTTTTGTGGTTGCTGTTGGAGATGTGGCTTTGAGTTCTGGTGTACACGCTCGTAAGCGGCCCTCACGGCCCGCTAACGCGGAGATACGCCCCGACTGCGGCTCGCGCCTTGTCGTGACCACTCCGACCGCGCACAGCAGCTTCTGTAGCGTTTTGAGCTAGGTTGTTTTGGGCTTAGCAGGGTGGGGGATTATTACGGCTGAAGCCGTAATGCTTTTTTCGTCCTCGCTTCGCTGCGGGGGTCTCCGGCGCACAGCGCCTCCCATGCGCTGTCGCGCATTTTAAAACCTCCGTGAGTAATGTATTACCAGCCTTATAAATTCAATAAAATCATGTGATTGTGGTAAAATAGCACAGGAGGTTATGACCGGAGGTCGTTATGCGTGTAGCTGACCGCATTATCATGGATACCCTTGTACGCGGAGGATGCATTAAAACCTTTTATCGTATGTGCGCAAAGAAAGCCGCTCAGTCACAAACGCGCATACCTGACGGGTAGGGGGCCGCTTGGAATTCGGAAATTATCCTACGTTAAGCTTTTCAAGCTTAACGGGTGATTTCGTTCAATTGAGTGGAAACCCCTGACCGTAAGGGATGTACGGAACTATCAGACTGTCCGTTTCTGGTTTTGCCTACTTTCGTACAGATCGGTGGCATGGTGTACGTAATCGCTCGGTTTCGGACGCAGAAATGGCATAGCACCGCCACTTGGGCAGTTTGCTAACAGTTGATGGTTAAAAAACAGCCTTAGCGTAGGATATTTTCCCTTTCCCAAGCGGACCCCTGCAACAGTGCCGTAAGCTGCACCTCAAACCCCCGGATCAGGCTCTCCAGGCCATGCAGAAAGGCCTGCTCACCATCATCACTGTCCATAATCTGCAGCGCTTCCCGCAATAGCGGCGGCAGGTTTTCGTCCGGTGCTGCAGGGCGGTCGGTCAGGGCGGCAGTATGCTCCTGCTGCTCCAGTACGGCACCAAGGGTAAAAGGCACTGTTGCAAATAGTCGGTGGTGATAAACTTATCATCCCCTTTTGCTGATGGAGC
>NZ_JBMKHS010000073.1:0-5199 GCF_049238105.1 Enterobacter cloacae complex sp. IR5418 | reverse complement strand
GGAAGATGCGTGATCTGATCCTTCAACTCAGCAAAAGTTCGATTTATTCAACAAAGTCCGGAGGCAATCATATACAGCATGGTCGGCGGGAATAATTTCGCCTGTTCAAGCGCCGCATACAGCGACGCCCCCTGGCGCACGGTGTCGGCGGCCTGCTCCAGCACCTGCCGGGCGTAGAGGTTTTCGATACCGTCCATCGCGATGTACATCCCCTCCAGCAGCGGCACGCTACTGGCCTGCAAAATGCTCAGGGTACGGATATAGCGGGCGCTGTTGATGGCGCAGACCAGCTTTTTGATCGGCGAGCCGTTTACCAGCCAGCTATGCCAGCGAAAACGGTTTTTGGCATTCCTCAGCCAGGTTTTGAAGCCGATAAAGCCGCCCCCCAGAATGCCCACAATATAAATGCCCCAGGCTTGCAGGAAATCACTCACCGCAATCAGCGTCCGGGTGGTGATCGGCAGTTGCTGCTTCATATGGGTGAACTGCTCGATCACCTGCGGCACCACCGCCACCAGCAGGATGCTGATCACCGCGATGGCGACAACGGTGAGGGTGATCGGGTAGACCATCGCCTGCGTCAGCTTGCTTTTCATCTTCTGGCGCTGCTCGTTGTACTCCGCCAGCTTCTCCAGCACATCGCCCAGATGACCGGTCTTTTCACCCGCCATCACCAGCGTGCAGTAGAGCTTGTCGAAGGTGCGCGGGAACTGGCTGAAGGCGTCGAACAGCGTATGCCCCTCGACCACCTTCTCGCGGATCTCCACCACCATCGCCGCCAGCTTTTTGTCTTCCGTCTGCTTCGAGATCGCCTTCAGCGCGCTCTCCAGCGGCAGCGCGGCATTCACCAGCGTGGAGAGCTGACGGGTAAACATCGACAGCACCGGCGTGGAGAGCTTTGCGCCGGTTTTCGCTTTTCCGGCCGTCGCCGCCTCGCGGGTTTCGGTGATGCTGACGGGCATGAGCTTTTGCTCGCGCAACATCTGGCGAACCTGCTTCTGCCCCTCGGCCTGTAGCGTCCCGCGCTGGGTTTTCCCCGCGGTATCCGTCGCCGTCCAGGCGTAGAAAGCCATTACGCATCCCCCCCACGCTCGGCGGTGACGCGCATCACCTCTTCCAGCGAGGTCACGCCGCTAATCACCTTCAGCAGCCCGTTTTCACGCAGGCTGTAGGCCTGCTTAAAGAGCTGCGTTTCGATGGACATTTCGTCTTTATCTTCATGAATGGCGCGGCGCATGGTGCTGTCCACCACCAGGAATTCATGAATACCGGCGCGGCCCTGATAGCCGCTCTGGCGGCAGTGTTCGCATCCCACCGCGCGGTAAATGGCTTTTGGCGGCGCGTCCATAAAGCTGAACAGCGCTTTTTCATTGGCATCCAGCGGACTGGTGGTCCGGCAGTGTGTACACAGCCGACGCACCAGACGCTGGGCAATGACACCGAGCAACGATGAACCAATTAAAAAGGACTCCAGCCCCATGTCCCGCAGACGGGTTATCGCCCCTGCGGCACTGTTGGTGTGCAGCGTAGACATGACCAGGTGACCGGTAAGCGACGCCTGCACCGCGATCTGCGCGGTTTCACCGTCACGAATTTCCCCGATCATCACCACGTCCGGGTCCTGACGCAGAATGGCGCGCAGCCCGCGGGCAAAGGTCATGTCCACGCGCGGGTTAACCTGCGTCTGCCCCACCCCTTCCAGCTCGTATTCAATCGGGTCTTCAACGGTCAGGATGTTGCGTTCGTGGCCGTTCAGCGCCGAAAGAATGGCGTACAGGGTGGTACTTTTACCGGAACCTGTCGGCCCGGTGACCAGGATAATGCCGTGCGGGCGGTCAATCAGCCCCTTTAATTTCTCCAGTTCTTCGTCGATCAGCCCGAGCTTGTTGATGTCGGGCTTCAGGTTACTTTTGTCGAGCAGACGCATGACCACGCGTTCGCCGTACTGAGACGGAATGGTCGAGACGCGCACGTCGATGGCCTTGCGACCGATGCGCAGGGAGATACGACCATCCTGCGGCAGTCGTTTTTCAGCGATGTCCAGCTTCGACATGACCTTGATACGCGACACCAGCAGTGGCGCGAGCTTACGCGCCGGTTGCAGCACCGGGCGCAGCACGCCGTCGACGCGAAAGCGAATGCTCAGCGTGCGTTCGAAGGTTTCGATATGGATATCCGACGCGCCGTCTTTTACCGCCTCGCCGAGAATGGCGTTGATCAGGCGGATCACCGGCGAGTTTTCGTCGTTATCGAGCAGATCTTCGTTATCCGGGATCTCCTCGGTTAACGCCATCAGATCGATATCCGCGTCCATGTCATCCACCAGCTGCTGCGACACGCCGCTGCTCTGCTGCCAGATCTTCGCCAGCATCTCGTCAAAGGCTTCCGGCGTCAGGGTGACCGGGACGAACGCGCGTCCCAGCACCCGGCGCACTTCCAGCAGTGCAAACGCCGGGGTGTCATCACGGATATAGACGTCATTGTTATAAAATAAAACGCCGTTTTCTTTTGCGTAGCTGCTGCTACACAGAGTTTTACTCAGTTCGTCCACGTTGCCCCTCCGCCTTATTCTTTAAACGGATTGCGCGTCGCGCTGGTTTTCACCGGTGCGGCGCTGGTGCTGGCGGAAGGAAACGCAGGCAGAACAGGGCCTTCCTCCGGTTCAACAATGCCTAGTTTTTTCTCCTCCGCACGCTGCATCTGGCGTACGCGGATCTGGTCATATTTCTCTTTCGACGCCGCGCTGTAGTTGTCATCGTCACGCAGGACGGTGGTATGGATAAACACCATCAGGTTGCGTTTAGAGGTATCCTGCGAGGTGTAACGGAACAGCTGTCCGACCAGCGGAATATCACCCAGCAGCGGCACTTTAGAGACGGACTGTTTGGTGACGTTCTCCATCAGACCGCCGAGTACTACCGTCTGGCCACTGTGCACCATCACTTCGTTATTGATCGTGCGCGTGTTGAACGTCGGGCCGAGGCTGGCGTCTTCCGTCGCGTTGTTATCGACGCTGGACACTTCCTGCTCAATTTTCAGGTGGATCATGTCGCCATCATTGATTTGCGGCACAATTTTCAGCTTGGTACCGACCGTTTTACGCTCAACGGAGTTAAACACGTTGTCGCCACTGGTGGTCTGCGACCCGGAAAGCACCGGCACGTCCTGACCCACGTTGAACGACGCTTCTTTGTTATCCAGCGTGACCACGCTTGGCGTGGAGAGAATGTCGTTTTTGCCGTTGGTCGAGAGCGCGGTCATCAGCATGCCGAAATCACCGTTAAAGAAGCCGGTCGCCAGGCCAGTGAAACTCGTCCCCTTCATGGTGCCATTTTTGATCTGGCTGATTGGCAGGTCAGTTGCGCCGAACTGTACGCCACCGTGCTTGCTCGTCCACTGCACGCCGAGATCCATGCCGTTGCCGTCCTGCACTTCAGCAATGATCGCTTCTACCAGCACCTGCGGACGGCGAATATCCAGCTTGTCGATCACCTTCTCAAGGGAGTTCATCACGTTAGGCTGCGCGGTGATCACCAGAGCGTTGGTTGACTCGTCGGCGGTAATATTCAGATCCGTGGAGGCGCTCGCGGTTTTCGCTTTGGCGGTGCCCGGCTTGTCTTTCAGCTGCTCGCCAATCCCGGTGAGCACCGGCACCACTTTGGTGGCGCTGGCGTATTTGAGGTAGAAGACACGGGTGTTCCCCTCGTTATTCTGTTCACGATCCAGCTGGTGGATAAGCGAACGGGTACGCGCGCGCGCGTCTTCCGGGCCGCTGATCACCAGGCTGTTGGTTTCGTCGTCGGCCACCACTTTGGTGGCCAGCTGCGGCGCGTTCTGCCCTTTCTGCTCCTCGTTGCTGAGGTTGTTCAGCATTTCTGCAAGCTCTTTGGCAGAGGCAAAGCGCAGCGGCACAATTTCGCGCCGCTGGATACCGTTGTTATCCACGCGCTGCACCAGATCCACCAGACGGTTAACCACCGAGGCTTTCCCGGTTAACAGCAGCACGTTCGACGGCTCGAAGTGGACCACGTTGCCAATGCCTGTCGCATCGTTAAGCTGACGCAGCAGCGGGGCCAGCTCGCGCACCGGGACGTTTTCCATGCGCACCACGCGAGTGATGATCTCGTCACCTTTGCCCGGGTTTTTGCTGTCTGCCAGCGGCGCACCGGCGGTGCGGGCTACGCTTGAGCGCACCACTTTCACCATACCGTTGTCCATCGGGATGACCGACAGACCGTACAGATCCAGCACGCTCAGGAAGAACTGGTAATATTCGTCTTCCGTCAGCACGTTGTAGGTTCTAACCGAGACGGTTCCCTGAACGGACGGATCGACCAGTATGGTTTTGTTGAGATTGCGACCTACCGTATCGATAAACTCGCGAATATCAGTATTTTTAAAACTCGCGCTAAAGTTAGCTGCAAGCAGCGAACCTGAATATAACGACAATGCGGTCAGCGCCACGCACGCCCAAGGAAATTTCTTCATGTCTGTACACTTGTTAATTGTTTAGAACATTAACCCGAATATTTTCAAGGTGAGCGTGACGTCGGACGACGACCTCCGCTTCTTTCATTTTCGACCAGTTAGCAATAATACTTTTTGCTTTTGCTTCATCCGTCATATCGACAGAATTAACTTCTACCGCAACATCACCTTTTTCCAGACCAGACTGGCTGTAAAAGGCGGACGCATTCCTTGGGTTTATCCTGTAGCCTTCCAGGTGGCCCTTTTCGATTATTGGTTTTAACACCAGATAATCATCAAGATGCACGCTGTCAGCGCCTGCATCTTTTGTCGATTTCGTTACCGGGCCGCTGTCCACGCCGCCTTTAAAATAGTCTGGCTGCTTTAATGCCAGTACCTGCGTAGCACCTTCATAATTAACCACCACATTATCTTTATTAATTTCCTGAATAAATGCGTCGTTAAAACCGGTCAGCGGTTCGCCTTCACGGTAGCTTTTCTGACCACCAGGCGTTTTGATGACGGCGAAGGAGAGCCAGGGGTCATCGCTTCTCACAATGCCTTCGATTTCCGCCGCCAGCGGGGCTTTCACCGCTGCCGGTAAATTTTCCTGACGAACGGCAGCGGTAAAGAGCGTAAAGGGTTTTTCGTTACGCGACGCTTTCAGCGGCTGTTCGACTTTGTTGAATAAATCGAACTTTTGCTGAGTTGAAGGATCAGATCACGCATCTT
>NZ_JBMKHS010000072.1:0-5304 GCF_049238105.1 Enterobacter cloacae complex sp. IR5418 | reverse complement strand
ATGTAAGGCCTTTGAATAAGACAAAAGGCTGCCTCATCGCTAACTTTGCAACAGTGCCGAAAACCGTCACTTTCTGAAGAAGATGTTAAACAAATTAGAATCTTACTTGCTGATCCTGAAATGACAGTTGGTGCAGTTGCTAAGCGCTTCAACGTTTCTCGCATGACTATTTATCGCTACACCACAAAATCATGAATGACCGCAGCATGGCGGTTTTATTTTCTTATGCCCGTCAGGGCATGGAAGGCGACCACGCCGGACTTAAACGGGCACCGGCCGCAAATCGCCGGAAACCGCAACGCTGACCGTATCGCCCGGCCCAGCCCCTCCCTGCAAAGCCATAACCCAGCCCGCCGCCACGCAGCTGCCGCACGTCCCCCACGGTGGTGCGCAGTGGGCGCCGCGCGCCTGCGCGCGGGAACGGCGGCCCGCCTTCGGGTCGCGGCGCCGTACTGCGCGTTAGCGGCCGCACGCGGCCGGTTACGGGGGACACTACGCCATACGACCAGCGACCCGCTGAGCTGCACAATCCACGGATAACACAAGCTACATACATGTCGATATGGGAATCGGCCCACCTTGCCGGGCTGCGTAATTGCATCGGACTTGACTACCCATTTGCATTTTACTTGGTGACCGTTTGCAGATTACTTGACCATCACCAACTAAATCTGTCCCATTAGATTTAGTTGGCGTAAGGCCTTACATCTTAACGGCTGCTGTGTGCCAAAAGCGGAAGTTGGAGTGCCAGAGGCGCTCTAAAAATTAATGGTTCGTTATGCAGGGATACAAACAAATACCTGCATGGTTTCTATGGCTTTTTGATTGGATTCATGTATGACGGTAATGCCTTCATTCCGTCAGCTTTTGCAGTGCTTACCTCCATGTATAGACGATTGATAAGAACGATTTGTATACTTCCTCATATCTACAGATTTTTCAGGTACTCACATGAAAATGACACGCTTAGAAGCTATCAAGGCATGGGGAAGAGCAAGCCGAGAAGGTAAGCCAATTCCCGAAGAGGTCAGAGAAGTTCTGATCAGCACCCAACAAAATGATAGTAGCCATGATTTCCATGTAGAACCCACTACAGCTAAAGTTAGAGTTAGCAAAGAGCAAGTAAAAAAGAATATTAACGGTAAGAAACCGTTAACTGCGCCTGCACCTATCCGTAGCGTAGGAGGTTATTTAACTCCTAAAGAAATGGAAACTTACAACCAAAAACGCAAGTTAAATAATCAAAAACGTAAAAATAAACCTTTACTTTATTCAGATATAATGCTTGAACTTCTTGCATCTGGTTTGTCAAAAAAGCAAGCGACGAAGAAAGCAAAAGATATTATTCAGCGTGAAACACTTGAGCGACTCAATAACAAAAAAAGTAAACCTGTGGCTAAAGTATCACTTTCATCCAAATATAGAGCTATTCGTAATGAGAAAAAGATTAAGTCTGATCCTTGGCACATAGCGAAAACGAAACAGGACGAAATAATTCAAGCTAAAAACGAACAAAAAAAGCTAGAGGCGGATCTTATAAGTCGCCGTATTTCATGTATTGAATGCAAGGTTGATTTTCAATCGCTTGGAGGATTTGCAGACCATGCTAGAGATGTTCATCATGCAAGCATAAGTACACCTAAGCTAATTGTAGAAATTGAAAAACCTATTGCCAATGCTGATTTTTTAATCGGGGTGCCTGTATTATCGTCTACTGAATCAGTAGAGGAAGTTGTTTCTATTCCTGTTGCCAAAACTCCAGAATCCTTTAGTGATAAGTGGCTCAGATTGTTTGCAGAAAAGGGGTACACCGTTGCTATGGTTGATGCTTTCAAACGAGAAGCAACTAAACAAGGTATGGATGTAAAAGAGGCACATGAATTTCTTAGTGTCTGTAAGCCGTCAAAACACCTCACAGGAATACCTGTACGCCCTTTAGAAGTGATTCTTCCTCCTGAACAACCGAATACCATTATAAATCCCGTAGAAACGCTTGTAAATTCAGTTGCTAATGCTCCTTCTTACGCTCCCGCTCTATCTGAATCTATTGAGCAAGCGTTGTTCGCAGATCGTATTGTTCGTACCCGTACCAATCAGAACGATTTTAAAGAGCGTGTGGCCGCTAACTTTGGTTATCGTTGTGCCATAACTAATAGCGGAGAAGCACTAGAGGCCGCCCACATTGAGCCAGTTGGAACAGGAAATAATAATACTTCTAACGGATTATTGATGCTTGCATGTTTGCATCGCCTTTTTGATGCTGATTTAATGGCTATTAATCCTGACTTACTCACTGTACATTTCAAACCTGATTGCACATACTTTGCTAAAAGTATATTGGAAGGTAAAAAAATAAATGCTCACTCAGTTCCTTTGAACAAATCGGGATTGCTAGAACGCTGGCTTCGCTTTGATGTCTAAAGGCACGAAAAAGTGAAATGCAACTATTTCTACAGTCACTTTTGTGGGAGAAAAAGTGCCAACTTCAGCTCCTCGCTCATAGTAGACCTCCCGACGCCTCAGGCGGTCCGCTTTGTGCCAGAAGTGGACGTTAAAGTGAACTATCTTAGTGGTCAGGTTTATGCTTATAGGACGAAAGCTATCAGTTTTCTGGCAGATTTTCTTATCAGATAATATTCACCTGTCAGGTAACAAATTACTGCAATGAAGCTTATTGCTCCACCCAGCACCGTGTTATTGACCAGCAATTATAAGGCTGCCGCCAGGCAGTTTCTTATGTTCCCGTCCGGGCATTCGGTAAAACGCCCATAACACCGAACTGTGTAACAGGGAAAGTGACGACTACTTGGATTTTTAAGCGCCCGATGACTTCCTACTTGTTGAGATACCTGAGAGCGATTAAGCATACACAATAATCTTAACTCTCTGTGTAATACATATGTATTACACAGAGAAATGCCTAATTTTTCAGGTTTATCTTTATGAATACGTAACACAAAAATTATTACAGTGAGTCATCGAAAATTGATTCATGCGGCACGCATTTTCTTGCGTTACGATTCCATTTTCGTGCTCAGCAACAAATGCCATGTCTCTTGTAATTGGGATTATCCAGGTCAGATCGTTTTTCCAAAGATTAACGTTCCAGAAATCAGGCAGGATAAAGTTTTCCTCCGGCGATTTAACTAATCCCCACTTCCTGCTTTTAAATAAAATATTTAATTTATTCAAGTCCATTTTGAATGTCAAACCCCGAAACATATCATCATGCATTGTTCCGTCCGGCCTCATAAAATAAGCCCCTTTGTACTCTAATGTGTCCTGCTCTTCAAAAGATAACTCGCTTCCGATTATGCGGAAATTGACGCTTTCCGGACGTTCGCTGGCTAACCTGCCCCTGATATTCCACATCAGGTAGTAATCAGTTATTCTTCCGAAATTGAAGCTATTTTCATTATTTATTGCTTTATCTACTTCTTCCTTAAAAGCATCCTCTATGCTTTTCATAAGTCTTTCCGTGGATTCATCCCATCCTTTTTTTGAATAAAAGACTTCATCGTTGACAGACTTTTGTTTTACGACCCCTTCTTTATCTACTATCTTTACATAAACTTTATTTGCATCCTGTGAAAATAGTTTCAGGAACTGTCTGCCCAGGTAATGCTGTTTATACGTGAACTGCACGGTTTTGGTTCTGTTCCTGCGCGGTTTTTTCATATTACCTCAGAATATTCATGACGGATTAAGTTCAGCTTAGCATGTCCTGATCCTAAACTGTTCCGGCGAGGCCGCTACTGTTTGAGGGTATGAGATGCCCGGACACGGTAATTCGGTAAAACGCCCATATTACCGAATTACCAGTAATGAGGCTTGATAGCAGGCTTCTTCTTTGTAGGGACACGTTCAGGAAACTGGTGAGATTGCAATTCGTCAATCTTCACTTGTCGTCTTATCCAATCACTATGGTTTTTAAGTGAGCCGGGCACTCCGCGTTCGATACCTTCGCGATGTGGCAAAATAATGCCAACCGTTATTTCTGGAAAATCTTCCTTTATTGCTTTTAAGGCAGGCGTCATATCGGTATCAGCCGACACTAAGACTATTTGTGCAATGCGTGCATCTGCTTCAAGGTTCTGTTGCTTTGAAAGAAGTCGGTACATACTGATAGCAATATTTACATCGGTCTCTTTTTCCTCAAGATCCCATACATCAACCTTATCAGATCGGGATGCAGGAATACCATCCAGATAACGCGGCGCACTGCCACGATTAAGCCTGTGTCTTCCTAAATGGACTGTAACGCCCTTCGCCTTGAGTGCGCGAATATAAACATCCTGAGCTTCAGCCGACTCTTTACCTCTGGTTGCAAGAGGAGGTAAAACGGGAGAGGTAAAGTAATTTACCTGGGCAGTCTCAGAGGCAGGATTTTGAATTTTCGTGATATATGTCAGAAGCGCAGGGAGGTCGAGCCACTTGAAGGGTGTTCCAGCCAGCAGCCCGTAAAAGAGATTGTATCCATCAATGAAAAAAGCGGTGCGCACGTTTGCTTCCCATCAGATACGAAAAAACCGGCTCGCTGGCCGGTTTCTTCACCCCAACTGCCAGTGAACTTAATCGCTGCGTTCGGGGTTGAGTTGTAGGAACAATACTATGCTATTTTGACGACCCCGTCAATCATCCCTGCTAATCCTGCATAACGGCCTTTCATCCCCGCTCACGATCTGTAGACATTCGGTAAAACCCGCATAACACCGAATCGCCCCGCCGCGGCGCGCAACACTACATGTTGTGCCTGTCTCAGCTGGCAGGCCTACCAGATATAGTGATCGGGCGGTCAGCGCCGGGGCAGGCCGCGCCGGTTGCCCCGCTGCGCCATTCGGTAAAACTCCGGCACGGGGGGGGGCCCGAATGCGGTTTACCGCCAGCGGAGTTTTTCTTCTTGCTTTTTTACACATTGCACAATGGCGAGGTGGTATTAGAAAATGTCATTTCTCACATTAAGCCTATATCCGCTTTTCGCTCATAGCTGCCGGTCAACTCGGAAGGAAACTGTCTCTATTTTCTGTTGGAGATGACCAAGAGAAGTGCAAACAGGCAGTCAAGTAAAATGCAAATGGGGAGTCAAGTGAATGCAAATACCCACCGGGCGCCGCTGCCGCGTGGGAATCGGCCCACCTTGCCAGGCGCTGCTGCCGTGTGGAAATCCGCCCATCTTGCCGGGCGCCGCTGCCGTGTGGAAATCCGCCCATCTTGCCGGGCGCCGCTGCCACGTGGGAATCGGCCCATCTTGCCGGGCGCTGCTGCCGCGTGGGAATCGGCCCACCTTGCCGGGCGCCGCTGCCG
>NZ_JBMKHS010000071.1:0-5399 GCF_049238105.1 Enterobacter cloacae complex sp. IR5418 | reverse complement strand
GAATAAGACAAAAGGCTGCCTCATCGCTAACTTTGCAACAGTGCCACTTCGCAGAACTATTCAAGATAATTCGGACAAGGAATTCCTGTTTCTGAAGAAAAAGTCGCCCCTGTCATTGTCCAGGGCCGTGTCACAGCTGCATCTGCCGGGCATAAGTCAGAAATACAATGAAAATCGCTACTATCCGCTGGGTGAGGCATCAGCCTCGCTCATTGGTGTGACCGGTGCCGAAAATAGAGGGCTGAGTGGTATTGAGCAGAGCTTTAACACCGTTCTGAGAAAGGACTTCGGGGTGAAAAAAATACGCAAAAACGCCAGGGGGGGCGTCATCAGCGTGATCCAGTATGACGCTCCGGAAACTGCACCGGCGATCAGGCTGAGTATTGACAGTGTGCTTCAGTATATTGTTTACAGCCGGTTAAGGGAGGGGGTCGAGCAACATCACGCCCAGTCAGGCGCTGCGGTGCTTGTCAGCGTAAACACCGGCGAAATTCTGGCTATGGCATCCTATCCGTCGTTTAATCCCAACCGTTTTTCCGGTGCCACTTCCGCTGAAATGCGTAACGTGGCGATTAATGACAGCTTTGAGCCGGGTTCAACGGTTAAACCCTTCGTCATTCTTGAAGGCCTGCGCCGCCATATTATCAGCAGCAGCACGCTTCTTGACACAAGGCCGTTCAGGGTTGACGGCCATCTTATCCGGGACGTGGGATACTGGCCGGCGCTGACGCCGACCGGCATACTTCAGAAATCCAGTGATACCGGAGTTTCACATATTGCCCTGGCGATGCCTTCGGATGCGCTGGTAAAAACGTATTCATCCTTCGGGCTGGGAAAACCGACAGGGCTGGGCCTTCCCGGTGAAAGTACTGGTTACTTTCCGTTCAGTCGCCATCGATGGGCTGATATTGAGCGCGCCACCTTCGCTTTTGGCTACGGCCTCCGGGTAACCCCGCTCCAGTTAGCCAGAGCCTATGCCACTCTCGGGGCCTGTGGCGTTTATCATCCGTTATCCGTTACACGGTTATCCGCGCCGGTGTACGGTGAGCAGGTGGCGGACCCGAAGCTTGCCGATGCTGTAATCAGAATGATGGAAAGTGATGTGTTACCCGGCGGAAGTGGCGTAAGGGCAGCTGTACCGGGCTACCGTCTGGCAATAAAAACCGGAACCGCAGAGAAGTTAGGTGCCGGTGGAAAATATGACGGGGGGCATATTACCTATACGGCAGGCGTCGCGCCGGCGAGCCGTCCTGAAGTGGCACTGGTTGTGGTTATTAACAATCCCAAAGCGGGACAGCATTTTGGTGGCTCAGTGGCGGCGCCTGTCTTCGGCCAGATTATCGGTCCGGTGCTTACCCGGCTGAAGATTGCACCGGATGCTTTACGTGCTCCGGTGGTACACCGACAGTCCGGCTGAACAGAGCCTGTTTACTCATTATTTATCTATTATTACTTAACTTAATTTTAAAAAGGATATTAATATGAAAAAGATCCGCCTTATTATAATCTCTTTACTGGCTGGAATGTGTACTCCAGCATTATCTACACCAGTCAATGTTACTGATACAATACAAAGCACAGAAGACCATATCAAAGGTCGGGTTGGTTTTACTGAAATAGACTTTTTATCCGGGAAGGTTCTGAGTAGTCATCGCCGTGAAGAACGTTTTCCTATGATGAGCACATTCAAAGTTTTGTTATGTGGAGCAATATTAGTACGTGTTGATAAAGGGCTTGAACAACTTGAACGCCGAATTACCTATAATAAGCATGACCTGGACGACTATTCTCCACTAACCAGTCAGCACATTGCAGATGGAATGACGGTTTCTGAGTTATGCAATGCTGCCATTACCACCAGTGATAACACTGCTGCAAATTTATTGCTATCAACTATTGGCGGGCCGGAGGGATTAACTCATTTTCTGCGTAGCACTGGTGATAGTTATACAAGGCTTGATCGACACGAACCCAGCCTTAATGAGGCGAAGCCTGGCGATGAGCGTGATACCACCACTCCGGCAGCGATGGCTCAAACGCTACAAAAATTGTTAAACGAAAGTGTACTTACAGAAAAATCTCGAAAAAAATTAATAAGCTGGATGCAGGAAGATAAAGTCGGCGGGCCTCTGTTCCGCTCTGTACTGCCAGCTGGCTGGATGATAGCGGATAAAACAGGAGCAGGTGATCACGGATCTCGGGGCATCGTTGCACTGTTGGGCCCCGGAGGCAAGCCATCTCGTATAGTAGTCCTGTATATTACAAATACTCATTCATCTATGAATGAACTCAACGAGCATATTGCAGGGATCGGAGATTCAGTAATTAAGAACTGGTAATATATTTACAGTGGATTTGACCCTATATATCCAGACGTTTTTGCTCTCTTACGGTTGCGATAACTTCCTGCGTATATATTCCCGTGGTGAGCGATATCCCAGTGCACTATGCGGATGATGTTCGTTGTAATGACTGAACGCCACCGCCAGATTCATCACCGCTGCCTCGCTGTCCGGTTTCGGCATGATGCTGATGTAGTCCCGTTTTATCGTCATCACGAAGCTTTCTGCTATGCCATTGCTTTCCGGGCTTCGCACTGCTGTCGTACAAGGCTCCAGTCCCAGCAACCGGGCGAACGCCGGCACTGTTGGCAACTGCCTTCCGAAGCGTTTTTCCACCGCACCCAGCATGACATCCTGCACCGTTTCTTTGTCATAGCCTCCGGTGCTCGCTGCCCAGTCAATGATCTCCCTGTCGCAGCAGTCCTGCGCGAAGGTCACCCGCAGCTTTTCGCCATTATCACAGCGGAACTCAAAGCCATCTGAGCACCAGCGCCGGTTACTTTCCGCTACTGCTACGCGCCCCTTATGGGCCCGCTTACGGCAAGGATCAGCGGGTTTACGTTCAAGAAGCAGATTATGCGTTCTCATAATGCGATACACCCGCTTTGCATTAACCACAGGCAGGCCGTCCCGCTCCGACTCCCGTCGCAGCAGCGCCCACACACGGCGATAACCATACGTCGGCAGGTCAGCCACCGCCATGTTTATCCGGGACAATACGGTGGTATCGTCAGAACGGGGCTGCCGTCTGCGATCCTGTCAGTCAGATGGCCGGTGAACCCGAATGCTCAACTGCGCACGCGACACGCCAAGACTTCTGCAAACGTCGCTTATTCGTCGTTCCCAGGCAACGAGGGCGCATGCGCAATCCATTTTTTTGCCCGGCCGAACTCCACGGCCTCTTTGAGTATCTCGGCTTCCATCGTCTTTTTGCCCAGAAGGCGCTGGAGTTCGCGAATTTGCTTATTGGCGGCAGCGAGTTCGGAGGCCGGCACCACTTCCTCGCCCGATGCAACAGCCGTCAGTGAACCGTCTTAATATTGCTTGCGCCATTTGAATATCTGGTTTGCATTGATGCCATGCAGGCGCGCGACATGAGACACGGTCATACCGGGCTCCATAGTCTGCTGAATAATGGCAATTTTTTCCTGCGGTGTACGACGCCGACGCCGCTCAGGTCCTGATAACACTTCAACCATCTTATCGTTCTGACTGGTATTAAACATAGTTCCAAGACTACCTCTTATTTTAAGAGAGTCGAAGTGTCTGGTGATCTATGGGGCCAGTCTAGCCCTCTTCCAAGTGTAGGGAGATATAGTCAAAGTTTGCTTCTCCGCCGATGAGTCCGCCCTGCGTCGGATAGTCCGATTTTTTACCGGCGAAGCACGGCTCTCCTAACCCTATCTAAAGCGAATAACTTTTTTCAACAGGGCCGCGTGCCAATGCAAGAGCGATAGGCGCTCTACGCGCCAATTTGACCACTTAAAACAGGTAAATTGAGGGGTTGTAATGTGTTGATGTAACAGGCTTTTATTTTAATGTCTTGGCATATGTATAATGGTAGTCTAGCCCTCCTTTCAACAAGGAGTACTCATGGAAACCTACAATCATACATATCGGCACCACAACTTTTCACATAAAGACTTAAGTGATCTCACCTTCACCGCTTGCACATTCATTCGCAGCGACTTTCGACGTGCTAACTTGCGTGATACGACATTCGTCAACTGCAAGTTCATTGAACAGGGTGATATCGAAGGCTGCCACTTTGATGTCGCAGATCTTCGTGATGCAAGTTTCCAACAATGCCAACTTGCGATGGCAAACTTCAGTAATGCCAATTGCTACGGTATAGAGTTCCGTGCGTGTGATTTAAAAGGTGCCAACTTTTCCCGAACAAACTTTGCCCATCAAGTGAGTAATCGTATGTACTTTTGCTCAGCATTTATTTCTGGATGTAATCTTTCCTATGCCAATATGGAGAGGGTTTGTTTAGAAAAATGTGAGTTGTTTGAAAATCGCTGGATAGGAACGAACCTAGCGGGTGCATCACTGAAAGAGTCAGACTTAAGTCGAGGTGTTTTTTCCGAAGATGTCTGGGGGCAATTTAGCCTACAGGGTGCCAATTTATGCCACGCCGAACTCGACGGTTTAGATCCCCGCAAAGTCGATACATCAGGTATCAAAATTGCAGCCTGGCAGCAAGAACTGATTCTCGAAGCACTGGGTATTGTTGTTTATCCTGACTAATTGCTTTGATGTGTGATTTTAAACGCTCAAATTTATAAAACGAATAATATTGTCAACCTTGCAATAATAGACATAGGGACAACCATGTATAAATTTTTACCCTCAGGCGTCTTCACAATAGAGCCATATAGCAGTGGGTCACTTAGTGGGCTTAATTTTTCCATTAAAGATAATATTAATATTGCTCAGTATAAAACATCATATGGTAGCCCATCTTGGCAAGTAAACATAAGGCTGCCATTTATAAGGCACTGTTGCAAAAATGTGGAGGTGATAGGGGTACTACGCCGGAACCCCAGATTTTTCCGTCCGTTCAAATTATCCACGGTTGAGCAGCTTGATCCCGTCCGCCCGCAGTTGACCAACAGGGGAAATATGCCTGTACAAAGTTTGCCGGGTTATCCCAAGTTCCTGGCATAGCGTACTGACCTTTGTTTCTGATTGTCCCATTGATGCCATTGCCAGTCGCAGTTTGACTGGCGTCATTTTATAAGGTCGGCCGCCGTTCCGCCCACGGGCTCTTGCTGATGCCAGACCTGCAGTCGTTCTTTCAGCAATCAGTTCGCGCTCAAACTCCGCCAGTGCGGCAAAGATACCGAAGACAAGCTTGCCAGCGGCCGTTGTTGTGTCGATAGTCGCCCCGTGACCGGTCAGCACTTTCAGACCGGTCCCCCTCGCGGTCAGGTCGTGCACTGTATTAATGAGATGACGAAGATCACGACCGAGGCGGTCCAGCTTCCATACGACCGAGAGCATAAAAAATATTGGGGCAGCGTGAGCTATGCTGCCATCGCTGGTCCCTTCCCG
>NZ_JBMKHS010000070.1:0-6103 GCF_049238105.1 Enterobacter cloacae complex sp. IR5418 | reverse complement strand
TCCTCAGCATAGTACTGGGAAGGAGGGAGTGACCATCTCATTAAATAAAGCACGCTAAGGCATAGCTGACCTTGCCAGGCCTGCTTCGCCCTGTAGTGACGCGATCAACGGGCAGGAAACATTCCCCTTTCGTGCATGGCAGGCGCACACGAGTTCAGACAGCACGGTTTCCATGCGCGCCAAGTCGGCCATCTTCTCGCGCACGTCCTTGAGCTTGTGTTCGGCCAGGCTGCTGGCCTCCTCGCAGTGGGTGCCATCGTCGAGCCGCAACAGCTCGGCAATCTCGTCCAGACTGAACCCCAGCCGCTGTGCCGATTTCACGAATTTCACCCGAACCACGTCCGCCTCCCCATAGCGGCGGATGCTGCCGTAAGGCTTGTCCGGTTCCCGCAACAGGCCCTTGCGCTGATAGAAGCGGATTGTCTCCACGTTGACCCCGGCCGCCTTGGCAAAAACGCCAATGGTCAGGTTTTCCAAATTATTTTCCATATCGCTTGACTCCGTACATGAGTACGGAAGTAAGGTTACGCTATCCAATCCAAATTCAAAAGGGCCAACGTATGTCTGAACCACAAAACGGGCGCGGTGCGCTCTTCGCCGGCGGGCTGGCCGCCATTCTTGCATCGACCTGCTGCCTGGGGCCGCTAGTACTGGTCGCCCTGGGCTTCTCCGGTGCTTGGATCGGCAACCTGACGGTGCTGGAACCCTATCGACCGTTGTTCATCGGCGCGGCGCTAGTGGCGCTGTTCTTCGCCTGGAAGCGGATTTACCGGCCCGTGCAGGCATGCAAGCCAGGTGAGGTCTGCGCGATTCCGCAGGTGCGCGCCACCTACAAGCTGATTTTCTGGATCGTGGCCGTGCTGGTCCTGGTCGCGCTTGGATTTCCCTATGTCGTTCCATTTTTCTATTAACCAGGAGTTCATCATGAAGAAACTGTTTGCCTCCCTTGCCCTCGCCGCCGCTGTTGCCCCGGTGTGGGCCGCTACCCAGACCGTCACGCTAGCGGTTCCCGGCATGACTTGCGCCGCCTGCCCGATCACAGTCAAGAAAGCGCTCTCCAAGGTCGAAGGCGTGAGCAAGGTCGATGTGGGCTTCGAGAAGCGCGAGGCCGTCGTCACTTTTGACGACACCAAGGCCAGCGTACAGAAGCTGACCAAGGCCACCGCAGACGCCGGCTATCCGTCCAGCGTCAAGCAGTGAGCCAGCAAGCCAACGACAACAGCGAGAGCCGCTTCATGGGACTGATGACACGCATTGCCGATAAAACCGGCGCGCTCGGCAGCGTCGTTTCCGCGATGGGCTGCGCCGCCTGCTTTCCAGCCCTCGCCAGCTTCGGCGCGGCCATCGGGCTGGGCTTCTTGAGCCAGTACGAGGGACTGTTCATCAGCCGCCTGCTGCCGCTGTTTGCCGCGCTGGCCTTCCTGGCGAACGCGCTGGGTTGGTTCAGTCATCGGCAATGGCTGCGCAGTCTGCTCGGCATGATCGGCCCGGCCATCGTGTTTGCGGCCACGGTCTGGCTGCTCGGCAACTGGTGGACGGCGAACCTGATGTACGTCGGCCTGGCCTTGATGATTGGGGTGTCGATCTGGGACTTCGTGTCGCCGGCGCATCGCCGTTGCGGACTGGACGGCTGCGAACTCCCCGCCAAGCGCTTGTGAAAGACGGCTGACCGTGCGACACGGCGGCCCACACGAATAAGGAACGATGGTATGAGCACTCTCAAAATCACCGGCATGACTTGCGACTCGTGCGCAGTGCATGTCAAGGACGCCCTGGAGAAAGTGCCCGGCGTGCAATCAGCGGATGTCTCCTACGCCAAGGGCAGCGCCAAGCTCGCCATTGAGGTCGGCACGTCACCCGACGCGCTGACGGCCGCTGTAGCTGGACTCGGTTATCGGGCCACGCTGGCCGATGCCCCCTCAGTTTCGACGCCGGGCGGATTGCTCGACAAGATGCGCGATCTGCTGGGCAGAAACGACAAGACGGGTAGCAGCGGCGCATTGCATATCGCCGTCATCGGCAGCGGCGGGGCCGCGATGGCAGCGGCGCTGAAGGCCGTCGAGCAAGGCGCACGTGTCACGCTGATCGAGCGCGGCACCATCGGCGGCACCTGCGTCAATGTCGGTTGTGTGCCGTCCAAGATCATGATCCGCGCCGCCCATATCGCCCATCTGCGCCGGGAAAGCCCGTTCGATGGCGGCATCGCCGCTACCACGCCGACCATCCAGCGCACGGCGCTGCTGGCCCAGCAGCAGGCCCGCGTCGATGAACTGCGCCACGCCAAGTACGAAGGCATCTTGGAGGGCAATCCGGCGATCACTGTGCTGCACGGCTCCGCCCGCTTTAAGGACAATCGCAACCTGATCGTGCAACTCAACGACGGCGGCGAGCGCGTGGTGGCATTCGACCGCTGCCTGATCGCCACCGGCGCGAGCCCGGCCGTGCCGCCGATTCCCGGCCTGAAAGACACTCCGTACTGGACTTCCACTGAAGCGCTGGTCAGCGAGACGATTCCTAAGCGCCTGGCCGTGATTGGCTCATCAGTGGTGGCGCTGGAGCTGGCGCAGGCGTTCGCCCGACTCGGAGCGAAGGTGACGATCCTGGCTCGCAGCACGCTGTTCTTCCGCGAAGACCCAGCTATAGGCGAAGCCGTCACGGCCGCATTCCGCATGGAGGGCATCGAGGTGAGGGAACACACCCAGGCCAGCCAGGTCGCGTATATCAATGGTGAAGGGGACGGCGAATTCGTGCTCACCACGGCGCACGGCGAACTGCGCGCCGACAAGCTGCTGGTCGCCACCGGCCGCGCGCCCAACACACGCAAGCTGGCACTGGATGCGACGGGCGTCACGCTCACCCCGCAAGGCGCTATCGTCATCGACCCCGGCATGCGTACAAGCGTGGAACACATCTACGCCGCAGGCGACTGCACCGACCAGCCGCAGTTCGTCTATGTGGCGGCAGCGGCCGGCACTCGCGCCGCGATCAACATGACCGGCGGTGACGCGGCCCTGAACCTGACCGCGATGCCGGCCGTGGTGTTCACCGACCCGCAAGTGGCGACCGTAGGCTACAGCGAGGCGGAAGCGCACCATGACGGCATCAAAACTGATAGTCGCACGCTAACGCTGGACAACGTGCCGCGCGCGCTCGCCAACTTCGACACGCGCGGCTTCATCAAACTGGTGGTTGAAGAAGGCAGCGGACGACTGATCGGCGTGCAGGCAGTGGCCCCGGAAGCGGGCGAACTGATCCAGACGGCCGCACTGGCGATTCGCAACCGGATGACGGTGCAGGAACTGGCCGACCAGTTGTTCCCCTACCTGACGATGGTCGAAGGGTTGAAGCTCGCGGCGCAGACCTTCAACAAGGATGTGAAGCAGCTTTCCTGCTGCGCCGGGTGAGGACAAGGAGGTGTGCGATGAGCGCCTACACGGTATCGCAACTGGCCCATAACGCTGGGGTGAGCGTACATATCGTGCGCGACTACCTGGTGCGCGGCTTGTTACGGCCGGTGGCCTGCACCACGGGCGGCTACGGCGTGTTCGACGATGCGGCCTTGCAACGGCTGTGCTTCGTGCGCGCGGCCTTCGAGGCGGGTATCGGCCTGGATGCCCTGGCGCGGCTGTGCCGTGCGCTCGACGCAGCGGACGGCGCACAAGCCGCAGCGCAGCTTGCCGTGCTGCGCCAGTTGGTCGAGCGGCGGCGCGCGGCGTTGGCCCATCTGGACGCGCAACTGGCCTCCATGCCAGCCGAGCGGGCGCACGAGGAGGCATTGCCGTGAACGCCCCTGACAAACTGCCGCCCGAGACGCGCCAACCCGTTTCCGGCTACCTGTGGGGTGCGCTGGCCGTGTTGACCTGCCCCTGCCATCTGCCGATTCTCGCCGCCGTGCTGGCCGGGACGACCGCCGGTGCCTTCCTTGGCGAGCATTGGGGTGTTGCCGCGCTCGCGCTGACCGGCTTGTTCGTTCTGGCCGTAACGCGGCTGCTGCGCGCCTTCCGGGGCGGATCATGACGAGTTCGCAGCCCGCCGGATGGACGGCGGCCGAGTTGGCGCAGGCGGCGGCGCGCGGACAGCTTGACCTGCATTACCAGCCGCTGGTCGATCTGCGCGATCACCGGATCGCTGGCGCGGAAGCGTTGATGCGCTGGCGGCATCCGAGGCTTGGCCTGTTGCCGCCCGGCCAGTTCCTGCCGCTGGCCGAGTCGTTCGGCCTGATGCCGGAAATAGGCGCGTGGGTGCTGGGCGAGGCCTGTCGCCAGATGCACAAGTGGCAAGGACCGGCATGGCAACCGTTCCGTCTTGCCATCAATGTGTCCGCCAGCCAGGTTGGGCCAACGTTCGACGACGAGGTAAAGCGGGTGCTGGCCGATATGGCCCTGCCCGCCGAGCTTCTGGAGATCGAACTGACCGAATCGGTCGCATTCGGCAATCCAGCCCTGTTCGCCAGTTTCGACGCCTTGCGCGCCATCGGCGTGCGCTTCGCCGCCGACGACTTCGGCACCGGCTATTCCTGCCTGCAACATCTGAAATGCTGCCCCATCACCACATTGAAAATCGACCAATCCTTTGTCGCCAGGCTCCCGGATGATGCCCGTGACCAAACTATCGTGCGGGCGGTGATCCAGCTCGCGCACGGGCTGGGCATGGATGTCATTTTCAGAAGACGACTGCACCAGTTGATTGGGCGTAATGGCTGTTGTGCAGCCAGCTCCTGACAGTTCAATATCAGAAGTGATCTGCACCAATCTCGACTATGCTCAATACTCGTGTGCACCAAAGCGAGGTGAGCATGGCGACGGACACCCCACGGATTCCAGAACAAGGCGTGGCCACTCTGCCTGATGAGGCTTGGGAGCGTGCGCGCCGTCGTGCGGAGATCATCAGTCCGTTGGCGCAGTCGGAGACGGTCGGGCACGAAGCGGCCGATATGGCGGCTCAGGCGCTGGGCTTGTCTCGGCGCCAGGTATACGTTCTGATCCGGCGTGCCCGGCAAGGCAGCGGCCTCGTGACGGATCTGGTGCCCGGCCAGTCCGGTGGAGGTAAAGGTAAGGGGCGCTTGCCGGAACCGGTCGAGCGCGTCATCCACGAGCTACTGCAAAAGCGGTTCCTGACCAAGCAGAAGCGCAGCCTAGCGGCCTTTCACCGCGAAGTCACTCAGGTGTGCAAGGCTCAAAAACTGCGAGTGCCGGCGCGCAATACCGTGGCCTTACGGATCGCTAGCCTTGACCCGCGCAAGGTCATCCGCCGGCGGGAAGGCCAGGATGCCGCTCGTGACCTACAAGGTGTGGGCGGCGAGCCTCCTGCCGTGACCGCGCCGCTGGAGCAGGTGCAGATAGACCATACGGTCATCGACCTGATCGTGGTCGATGACCGCGACCGGCAACCTATTGGCCGCCCGTACCTGACCCTCGCCATCGACGTGTTCACCCGCTGCGTGCTCGGCATGGTCGTCACGCTGGAAGCGCCGTCTGCCGTTTCGGTTGGCCTGTGCCTCGTGCATGTCGCCTGCGACAAGCGCCCTTGGCTGGAAGGACTGAACGTGGAAATGGATTGGCAGATGAGCGGCAAGCCCTTGCTGCTCTACCTAGACAACGCGGCCGAGTTCAAGAGCGAGGCCCTGCGCCGGGGTTGCGAGCAGCATGGCATCCGGCTGGACTATCGCCCGCTGGGACAGCCGCACTATGGCGGCATCGTGGAACGGATCATCGGCACGGCGATGCAGATGATTCACGACGAACTGCCGGGAACGACCTTCTCCAACCCTGACCAGCGCGGCGACTACGATTCCGAAAACAAGGCCGCCCTGACGCTGCGCGAGCTAGAGCGCTGGCTCACATTGGCGGTCGGCACCTACCACGGTTCGGTGCACAACGGCCTGCTCCAACCGCCGGCCGCGCGCTGGGCCGAGGCCGTGGCGCGTGTCGGCGTACCGGCCGTCGTCACACGCGCTACTTCGTTCCTGGTCGATTTTCTGCCGATCCTCCGGCGCACGCTGACCCGCACCGGCTTTGTCATCGACCACATCCACTACTACGCCGATGGGCACTGTTGCAAATAGTCGGTGGTGATAAACTTATCATCCCCTTTTGCTGATGGA
>NZ_JBMKHS010000069.1:0-6149 GCF_049238105.1 Enterobacter cloacae complex sp. IR5418 | reverse complement strand
GATGTTATGGAGCAGCAACGATGTTACGCAGCAGGGCAGTCGCCCTAAAACAAAGTTAGGCCCGCACGGAATCAACATCTCATGTCCGCCAACAATGCCGCAATAGTTCTACGAGTCATGGCCGAGAACGATCTGCCAATGCTCCATGCTTGGCTGAACCGCCCCCACATAGTCGAGTGGTGGGGCGGCGAGGATGAACGCCCAACTCTTGACGAAGTCTTAGAACACTATTCGCCCGAAGTTCTGGCAAAGCAAGCTGTAGTGCCTTACATCGCAATGCTAGATGACGAACCCATCGGCTACGCCCAATCCTACATCGCACTTGGAAGTGGCGATGGATGGTGGGAAGACGAAACTGATCCAGGGGTCCGCGGGATTGACCAGTCTTTGGCTAATCCATCACAGTTAAACAAGGGGTTGGGTACAAAGCTCGTACGCTCGCTCGTTGAACTCCTGTTTAGCGACCCGGCCGTAACGAAAATCCAAACCGATCCATCTCCTAGCAACCATCGCGCCATTCGCTGCTACGAGAAGGCCGGGTTCGTTCAAGAAAAAAACATCCTCACACCTGACGGCCCTGCGGTGTACATGGTCCAAACACGCCAGGCGTTCGAAAGCCTGCGCACTGTTCAAAGCTTCAAAATCAAGGGGAAGTGGTCATGAATGGCTGCACCATCTCTACCAACTGGTATCTCGGCGTGTTCTCATCTGCCTTCGCATCTGTCGTCAGCCTAACCGGGCGTTCAACCGGACATCAACGTGCTGCGCACGTTGATGTCGGTTAACTGGGGCGTTATGCTCTGTGAGCCTGGTTATTGGCGAAGCGAAAGTATGACGATTTCAGCAATAAACGCAAAAGGATAAAAAAATGACATGGAGAACGACCAGAACACTTTTACAGCCTCAAAAGCTGGAGTTCAATGAGTTTGAGATTCTTAATCCCGTAGTTGAGGGCGCCCGAATTGTCGGCATTGGCGAGGGTGCTCACTTTGTCGCGGAGTTCTCACTGGCTAGAGCTAGTCTTATTCGCTATTTTGTCGAGAGGCATGATTTTAACCCACATTTCCCAAGTAAGGCGCTGATTTCGCTGTCCTGACCATTATATTTCCTATATAAAACATGGTGTTGAAGGCTGCGAGGGGCGCGTTTCATGGATCACCCAGAGGGTGCGGGCTTGCAACGGGCAGATCGGGTGGATTTCGACCCTCGCGTGCGGCTGGAATTTCGCGGCACGCAGCTCAGTTCCGACGGCGGCCTTCTGGTGATGCGCGAGCTTGATGACGCGCTCGGGTTGTCCGATTTGGCGTCAGCGGCGCTGCGCGATACTCGCTCTGGCAAGAACACGGTCCATCGGCTCGACGGCCTGTTCCGGCAATCAGTCTTTGGGCGGCTGGCCGGATACGAGGATGTCAACGACGCCAACCGTCTCGCCTGCGATCCGGTCATGCGCCAAGTTGTCGGCGGCAGAGCGGTCGATGCACAAGCGGCCTCGGCATCGCAGATGGGACGGTTCGAGACCGAGACGCTGGCTCTGGCCGGGAACCGTGCCGCGCTGGCCGACCTGAACGGGCAATGGATCGACCGGTTCCATGACCGTAACGGGCTGAAGTACATCGTTCTGGACATGGACAGCTCGGTCAGCCCGACCCATGGCGACCAGGAAGGGTCCGCCTGGAATGGCCATTTCGACTGTAGCTGCTATCACCCCAACTTTCTGTTCAACCAGTTCGGGATGCTGGAACGCTGCGCCCTGCGCCATGGCAACGTCCACAGCGCCGATGGCTGGCGTGATGTTCTCGACCCCGTAATTGCGCGCTACGCGGAGCGCGACCTTGGTGGCAGGTTCTTCCGGGCCGATGCTGCCTACGCGATCCCGGCGATCTATGAGCGATTGGAAGAAGCGCGGTTCTTCTACGCCATCCGGCTGCCCGCAAACGCGGTCCTCAAGGACAAGATCGCGCATCGGCTAACGCGCCCTGTCGGGCGGCCGTCACTGACCAAGGTCAAGCGGTTCTTCGAGGAATTCGAGTATCAGGCGGCGTCCTGGGACAAGGAACGCCGGGTGATCGCCAAGATCGAATGGCATCCGGGCGAACTGTTCCCGCGTGTCGGCTTCATCGTCACCAACCTGCCGATGGAGCCGGACTGGGTGGTGCGGTTCTACAACCAGCGCGGCACCGCCGAGCAGCACATCAAAGAGGGCAAATACGCCTTTCGCTGGACGCGGCTGTCGTGCCGGAAGTTCCGCGACAATGAGGTGCGGCTGCAACTGCACGCCCTGGCGTACAACCTGGCCACCTTCTTGCGCTGCATCGAGCTGCCCGAGGCCATGGCCGACTGGTCGTTGACCAGCCTGCAACTGAAGCTGATCAAGATCGGGGCACGTGTGGTCCGTCACGCCCGCACCATCACCTTCCAGCTGGCCGAGGTCGCTGTCACCGGCACGATGGTACGCGCCATCCTCGCCGCTATCCGCCGATTGCGAGCGCCACCGCTATGCGCATGATCGCGATCCACGCTCAAACTGAACGAAAGCGGCTGGACAGATCTGTCCGCTGCGCTGAAAAACGCCGCCCCTGGGCAAGGAAACAGCGGCTTCGCGGTCTGATCCGTCCAGATCCAGCAGTCTGCGCGACCGCAGGTGCCGCTTGCGGCAGAAAATCCTTGTCTAGCGCTCGGATACAGGCTATCTTCACCTCAAACGACACGCCACTTGGGGAATGCAGGATATAGAGGATGGCAGCGGAATGAACACAAGGGAAACAATTGCGGCGGACCTTTCACGGCTGGGTGTCCAATCCGGCGCTCTCGTCATGGTTCACGCATCGCTGAAGGCGATCGGCCCCGTCGATGGAGGCGCAGCATCGATAGTGTCTGCCCTGCTCGATGCCGTCGGCCCCACTGGAAGCTTGATGGGATACGCCTCGTGGGACCGGTCGCCTTACGAAGAAACGCTCAATGGCGCACGGATGGATGCGGAACTGCGCCACCGATGGCCGCCGTTCGATCCAGCCATATCAGGCACGTATCGCGGCTTCGGCCTGCTCAACCGGTTCCTCCTCCAGACACCCGGCGCCCGGCGCAGCGCGCACCCGGATGCCTCGATGGTCGCGGTAGGGCCTCTGGCCGGCACTCTGACGCGGCCTCACGAACTTGGGCAGGCTTTCGGACCTGGATCGCCGCTGGAGCGTTTCGTCGAGCGTGCCGGAAAGGTTCTGTTGCTCGGAGCCCCGCTCGATTCCGTTACCGTCCTGCACTACGCCGAGGCCATTGCCCGCATCCCGAACAAGCGACGCGTGAGCTACGAAATGCCGATCCGCAGCGAGGACGGCGGAGTGAGATGGAAACGCGCCGAGGATTTCGACTCCAACGGCATTCTCGATTGTTTCGCTATCGAAGGAGAGCCGGACGCCGTCGAGACAATTACCAATGCCTATGTGGAGCTGCGACGCCATCGGGAGGGCTTGGTCGGTCAGGCGCACTGCTACTTGTTCGAAGCGCGGGATATCGTTTCGTTCGGTGTCGACTATCTTCAACGGCACTTTGGCTCGCCCTGATCCGACGCATGGCATGCGGGATGCTCGCCCGCACCCTATCAACGACTATGTATCCAGGGTGCGCCCCGCCGAAAATACGGGCCCCGCGACACTGTGAACAGAAGCGCTTAACATCAAGGGGGACTCTATGTCTGCTACCGCAACCATGTTTGCCCAGTCGTTCTTCCATGGAACCAAAGCCGCTCTTGCACCCGGTGATCTGATCGCCGTCGGTTATCGATCGAATTTCACAGACGCGAAATCCCTGTCGTGGGTGTATTTTACAGGCACGCTCGATGCGGCGATCTGGGGCGCCGAATTGGCGGGTGGCAGCGGAACGGAACGAATTTATGTCGTCGAACCGACCGGCGCCATCGAGGAGGATCCGAACCTGACGGATAAGAAGTTCCCGGGTAACCCGACCCTGTCTTATCGCTCCCGCGATCCATTGCGCGTAATTGCTGAAGTGACGAAGTGGCAAGCACACACGGCCCAGCGGCTGCGGGAAATGAAGGAGGGCCTGGCGCGTCTGAACGCAGAAGGTGCCGAGATCATCGATTAACGTCGCCTGCCGGCAGTGCCATCATGGCGCATGGAACCGACTGTAGCCGATGACCGCACTGGTCTTTATTCGCGTCGCGGATGCCACAAATTGCTTAGCCCACTCGCCGCCTGGGGCCGATTTTCGCCCCTCGCCTTGAAGGGATTCCGAGTAGAATCCCGTGGCCATTGTTAATTAAGCAAGCGCGTTAATTAACAAATATGATCTCCGCATCGCAACCGTACCTCTCGGTCAGGTTAAACGTGTCCAGGCTGGCAAGCACTTCGGCGCTTTGCCAGTTCATGCTGGCAATCGTGCCTACGCAATGATGGGCGGCATCGTCGTGGGAACGGCGCTGACGATTCTCTTCCTACGGGCCCTCTATGTCGCCTGGTTCTGGATCCCGCGTGAAGTCGAGCAAACTGATTAATATGCACGACTTCGATCAGTTGGTGCCGTTAATTTCACCAAATGCGATATTCTGGTTCAATGACGGATCATTTTGTGGACTGAAGCAGATACGGCAAGCCTTTGAGGAAACCTGGAAAAAATTTCCTCTTGAAAATTATTGGTTAGAAAACCTGGAGTGGGTTGCCCAGTCGAAAGATTGTGCCGGATGCACCTATCACTTCCGGTGGAGGGCAATTTTAAATGGTAGCGCTCTGGAAGGCGGTGGGCGAGGAACAACTATCCTTCGTAGAGAAGCGAATGTCTGGAAGATCACTCACGAACATCTGAGCCAGTTCCCTAAACAAGACCCCAAGGGCCGACAGCTGCCGAGTAGATCGCTCGGATTGCGCCAAAAGCGGTCATGAGAGAAATGCCGCGACCTCAATGGTCGCGGCTGGCAGTTATGCAACGTCCTGTAACTGGGCCTCTCCATTGTGGAGGAAGCATGCTTAATGCGATTGGTTTGGAATGTGGGGCGATTCAGGCATCCCGGCTATCTGAATGGCTCAACTCAACAGCCGGTGCTCATGAACTTGAGCGATTTTCGGATACCCTGACCTTTTCTTTGTATGGCTCAGTGCTGATTTGGGTTAAATCATATCTACGCGAATCAGGAAGAAAACTGCAGTTAGTCGGAATCGATTTACCCAACACCTTGAATCCAAGGGACGACCTAGCGCAATTGGCCGAAATTATCCAGGTCATCGACCACCTCATGAAACCCCACGTTGATGCGCTGACTCAGTTGTTGACGTCCATTGATGGCCAGTCGGCGGTTATTTCATCGGCAAAATGGGGGGAGTTGGAAACGGCTCAGCAGGAGAAAGCTATCTCAGGGGTAACCAGATTGAAGCTCCGTTTGGCGTCGCTTGCCCCTGTCCTGAAAAATCACGTCAACAGCGATTTTTTCCGAAAAGCCTCTGATCGAATAGAGTCGATAGAGTATACGTTGGAAACCTTGCGTGTAATGAAAGCTTTCTTCGATGGTACCTCTCTTGAGGGAGATACTTCCGTACGTGACTCGTATATGGCGGGCGTGGTGGATGGAATGGTTCGAGCGAATCCGGATGTAAGGATAATTCTGCTGGCGCACAACAATCATTTACAAAAAACTCCAGTTTCCTTTTCAGGCGAGCTTACGGCTGTTCCCATGGGACAGCATCTCGCAGAGAGGGAGGAGGGGGATTACCGTGCGATTGCATTCACCCATCTTGGACTCACCGTGCCGGAAATGCATTTCCCATCGCCCGACAGTCCTCTTGGATTCTCTGTTGTGACCACGCCTGCCGATGCAATCCGTGAGGATAGTGTGGAACAGTATGTCATCGATGCCTGTGGTAAGGAGGATTCATGCCTGACATTGACAGATGACCCCATGGAAGCAAAGCGAATGCGGTCCCAAAGCGCCTCTGTAGAAACGAATTTGAGCGAGGCATTTGATGCCATCGTCTGCGTTCCCAGCGCCGGCAAGGACAGCCTGGTTGCCCTATAGGAAACCAGAAATGAAATGAAGGAGCATAACCTGCCAATCCACCGGACGGTTTTCAACCGCCGGTGATCAGCGCGTTAGATGCACTAAGCACATAATTGCTCACAGCCAAACTATCAGGTCAAGTCTGCTT
>NZ_JBMKHS010000068.1:0-6570 GCF_049238105.1 Enterobacter cloacae complex sp. IR5418 | reverse complement strand
AAAACACAACCCGCTACGGGGGAGACTTACCCGAAATCTGATTTATTCAACAAAGCCTCCCCACAAAAAAGTTTTTTTGCATTTAACTGTTCACACTGTTCACCTCGGTTATTTTTGATTTTATATCATGCAGTTAAGTGGTGATGAGTCGGTGAATGGTGATCAGTCGACTCTTCACCTTTGTTCGTTTTGCTCGTTCCGGGGGCGCCCGGTCAGGCGATACAAGGGGGATAAAAAGTTTTTTCCGGTTTTACTGTTCACACTGTTCACCTTTGCTTTTTTATCAATAATTTCATAGTGATACAGGGTGAATATACGGTGAAGGGTGAACAGTGGATTGTTCACCTTATGGCAATTGCCGGAAAGAAAAAGACCGGCTGTAGCCGGTCTGGAGTGGGTTATGTCGCTGCGGGTTCATCGCATTTCGGCAGCCAGTCGCCGTAGCTTTCCTCTTTCAGCGACAGGTTGGTCTGTATCCCCTGCTTTGTGTGCCGCTTTTCATAATTCAGGCCGTACTCTTTCAGCATCATGGGCAGCCCCAGCCCGAACATTTTCAGGCTGAGCACGTTTCTGTACCCGTTGGCCTCCATATAGGCCAGATACGCGTGATAAAGATATTTACGGTAATTACGCGGGATGATGCTGGCATTACCCATAAACATCCCGCTGGTCTGCGGCAGCATTTCCAGATAACCGCAAAAATCAAACGTCGGGTCAGCATCGCGCTTGATATTGAGTGCCTCATCGGAGTTCTGCTGCGACTGGAGCAGCGCGCGCGCGGTCATCGGGTCGCTGAATTTCTGCATAAGCTGGCGCACGATAACGGCCAGCTCGCGCGCAATTTTATCCCTGAGCTGCGGGTCGCGCTCTTCCGGTGCAATCTGCTCCGGGAAATGAATAATCACCCGGCGACGGGACACTCCGCCGCTGCGGTCGGTGAAGCGCATTGGGTTATTGTTCACGGCCAGAATCACCGCAGGAATATGTGTTGAGTACGGATTCTGGTATTTCGGGTCAACCGAGACCGCATCGCCGCCGGTGATGGCCTTTAGTCCTGCGCCGTCACCGCTCCATTTTTCCTGGTCAGGCAGACGTATCAGCGAGAAGCCAATCAGGGAGGCACGCTTGCGCGGGTCTTCCAGCGTGTCGATGTCGGCCGACGTGGCGTTATCCTCTCCGGCGAGCAGGGTCGCGATTTCGGCGAGAATGCTTTTGCCACTCCCGCCGGGACCGGTGACCTCGAGAAAGAGCTGCCAGTCGTAGCGGTTCGCCAGTACCATAAACAGCGCAGCGAGTATCACGTCGCGTTTTTGTGGATTTTTACCGGCCGCCCGGTCGAGCCAGCGCCAGAAGTTCGGCGCGTGAGTCTCCAGCATTTCGCCTTCCACCGGCGGGGTAAAATCCACGTCGCACAGCGTGCGCAGCCAGTGCGATTTATGATGTGGACTGAATATGCCGCTTTGGGTATCGAGTACCCCGTTGCGAAAGCCAATCAGACGCCGTGCCGGTGCGGCCTGCTGCGGAATAATCAGTTTCAGGGTCTCCACCACCGAGGCAATTTTCCCGGATGAGAACGGGGCGCGCAGGCGCTGGAATAAGTCAGCCACATTCCGTGAAAAAGTGGCTGCCGGGATATTTTTCCAGATGCCGTTTTCATAGCGGGACAGGAGCTGGCCGTTCGCATCTACCGCCAGCGCTTCACCGTAATGCTCATGCACCCGCAGAGCCTTGTCGCTGGCGCTCATGGCGGTAAATTCTGCCTCGCTCATGGTATCGAACGGGCTTTGCGCCGGTGGGCGGATGGCGTCATAAATGGCTTTCCGCGTGGTGTCCTCCCCCTTCAGCATCATCGCATCATTCCAGTCACCGAACACCGGCGGCAGGGCGACAACGCCCTCACAGGCGTCTGCGGCCGCAGCGGCTTTACTCTGACCATCGCCGCTCAGGTCACGGTCGGCGGCGAGGACAATCTGACAGGCCGGGTGTTTCTGGCGGACAAGGCTCGCCAGAGAAAGGAGGTTCACGGACGACAGCGCCACCATGACGGTTTCACCGGTCAGGTGATGCACGGTGAGCGCGGTTGCATAGCCCTCTGCAATCCACAGGCGTTTTCCTGCCTGTTTTTTCCCTTCGATGGTGTGGCACGCCCCTTTTACCGCCCCACCTTTCAGGGTGCGTTTGAGACCGTCAGAATTGATAAGCTGAAGATTAACCAGTGCGCCGGTATCGTCATACAGCGGGACAATCACATCCCCGGCGCGGAACGTCACGCCGCCGGTTTTATGCATGACGGTGAGCGTCAGACATTCCAGAGCGGGGAAACCCTTGCGGGTGAGGTAGGCGTTGCCGGTGGCCGGTCGGGTGTTCTCCATGAGCCTGACAGCCAGCTCGGTCACCGCTTTGCGGTCGGCCTCCGTTTCGGCCTCTGCGGCCGCAATCACTTCCGGGGCAACCGGTGGCAGGTTGCCGGTCACGGCGTTCACCTTTTGGGCTGCCTCTGATGGTTTTACACCGAACACCTTTTCGACCAGTTTCAGGCCATCCCCCGCGCCGCACTGATTACAGAGCCACGTCCCTCGCCCCTCTTTATCGTCAAAGCGGAAACGGTCAGAGCCGCCACACACCGGGCAGGCCTGATGCCGGTTTTTAATGACCTTCACACCCAGCGCCGGGAGAATGCGCGGCCAGTGGCCGCACGCCTGTTTTACCGTCTCTGTTACGTTCATTTTCATCGTTATTTTCTCCCTCAGTGCACAACAGGCGATTGCATGTGACGGGCGCAGAGTTCATCCATCACGGCCAGCCCGAGGAAGGACAGCGACGGCGCGGCTTTGAGTGGTCCGGCTTCCATTAAATCTTCCAGCAGTGCACAGGCAATCTGGCGGCCTTTTTCCTCGCCGTGCTGGCGCAGGTAGAAGCCCTCCAGCTCGGCGGCAATGGCGCTTTCCAGCGCGTCAAGGGTGAGGTGCGGATAGCGGTGCTGGCGTTCGCACAGGGTCAGCCATGCACAGGCCACGGCGCGCCGATATAGCGCGGCGCGTAATACGGGCGGTAAAGGCTTTTTCATACGTTGCCCTCCCCGGTCAGCCAGCGCTGATTGCAGCGCTCTACCACGCCGTCGAGCTGAGCGGTCATAAGGTAAATCACGGAGGTGAGTTGCGACTGCTGCGCAGGGTCACGACGAACGGTGGCGCAGTCCTGCACCTGCATCAGCTCATTGACGAGCTGGCCGACGTTGCGCATGTGCTCAAGGCATTCGAGGTCACGGGCGGTAATGGTGGTGTGTCTCATACACGCACCTCCGCAACCGGCAGACGGCCAGCGAATGAGAGGATGTAATCGCGAACAAGGGAACGACGTGCAGCGTGTTCATCACCGGCAACGGTGCGGAGCATACAGATACGGGGTTTACGGTCTGCACGACGAACGGCGGCAAACACAAAGACGAATTGAGGGTGTGACGGGGTGAGGATAGTAGCCATGATGGCAGCCTCCATTGAGTAGCGGTTACTGCTACCACCGGAAACGCCAATTTCACTGGTGGCAGCCCGAACGGGGTTGGCGTAACCGGCCTCAATGGATACCGGCCAGCCCGAAGGCTGCCCCGCCCGGACTACCATTATCTTGCTGGAACCATGGTGTATAAAAAGACACCACAGCCCGGAAAATGGGTGTGCCTGAGCTACGACGAAAAAAAAGACGCACGGCGCGTCTGGTGTCGCCATTGAGTTTCGCGGAACGCCAATTCCGGCTGTCGATTTTGCGACAGCGGGAAAACTATACCTGGAAACGGCGAAAAGAAGCAAGCCAGAAAAAGGGTCTGTTTGCTGAACGGTCGTCATCATGCGTCACAGCCCCGGTTACGTTCGGCAATGCGATCTGCCATCCATGCGGTGATTTCAGACTGCGCCCACGCCACGTTTTTTCCGCCCAGGCTGATTTGTTTCGGGAAAGCCTCGCGGCTGATGAGGTCGTAAATGGTTGACCTGGACAGGCCGCACAGATGCATCACTTCAGGCAGGCGGATAAAGCGCTCCTGAACGGCATCAGATACCGGCATCAGTGGTGCGGCAGGGGCAGAAGACGGGGAAGAAAAAGCGGTTTGCATCGGGCTACCTCATAATGTCCATACAGTGCCGGTCGTGTCCGTCCGGCCTCGGGTAGCTCTCTATTTTGTGAATATTTTCCCTCAGGGCAACAAGTCATTTTGCAGTACTTCACCACACAACAGACTGTTTTTTATACAGCGACAATCTCTGACAATGTTCTGGTATATCGTGGGTATCCTTTGGCACATTCTGGCACACCCATATATAACCAAAAGAGGTTGGTTTCTTACTTTTTATTAATAAAAAGTATATACACCTCCAGGAGAGTTCAGAAGATGGGTGAACAGTGGTGAACAGACGGTGAACAGTCATACCCTCAACTGTTCACCCTTTATCTTACTGTATTACTTATATTTTTATTTGAGGTGAACAGTAGTGAACAGTTATATGTAAAAAAACAAACGATGAGTAAGGTTTTGCTGAGACCTTTCTCTGGCAAGCCGGGTTTAGAGTGGTGTTTGTGCCAGATCTGCCACAACTGCAATGAATCGAGATGTTGTGTGATGAAGGGCAGAATCATTACAGGTTGAATACACGGAGAGCCTGAACATGAAACCCGAAACAGTCATTACCGCCCTGCAAAATGTTGCCGCCAAGCAGTCCTCAGAGAACAGCCAGCGCATCACCGACAAGCTGAGCGCATTCACTGCGGCCAGAGACACCCACGCGGCCAGCATGCAGGTACTCAAAGAGATTGATACGTCCATTGAACGCTGTAAGCAGGAGCGGCAGACCGCCCTCGATGAGAGCGCAGAGGCGGAGCAGGACTGGCGCAGCCGCTTTCGCACCCTGCGCGGCAGTCTCACCCCTGAAATGAAAGCTGAGCACAGCAGGCGTATCGCCAGTCGCGAGCTGGCCGACGAGTTCACCGGCCTGATTGCGGAGCTGGAGGCCGACCGGACACGCGCCATGCTGAATGCCTGCTCCAGCGCTAATAAATACCTGTCAGCGCATGACGATGCCTTTACCGCTTACGCCGGTGCTGAATGGGCTCAGGCTGTCAATGCGGTTCCTGTCGCCCTCATCCGCGCTTTCCTGCTGCGCATTCGTGCCCTCGAAATGAAGGGTGAAAGTGCCCCGCAGTCCGTGGCCACCGGCGAGCTGCGCGATGCGCTGAGCCGTCAGGGCAGCATGTATCACTTCGACATGACGCAGGAGCCTGTATTGTCCGTGACGGGCATGCACCGGCCGCAGATTACTGACGTTGATACGGAGCTGTTACGCAGCCCTGCGAAGAGAATGATGCTCGCCAGAAAAGTGGCTGAAAATGGCGAGACAGAAGCGGAGGAGTAAGCATGTTTCACTGTCCGTTCTGCAAAACCAGCGCGCATTCCCGCACCAGTCGTTATCTGTCCGATAACGTCAAACAGCGCTATCACCAGTGCATGAACATCGAGTGCTCGGCCACGTTCCGCACGCTTGAATCCATCGACGGGGTTATTCGTTCACCGGTGACAGAGCCGGTTATCCCGCTACCCGCACCGGCGGCCATCGTTAACCGTGCCGGTGCGTAAGCACGGCCAGTCATCAGGAGAAACATACGTGACCACACTGACGCTACAGAAAGCCTTTGAGGCCTGTCAGGCAAATAAATCCGCCTGGCTGCAACGCAGGGAAGAACTGACGCAGGCCGAACAGGCATACCGCGAACAGCTTGCCGGTAGCGGCCGGAGCCTGCAAACGCTGCGCGAGATTATCGACGTGAAAAAGTGGGAAATTAATCAGGCTGCCGGTCGCTATATCCGTTCGCATGAGGAGGTGCAGCGCATCAGTATCCGCAACCGTTTAAATGATTTTATGCAGGTACACGGCGCGGAGCTGGCCGCCGCCCTTGCCCCGGAGCTGATGAATTATTCCGGGCAACACTCCGCCGTTCAGCGCTGCGCCATGCAGCACTCACTCGACTATCTGCGTGAGGCGCTACAGGTCTGGCTGGTCGCCGGTGAAAAAATTAATTATTCGGCGCAGGATAATGACATTTTAACGGCCATCGGATTCAGGCCTGACGCGGCTTCGCGCGATGATAATCGTGAAAAATTCACACCTGCACAGAACCTGAATTACACCCGCCGCCGTGCAGAGCTGGCCGCGCAGTAGTCCTTTCAAAAATTCCCGAAAATCCCGACTTTATCCCCTAAAAAAGCCATGCATGCATAGGTGCATGGGTTTGCATGCGTTTTACAGACACTGAATCCCCCGCCAGTGCCAGCGCTGGCGCGCCCTGAGGCCGGTCATGCACCTGCATTAAAAGCGCCCCCTTAAGCGGGCAGGCGTGGCGGGGAGAGCATTGCGCGCTGATGCGGAGATAATTTTGTTCATACGACTAAGGGGCTCGATTAGCTCGAGCTCCTATTGGTCATAAAGAGTAGAAAAAATTAATGGAATTTATTAATTTAAATCAATCATCACCCTCGTCATGGCTTTGTTGAATAAATCAGATTTCGGGTAAGTCTCCCCCGTA
>NZ_JBMKHS010000067.1:0-7192 GCF_049238105.1 Enterobacter cloacae complex sp. IR5418 | reverse complement strand
TATGGAAAGAGTTTTTACCCAGATCGATACCAATGAGCGCAATGTTTTCCATGATAGTTGTCATTTTCAGAAGACGACTGCACCAATTGACGGGGCGTAACGCCAGATGTGCAGGCGACTCCTGACAACGCAATATCAGAAGTCATCTGCACCAATCTCGACTATGCTCAATACTCGTGTGCACCAAAGCGAGGTGTGAGCATGGCGTCAGACACATCATTGATTGCCGAGCAAGGCGTGGCCACCCTGCCCGATGCGGCTTGGGCGCAGGCCCGGCAACGGGCGGAAATCATCGGGCCGCTGGCAGCGCTTGATGTGGTCGGGCATGAAGCCGCCGATGCCGCTGCTCACGCGCTTGGCCTGTCCAGGCGGCAGGTGTATGTCCTAATCCGCCGTGCCCGGCAAGGTGCTGGGCTTGTGACGGACCTGGCTCGCAGCCGATCCGGCGGCGGAAAAGGCAAGGGACGCTTGCCGGAATCAGTTGAGCGCATCATCCGCGAGTTGCTGCAAAAGCGCTTCCTGACCAAGCAGAAGCGTAGCCTGGCAGCGTTCCACCGCGAGGTCGCGCAGGCTTGCAAAGCGCAAAAGCTGCGGGCGCCGGCGCGCAACACCGTGGCTCTGCGGATCGCCGGCCTCGATCCGCTCAAGGCCACTCGCCGCCGGGAAGGTCAGGATGCGTCCCGCAGCCTGCAAGGTGTCGGTGGTGAGCCTCCCGCCGTGACCGCGCCACTGGAACAAGTGCAGATTGATCACACGGTCATCGACCTGATCGTGGTGGACGAGCGCGACCGGCAACCGATTGGCCGTCCGTATCTGACCATCGCCATCGACGTGTTTACCCGCTGCGTGCTCGGCATGGTCGTCACGCTGGAAGCGCCGTCATCTGTTTCGGTCGGCCTGTGCCTTGTGCATGTCGCCTGCGACAAGCGTCCCTGGCTGGAGGGTCTGAACATAGAAATGGAGTGGCCGATGAGCGGCAAGCCCAGGCTGCTCTACCTGGACAACGCGGCCGAGTTCAAGAGCGAAGCGCTACGCCGAGGCTGCGAGCAGCATGGCATCCGGCTTGACTATCGCCCGCTCGGGCAGCCGCACTACGGCGGCATCGTGGAACGGATCATCGGCACGGCGATGCAGATGATCCACGACGAATTGCCAGGGACGACCTTCTCCAACCCTGACCAGCGCGGCGACTACGATTCCGAAAACAAGGCCGCCCTGACGCTGCGTGAGCTGGAGCGCTGGCTCACATTGGCGGTCGGCACCTACCACGGCTCCGTGCACAACGGCCTGCTCCAGCCGCCGGCAGCGCGCTGGGCCGAAGCTATCGCGCGGACCGGCGTGCCAACCGTCATCACTCGCACCACGGCTTTTCTGGTCGATTTTCTGCCCATCATCCGCCGCACGCTGACCCGCACCGGCTTCGTCATCGACCACATCCATTACTACGCCGATGCGCTCAAGCCGTGGATAGCTCGGCGCGACCGCTTGCCTGCGTTCCTGATCCGGCGCGACCCGCGCGACATCAGCCGCATTTGGGTGCTGGAGCCGGAGGGGCAGCACTATCTGGAAATTCCATACCGCACCTTGTCGCACCCGGCTGTCACCCTCTGGGAACAACGACAGGCGCTGGCGAAATTGCGGCAGCAAGGGCGCGAACAGGTGGATGAGTCGGCGCTGTTTCGCATGATCGGCCAGATGCGCGAAATCGTGTCCACCGCGCAGAAAGCTACGCGCAAGGCGCGGCGCGACGCGGATCGACGCCAGCATCTCAAGGCAACGGCAGTTCTTTTCAAAACCACGCCACCACCGGACGCGGACATGGCTGACCCGCAGGCAGACAACCAGCCACCTGCCAAACCGTTCGACCAGATTGAGGAGTGGTAGCCGTGGAAGAATATCCCATCATCGACTTGTCCCACCTGATGCCGGTGGCCCAGGGCTTGGCCCGTCTTCCGGCGGACGAACGCATCCATCGCCTTCGCGCTGACCGCTGGATCGGCTATCCGCGAGCAGTCGAGGCGCTGAATCGGCTGGAAGCCCTGTATGCGTGGCCGAACAAACAACGCATGCCCAACCTGCTGTTGGTCGGTCCAACCAACAACGGCAAGTCGATGATCGTCGAGAAATTCCGCCGCACCCACCCGGCCAGCTCCGACGCCGACCAGGAGCACATTCCGGTACTGGTCGTGCAGATGCCATCCGAACCGTCGGTAATCCGCTTCTACGTCGCGCTACTTGCCGCGATGGGCGCGCCATTGCGCCCGCGCCCACGGCTGCCGGAAATGGAGCAATTGGCGCTGGCACTGCTACGCAAGGTCGGCGTGCGCATGCTGGTGATCGACGAATTGCACA
Organism: Enterobacter cloacae complex sp. IR5418; assembly: GCF_049238105.1. Classification (NCBI taxonomy): domain Bacteria; kingdom Pseudomonadati; phylum Pseudomonadota; class Gammaproteobacteria; order Enterobacterales; family Enterobacteriaceae; genus Enterobacter; species Enterobacter cloacae complex sp. IR5418. The sequence goes on along the minus strand of NZ_JBMKHS010000067.1, from coordinate 4,840 downwards.
ACGTCCTGGCCGGCAACAGCGTCAACCGCCGGGAATTCCTCAACCTGCTGCGTTTCCTCGGCAACGAGCTGCGCATCCCGCTGGTCGGGGTCGGCACACGCGATGCCTACTTGGCGATCCGCTCGGACGACCAGTTGGAAAACCGCTTCGAGCCGATGATGCTGCCGGTGTGGGAGGCCAACGACGATTGCTGCTCACTGCTGGCCAGCTTCGCGGCTTCGCTCCCGCTGCGGCGACCCTCGTCGATTGCCACGCTGGATATGGCCCGCTACCTGCTCACGCGCAGCGAGGGCACCATCGGCGAGCTGGCGCACCTGTTGATGGCGGCGGCCGTCGCTGCCGTGGAGAGCGGTGAGGAAGCGATCAACCATCGCACGCTCAGCATGGCCGATTACACCGGTCCCAGCGAGCGGCGGCGGCAATTCGAGCGGGAACTGATGTGAAGCCAGCGCCACACTGGCCACTGCATCCGGCTCCCAGGGAAGGCGAAGCCTTGTCTTCGTGGCTCAACCGCGTGGCCCTTTGCTATCACATGGAGGTGTCCGAGCTGCTGGAGCACGATCTTGGTCACGGCCAGGTTGATGACCTGGACACCGCGCCACCACTGGCGCTGCTGGCGATGCTCTCCCAGCGGAGCGGCATCGAGCCGGACCGGCTGCGTTGCATGAGTTTCGCCGGCTGGGTGCCTTGGCTACTGGACAGCCTTGATGATCAGATTCCAGATGCATTGGAAACCTATGCGTTCCAGCTCTCGGTGCTGCTGCCGAAACTCCGCCGTAGGACGCGATCCATCACGAGCTGGCGTGCCTGGCTGCCCAGCCAGCCGATACATCGCGCCTGCCCGCTCTGTCTGAACGATCCGGAGAACCAAGCCGTACTGCTCGCGTGGAAGCTGCCCCTGATGCTGAGCTGCCCACTGCATGGCTGCTGGCTGGAATCCTATTGGGGCGTGCCAGGGCGGTTTCTCGGCTGGGAGAACGCCGACGCCGAACCGCGCACTGCCAGCGACGCGATTGCGGCGATGGACCAGCGTACCTGGCAGGCACTGACGACCGGCCACGTGGAGTTGCCGCGCCGACGCATCCACGCCGGATTGTGGTTTAGGCTGCTACGCACGCTGCTCGATGAGCTGAACACCCCGCTTTCGACGTGCGGCACCTACGCGGGGTATCTCCGCCAAATCTGGGAATGCTGCGGGCATCCGCTGCGTGCTGGGCAAAGTCTGTGGCGACCGTATGAAACCCTGAACCCGGCAGTACGGTTGCAGATGCTGGAGGCGGCGGCAACGGCAATCAGCTTGATTGAGGTGAGGGATATAAGCCCGCCAGGCGAGCACGCAAAGCTATTCTGGTCCGAGCCCCAAACCGGGTTCACCAGTGGCCTGCCGGCGAAAGCGCCGAAGCCCGAACCCGTCGATCACTGGCAGCGTGCAATCCAGGCCATTGATGAGGCCATCATTGAAGCACGACACAACCCCGAGACGGCACGCTCGCTGTTCGCGTTGGCTTCCTATGGTCGGCGCGACCCCGCTTCCTTGGAACAGTTGCGCGCCACCTTCGCGAAGGAAGGCATCCCCCCGGAATTTCTGTCACATTATGAGCCTAGCCTACCCTTTGCATGCCTTAGACAGAATGACGGGTTAAGTGACAAATTTTGACGTGCAGAGCTTCCCGATGCAAACTGTCACATAATCGAACGTATATGTGACAGGTACAAGATGCTGATTGGCTACATGCGAGTATCGAAGGCGGATGGCTCCCAGGCGACGGACTTGCAGCGCGATGCGCTGGTCGCGGCCGGTGTTGATCCGGCGCATCTCTATGAAGACCAAGCGTCCGGAAAACGCGAGGATCGTCCCGGTCTGGCGAGCTGTCTGAAGGCACTACGGCCAGGCGACACGTTGGTCGTTTGGAAACTGGATCGGCTCGGGCGCGACCTGCGCCATCTGATCAATACCGTCCATGACCTGACCGGACGCGGCATCGGCCTCAAGGTGCTGACCGGGCACGGCGCGGCCATTGACACCACGACCGCCGCCGGCAAGCTGGTCTTCGGTATCTTCGCCGCGCTGGCCGAGTTCGAGCGCGAGTTGATCGCCGAGCGCACCGTGGCGGGCCTGGCCTCAGCACGGGCACGCGGCCGGAAAGGCGGCCGGCCGTTCAAGATGACCGCCGCCAAGCTGCGGCTGGCGATGGCGGCAATGGGGCAGTCAGAGACCAAGGTCGGCGACCTGTGCCAGGAACTTGGCATCACGCGGCAGACCCTGTATCGGCATATTTCACCCAAGGGCGAGCTACGTCCAGATGGCGAGAAGCTACTCAGCCGAATTTGATGCCGACATGAGGCGACGTAGCGAAAGCGTGGTTTGTCTCAATTTGACGGCGGCGAACCGCAAGCGTTCGGTTCGCCGCTCGTTTCGGTCGCAGTGCTGGCCCGCGCCTGGAAACGTTGATAACACTCCAGCCCGCAGAAGTGCTCGACGTACTCCGCGCCTTCCGGTGTGAAGGCGGCATCGAGCGGAATTTCCTTGCAGCACACGCAGCAACTGGTGGCGGTCGGATCATTTGCATTCATGGTGGCACCCCTCCATTGACTGACGAAGACGGCGAATGCCGCCGCCGGCATCGGCTTTGCGAACAGAAAGCCTTGCCCGCGCTCGAACGCTTGGGCCCTCCGCCGTAGTCCATCCATCCGGCCGGGAAGCGCTCATGATCTTTCCCTGAATGCCCGCAACGCCCGCGCCAGTGACAGAAGAAACAGGTCGGTCAAACCGAGCGCCGTGATGACCCAATACTCGACAAGGAATGCACCGGCGGTTGTGCCGGCCAGCACGGCAGCGAGGATGGACAGGTGGCAGGGGCAAGTCAGCACGGCCAGCGTGCCCCACAGGTAGCCGGTGAACGGTTTGTGCGTCTCGGCCGGCATGCGCTCGGGGCTGTTCATGGCAAACTCTCCGCATGCTGTGCCGGCGCGGTCGGCATGGCGGCCAACTGCACTTCCAGATTGGCCAACGCTTCGCGCCGGCGTTCGACGAACTGACGCAGCACAGCAAGCTGCGCGGCAGTTTCATCGCAGTTCGCCGCATCCAGCGCCCGGCACAGCCGCGCCAATGCGCCGAGGCCGATGCCCGCCTCGAAGGCGGCCCACACGAAGCACAGTCGCTGCAAGGCGGCGTCATCGAACAGGCCGTAGCCACCCGTGGTGCAGGCGACTGGCCGCAGCAATCCGCGCAGCAGGTAGTCGCGCACGATATGCACGCTCACCCCGGCATCAAGGGCCAGCCGGGACACCGTGTAGGCGTTCATCGAACACCTCCTTTTGGTCGGTTCACGGCAATGCATATACCGTTTCGCCGAGTTCAATCCGCGCGCTGCGAATCCGATGCCGGTGCCGTAGAACATTGGGTCGATATCCGATCACGGTGTCCTAGATGACATGGTCTGCAACAGATGTCGATTAAACTCCTGGCCCAAGCCGAAAGCCTCGTGGACACTGACGATCGCCAATCCTTCCAATCCTTGATGCTTGGAGGCCCAGTCTTCCGCCGTCGGGACAGATGCAAAGAAATGTACATGGCAACAGAAGGACTGACGAACGTCGGCTGCTTCCTGCGGCAATACCAAGGACACCGCCATGCCGGCAGGTTCGACAGCCTGTATCTCGCTGGGTGAAACCGTGAGTGAAACGGGTGCTCCGGTTGCAGCGCAATGCGATGAGACGCGAGCTGTACGGCCGATCAGCGCCGGAAATATCAAGGTGTCCAGCGCGCACCAGGCATACAGACGGCGGTCGTCAATTTCAAAGACATACGAAGTCTCGCGCAAGGTGAGGCCGTAGCCGATGATGTTCCCATCTTTGTCATATTCGGTACTGGTGGCCTGTTCGAGTACGGCGGCCACTCGCTCAGCGGGCCAGTCGAGAATCCCGGCAAGTGTCGTTCGTGAAACCGGACGCCCCTTGGCGAGTTCCCGCAGTAGCGGGACCAAGAGATCCGCAGTACCATTGGTACGATTGACCGAAGTGAGACGTTCTAAAATATATGGGGCGAGCTTCATGGTTCCATCTCCTTTCATCCTGCGCAGCAGGACAATTGTTTGACATCCTTGGTGAAGGTCTGCGCCGCGAGCTTCAGCCCCTCGACCATCGTCAGGTAGGGGAACAACTGGTCAGCCAGTTCCTGTACGGTCATGCGGTTACGGATCGCGAGCACCGCCGTCTGGATCAGCTCGCCCGCTTCCGGGGCCACTGCCTGTACCCCAATGAGTCGTCCGCTACCTTCCTCGGCTTGTCCTTTCGAATTTGAATTGGATAGCGTAACCTTACTTCCGTACTCATGTACGGAGTCAAGCGGTATGGAAAATAATTTGGAGAACCTGACCATTGGCGTTTTTGCCAAGGCAGCCGGCGTCAACGTGGAGACCATCCGGTTCTATCAGCGCAAGGGCTTGTTGCCCGAGCCGGACAAGCCCTATGGCAGCATTCGCCGCTATGGCGCGGCGGACGTGACACGGGTGCGATTCGTGAAATCGGCCCAGCGGTTGGGCTTCAGCCTGGATGAAATCGCCGAGTTGCTGCGGCTCGACGATGGCACCCACTGCGAGGAGGCCAGCAGCCTGGCCGAGCACAAGCTCCAAGACGTGCGCGAGAAGATGGCCGATTTGGCGCGCATGGAGGCTGTGCTGTCTGACCTGGTGTGCGCCTGCCATTCGCGGCAGGGGAATGTTTCGTGTCCGCTGATTGCGTCGTTGCAAGGTGGAACGAGCTTGGCAGGGGCTTCCACAGCTTAGCGTGCTTTATTTAATGAGATGGTCACTCCCTCCTTCCCAGTACTATGCTGAGG
>NZ_JBMKHS010000066.1:0-7230 GCF_049238105.1 Enterobacter cloacae complex sp. IR5418 | reverse complement strand
GGAAGATGCGTGATCTGATCCTTCAACTCAGCAAAAGTTCGATTTATTCAACAAAGCCCATTGAAACCACCAACATTCTCCAGGTTTACGTGAATCAACCTGGAGATGGTTCATATTTCGACCATGTTTATGTAAATCGAGTTTGGTTGTCAGATAAAAACCGTAACAACGCAGAAATAAGCGTAACCGGCAAACAAACAGGTAGAAATATGGCGTCTGGGAACTACACGTATGAGTTCAACATGAAAGAGGTACCAGAAGGCAGTTATAACGTGGTAATTAATGCCCAAGATACATTCAACAATACCGGTAACCTCCCTTATCAAACTGTTGTCGTTGATAATACAGCACCATCTGTAAGTATTAGCTACGAAGGAAAACCGATCAGCAAAAACGTAACAGTATATGGGCTGGAGAACGTCCGTATACAGCTCACCGATGCTCTAACTAAACCATCCTTAAGCCGTATGACTCTTCGCGGTGGCCCTGTTTCTGATGCGGTGGAATTGTCTTGGGTGAATCTGGGAAACAACCTGTATGCACCTAATTATCCCAAGATCTTTCCGTCTCTTAATGAAGGCGAAACATACACTCTCACAGTTCAGGCCAAAGATGAGATGAACAACGTTAAAGAAAGCTCAGTCGAATTTAACTACCTTCCAAACAATCTCGTCAGGCTAGAGAATCTGAAAACCTTAGCTGTCAATGCTTCTCTCAAAACATCTGACAATACTCCTCTGGCTGTTCTGTATGCCAGCCAGCTGCGTAAAAAGGATGGTTCAATCGCTACAGGGCTTCAGGACGCAGTGCTTACTGTCCGTAAGGACGCTGCATTCGGCGTGACTGTAAATGGTGTTTCTGCGATGCCAGGTGAAAGCAAAGAGCTTCAACTGGATTTGGGGCTCGGGGACAGCCGTAGCTTTCCTATTTTCCCTGCTGTATCCGGCCTTACAGGCAGATCTGAGTTCATGATTAACATTGAAGAATTAAAATAAAGCAGGGCTGTTTTGCTGAAGCACAACGGCCGTCTTCTGATGCGCCGTAGCCCATGTTGTTGCAAATCAGTCCGACGTTCATTGCGTAAGTAACGCTTACTGCGGACCATGGTAGTGATTAGACTCACTACCATGGTCATTTCACCACATATCTTCTCTGCATTGCTCTTGTTGGGCAGACTAGTAACTCGTCACTAAATTGCAGCTTTTGTCTTGCTAAGTCGCTGGTATAACTGCACTACGAAATCGTCAAAAGATTTTATCCCTCATGTAGATCCAATAAATGATCCCAAAGGTGCCAGAGAGTACAAAGAAGATCCCGGTACGCTGTAGGCCGCATGGTTACTGGGCTGGAGCATTGTCACTGACAACAGTAGCGACATAAGTGACAACGGGAGTGACTTAAAAGACAATGGTAGAGACTATTTCGACGTTGGTAATGATTTTAAGTGACAATGGTAGTGAGGTTAGACTTAAACTTCCACTGTAAGGTAAGGTGACTCGCATTATTTAAATAAATTATTACTTTCAATTACTTGCGACACGAGTCTGCATGTATGCTTCTATTTCTCAAAAATTTATCCACCGAAAATGCCTGTGGCTGTGATTTAGCTTTGACGACAGTTTTTATCAGGGAGGCAAGTTGAGACCTGTATAAGAACTAAGCATTTATTTATCCCCATTTTCCACAAGGTAGTTCCAATAATTAGTACCTTAGTGTTCCTGATAGATCAAAAGAGATCCCCGCTGCCTCCAGGCCAGACGGCACAAGGCCTGAGACGTGATCAGTGACAACAGTAGTGATTATTTTGACATTGGTAGTGATTATTATAACGTTGGTAATGAGTTTTTTGACATCAGTAGTGATCAGAGCGACAATAGTAGTGACTTTTCATTAGATCTTTTTAACTTGATCTGATCCGTTGTTGATAAGAGTTGCAGGTCATTGTATGCAAAGAGTTTTTGCCAAGTTTTAATGAGTGGAGTCGTTTTTTTAGGTAGAACTTATGCACAGATATGGATCATCACAATGATCCATCCAGTGACATAGAGTTCGCTGGGGCTTACTATTCACCAATCTGTTTACACATTCAGTGATAACTTATTATGACTAAAGAGAAAGATACTGAGCAGCAGGACCTGGTCACCAGGGCTTTCTCTGTTAGAGAGAAAGAATCAGGTAAAGACATCATTTTGCGTCCTAACAGCAACCGTACGGTGCAGTCTATTGCTTTGATGCGGCTCGGGCTGTTCGTCCCATCACCAAAGAGTGTGGGGCGTCAAAATCGGGAATATAAAACGGTTGGCTTTGACGCAACGAAAGAGTTACAGACGCTCTCTTTAATGGAGAGCGAGGGGTTCACCAATATTTCAATTGTCGGTGAGCGTCTTGATATGTCAGTAGATTTTAAGACGTGGATGGGCATCATTCGAACCTATGCCAATCATCCGATTAACAATGACACGATAAGCTTAAAATTCACTGAATTCCTCAAGCTATGTACGCCTGAAAATTATCGCTCATCTACAGCGTCCAGAAAACGTATAGACGCCTCCTTACGCAGGTTAGCATCCGTTACCTTGTCGTTCACCAGTAATAACTCGTCCAAAGTCTATACAACGCATCTGGTACAGTCTGCCCTGTTAGACCCGGAATCAGATCAGGTTGTCCTTCAGGTTGATCCTAAGATTTTCGAGCTCTATCAATACGATCATAAGGTTTTGATGCAGCTGAAGGCAATTAAGGAGTTGGCCAAGAAGGAAAGCGCCCAGGCTCTCTATACGTTCATAGAGTCATTACCGCCAAATCCTATACCGATATCCCTTACTCGGCTGAAAAATCGTCTGAACCTCAAAACACGAGCAAATAGTCAGAATGCTACCGTGAGAAAGGCTCTTGAAGAGTTGGCATCGATAGGATACCTCCAGTACACCGAAATTAAGAAAGACGGAAAAGTATACTTCCAGATTCATAAGCGGGATCCCGATCTGAATTTGAACAATACTCAGCCTCCTTTAGAAGTGGTTGAAGATGAAGAAGAGAACTCAGGGTCTTCTGTTTTAGAAGGTGAGTTATGCCCACCAGCTGACCCGATAGACGGCGATGATGTTCTTACCGTCCATGATTTAACCGCTGAAGAACTGCGCTATATTCGTAGTCTTCGAAGCCAGAAAAAGAACAGCAACGCCAGCTAAAGTTAACCCGGCGGTTCAGGCTCCGGGTGCTAAATTACTTCTTCGATTTTCGTTAGTCCCAGCCCGCTCTTTCACGTCAACGGTAATGAGTCAAAAGTCATTACCGTTGTCATTGTTCTCTACCACCCTATGTAGATCGAGATTGCGAATTCAACGCTTTCTCCTGAGTCACCTGTTAACACCCGGTTTCTACGCTTTACTTCATTGGCCAGTACATCCAACGGAAAATATCGTAACGGGGTGACAATGGCAGTGAGTTGACCCACTCACTACCATCGACATTCAAATCCCGGCTTCTCTGGTAGCTATAGTGACAATGGTAATGATGTGTACCTTACTGGCATTGTCATTGTCCTCCGAGTGTGCGTTCAGCTTTGGGAGGACACCGGAACTTAATGCGGCGAGTCACGGCCATTGTGAATCTCGATTGGATTGGCGAATACGGCTTCCGGTTGGGCCAGATGTCAATGGTTATGCTTCATCCAGCTCATTACTGTAGTCATTGCCGTTCAGCTGAGCTGATGCTCCTCTCATTCTATGTGGCGACAACGGTAGTGAGCCCAGAAAGTGACTACCGTTGTCATGGCCGTCCAGTAGAGCGGGTCAACCTCTTAAATCACAGGGTGACAACGGTATTGAGCCCAGAAAGTCACTACCGTTGTCATGGACGTCTGGTTAAGCGGATCTACCTCTCAATTCACAGGGTGACAATGGTAGTGAGCCCAGCAAGTCACTACCGTTGTCATAGTCGTCCCGTTGAGCAGATCAACCTCTTAACTTACAGGATGACAACGGTAGTGAGCCTATTAAGTCATTACCGTTGTCATTGCCATCCAGAAGAGCGGATGATCCTCTCAATTCATACGGCGACAATGGCACTGAGCCCAGCAAGTCACTTCCGTTGTCATAGCCTTCCAGAAGAGCAGATGAGCCTCTTAATTAACAGGGTGACAACGGTAGTGAGCTCATTAAGTCATTACTATTGTCATGGCCGTACAGCTGAGCTGATCATCCTCTCAATTCACACGCCGACAATGGTAGTGAGCTATTAAAGTCACTACCATTGTCATAGACGTCCAGTTAAGTGGACCATCCTCTCAATACACACGGTGACAACGGTAGTGAGCCATTAGAATCACTACCGTTGTCATTGCTTTTCAGGTGCACTGATAAGGCTCTCAATAGACACGACGACAATGGCAGTGAGCAATTAGAGTCACTTCCGTTGTCATTGCTTTCAGCTGAGCTGATAAGGTACGTCATTTACACGATGACAATGGCAGTGAGCCAATCGAGTCACTACCGTTGTTAATGCCGACCAACCGAGGGAAGGGTCCGCTCAAAGAACTGAGTGACAACAGTAGTGAGATCATCCAATCACTACCATTGTCAGCTTAAACCTGTAGGACGAAGAGGCTTGTCCGATAAAATGACGACAATGGAAATGAGCCTATCCATCACTACCACTGTCATTAAAGTCCAGCGGTTCAACGTTAATCAGTAGCTCCGGATGACAATGGTTGTGAGTCAGGCAATTCCCAAGCATTAAGTGACAGCAGCGTAACACCTCTAAGCTCACTCCTGTTGTCAGGGGTTAGGGTATTGAGTCTCTACCGTCGTCAGTGTTTCTGAGACACCAGTATTGCAGATCACTACAATTGTCACTTAAGTATCGACGGGGGAATAGATGCAAGTGACTGGCTAACCAGTACCAGTTTAGATTCAAAACGATCCCATCTTTGTGGATGCACTTGAGTAAGCTCGTATGACGATATGTCAGAGAAGTGACAACGGGAGTGAGTTGCCGGACTCACTACCGTTGTCATCCCCGGTTGAAGGAAGAGGATCCCCGGGGCTGTATATTTACCGGGTATCCTTACTCAAGGGTTTCGACACTCACTCCCATTGTCGTAATCAACGAGTGTGCATTGTCTTTTAAAAGCATCGCTGGAAACGTACGATTAAAGTAACTTTTCTTTCGGTTCTTCCTTGCGAATCTCTGAAGACGTACTGGCTGATCGGAGTCAAGGAGGGCAGTAAAATTGAAGCCGTCAGTTTTACTGTCGGCTCCGGGTAGTTACTTCAACTCGTCGATCTGAATCATGAATTCTGAGGTGCCAACTTTCCCATTTTCGGAAGGATAAACGGGTAACAGAAGATTATCCCCCTGGCCCATATCTATTTGCACCTCAACTGACTCACCTGGAGCCGCCTGTGCCCCGTTAAATTTAATACCGAAGGCTGCATCCTTCCGCACAGTCAGCGTTGCGTTCTGGACCCCTTTAGCAATTTCTCCATTTGTCTTACGCAGAACGTTAGTGGACAGGTACGCAAGGGGTACGCCATCTGTCGTTTTGAGAGGCGAACTGACCGATAATGTGCGTAGATTATGTAACTGCACAAGGTTATTCGGTAGATAACTGAACTTCTGAGTATAGGTTTTGGTATTCGACTGACTATCGGCAACTGTTACGCTAATTGAATAATTTTCAGATGGTTCGAAATTTGGGAACAGCCTCGGATACTCAGGCATGTATGTATCTTTGCCTGCCGGTGACCACGTAAGCTCAACGTTATCAGCTGTGGGGCCACCTACGAGCTGAAGACGGGTTATCCTCGGGGTTGTCAGATTATCTGCCAGAGCGATCCTGAGGTTCTCCAGGCCGTACACTACCGTATCGTCTTTTACCGGCTTTCCGTCGAATGTTATGGCCACTGTCGGAGGAGTGTTATCCAGAGCAATTTCTCCGAAAGTTTTATTGGTCTGGTTCTGGAAGAAGTCCCTGATGTTGACCTCAACGTTGTATTTTCCTTCAGACTGACGGGATAAATCATAAGCAATCGTGTAGTTACCTGAGATACGAGATTTGATTACGCCTGTGGGTGACATCCGGGTACCGGTGTTCTTATCGGAAAGATAAAATTCCCTCAATGAGACCGAGTCGAACCAGTTACCATCGCCTTCAAGTGACGCCAGTACATCCAGCTGCTTGTTAGTCTCGTCATATGATATCGAGTTTATTACCGGCAGTTGTTTATTGTTCCAGCGTGTCATAATCCATTGCTCAGACCGCAAAATGGGATTGCTGATGCTGCGAACGAAGTAAAGGATCCTATTGTAGCCCTGGGTACCCAAGGCCATATCAAACGTCTCAGGCGCTTCACACGAGGTTTTTCCTGCCGGAATGGTGCAGGTCGCCTTACCGCCGATCTCTTGTGCAAAGGGCCGGGCTTCAACGTTAAAACGAAGTCGGGAAATTTTAATTGGCAGTCGTGATGAAGCCACACTCTCAAAATCCTTCCACTTAACCCAGTTCCCCTTATCATCGAGGAAATCTACCCAGGTACCCGCAAATGCAGGCGTTTGGTTTGCAGATGGGTTTAGAACGAGGCTGTATGACGGATAATACCCTCCCCACTGGCCAAAGTTCGCCATACGAGCCATATCCCCATTAATTGAGCCATAGGGAAGAGTCATTTCAACATAAGCATAAGTGCTGTCTACAGCTATCTCTTTGGGGGCGGAATATTGATTGATGAACTGAAGCCCACCTTCTGAATAAGCACGGTAGTTAGATTTTGGGATCCGGTAGACTAATCGAATAGGGTTTTCGTTAACGACCATACCGGCTTTGTAAGCCGGATAATTAGAAACCCCGGGTACGACGCTGGAAGACGTATTTGGATCATGAACGGCCCACAGTGTCATCTCACCCAGCGTGTTGTCGTAGCGAAATTTTTGAGTTGGCAGCGTTCGGCTATTACCTGCGTTATCGAAGATAACAACTTTTGCAGTAAAGTCTTCATCCAGGTTGCTGTCTGGTATTCCGGTTCCCTTAACTGAATTCTTAGAGTAAGTGTGGTACATCTTTTGGCCGGATACGTCATACTGCATCTGTGTAGTGCTGTAGAGGCTACCGTCCTGCCTGTAAATATATATTAGGCCCTTATCAATACCATTTGCATCACTTACGCCCGAAGAGGGGCTTTGTTGAATAAATCAGATTTCGGGTAAGTCTCCCCCGTAGCGGGTTGTGTT
>NZ_JBMKHS010000065.1:0-7701 GCF_049238105.1 Enterobacter cloacae complex sp. IR5418 | reverse complement strand
GGAAGATGCGTGATCTGATCCTTCAACTCAGCAAAAGTTCGATTTATTCAACAAAGCCGAATGAGACGGTCGTCCCTTCCATAAGCCCTATTTCGCTTTCACTTAACCCCTGGTCGATCAATTCCCAGTCCCGAACCCGGGAACTGCGTATGGCCACGCATGGTCTTAACCTGATCTGTGCAGTCACGGATGAGCATACCCGTCAGATAGTTGACTTTTGCGATAACCTTGGACAGCAGCTTAAGGATCCGGACGACAAAAGCGCCTGGGTTAAGCTCATTAATTCTGAATGCGCTTTGCTTAATTCTCCGCGTCTCTATCCCGTTCTGCTTGAGCCGGATACACCGGCACAATTTGAAATCTTTGTGCCAGCTCCGGAAGATGGAGAACACGACACGGTCATAGCCAGCGTTGTTAAAGAATGTTTCGGAGATGAATGCCGGTACAGAGTAACGGACAAAGCTTTTGCAATGTCGGAAAAGCCAGTCATCAGGCTGGAAGCTCATTTCAATGACAAACGCGAAAAGGTTTTAGAACTGACCTTTTCCTGTTTCAATCTTTCACTCTCAGCGTCCGTGCATGAAAACCAGCTACGTCAGATTTTGTTACTTTGCGAAGACTTTGGCGTAAGGCTTCAGGGTAGAGCAGGGGCATCCTGCCACGTTAATATGCGCAGTGCTTACCGTCGTCTTGCTCATGTTGGCACCGGCTCTCGCCCAGGTGATGACAGTGATGTGCGGGTCTATACCTCGTTAAAAGAAGAAAAAGATGTTAAGAGGCTGCTTGATAAGTCAACCAGGGGAAGTGAGCTTGTACCGGCGAGGCACGGGCAGCAGTTTAACGGGGTCTTAGTGAATGCCACACCCGCATCGGCCACTACTGGTTTCATTTACCTTTCGCATGATTTTCCGGAAGGCCAGTTTATGATGACAGCCGAGGTGTTGCATGTTGGAATTACACCAGGCGGTATTTACTACATTGAAACACTGGACGGTTACCGGTTTATCGTGACAGCGTTTGAGAAGGGATTAATGAACGGTTTGAGGGAGTTTATAGCTGCAAATGAGGAATATTTTAAGTATTACCGCTGGTCTTAGTATCTGAGCTGAAACCGGTAGGCCAGGGAAGGCAACCGGGAAAATGCAATTTAACCTGATCCTATACCTACGACTATCTTTATCCACTTATAATAGCCTCACCAAATTATAATGCCCGATCACCGCATTTGCTTAAACCTCACATATTCTTCTTATGCTTCCCCTGATAATCTACGACCGAAAGACAAAGGAAAGTGAATACGAAATAAGATTTATGAGCACATAAAAGTTACTTTTCCTTGGTGGCACATCACAAACATTGTGGGTTTCATAATCCTTTTTGTTATTTAAAAAGGATGTGTTCAATTCTAATTAAAGGTGGTATTTTTTTTGAAAGTTTGCTGGGAGGTTATTAGCTGGGGGGATGGGTAACAGTATAATAAGTACAGATGAAAAGGAGGTTTTATGAAAGCGTTAGACGTGGTTTCAACTCAACTCAACTTTATTAATCTGTTGGATCAGGCAGGATATGCTCTTTCAGAAATTGTTGTAAAACGCTTCAGTGCTGCACCAGCCTTTAACGAAGGGCACTGGTTGTTCATTGCAGAGCAGGATAACCGCTACATTGAAGTGGTCTGTATTCTCTCTTTAGCTTCAGAAAGCGGAGAGCAGCATATTGATGTTTTTATTAATATGTTCGAAGACCCGATTGATGATGTTATTTCACGAAACATTGAAACCAAAACCTTTGCGACGCTTTATAAATACATTGAACGTATACCTTTTACTCCGGGTGTAAAGAAAGAATTCTTGAGCAGTATTGAGAACATCAATTTTAGTTAATCAAAAACCACAACTTTTTGCCACCAAGTTATTAGGTAATGCTATCAACCTGATATAATTACCTTAACATGAATATGAGCGGAGCCGGGTTATGTCTAATAATACTGAAGTCATTAGCTGTGATTTATTTTCAACTCTATCTTCACTTAATTTTAGCACCGAGGATATTACAGGTTTGACTCCGGCCAACTTTCGAAAGGGAGCTTTCTTACATGCAAAAATTTCTGCTAGCCAGGCCACGCGAGCGACTGATATTTCCATTCAATTACTCACGGATCGTGTTTCAGGTGAAATGAACTACGTAATAGTAATTGGCAGGCACGAAGGACTCCTGCAAAGCGAAGCAATTGACCCAAACGCTGATAAGCAATACCGGGAAAACCGTTATTCTCGCCATTTTATCTCAGTAACCGATGCCAATACCAAAGCCCTGAAAAAAACCTGCAAGGTAATGAAAACATATATCAAAGAGCAGGCATTTAAGCCTAACACCTGGGGGCACAGTTTCATTAAGGGTTGATTTATTCTTGCCCCGGTGAGCCGGGGCAACGCTAAATTAACCTCAAACTGTGCTGGAGGCACAAATGTCTGAAAAACACTTTATCGTTAAAATCCAGAACCGAAACGGCGACCATGAGAATAGCTATGTTCGGTTACTCGTCAGCGATTGTGAGAAAAATGCTTGCCAGACGGCACTCATTTCAGAGTGCCATGGCGAGCTTGAACAGCTGAGTTTTGAAGACGGTGGGGTTTACGACTACAACGGCGAAAATCACTACAGTGTCAGGAGCTGCGTGGAGGTTGCTCCAGAAGACGTTGCAACTTTGCAACGCTTCCTTTAACACCTGCGACATTTGATTAAATATCGGGCGTCCGCTACAGGATGCCCGTGATTTAAACGATTCCTCAAAGATCGCTGTCACTCCTGATAACTGTATTAAGAGCAGGTTTGTGATAGGTTCAGCGTAACAACATTACTGGAATTTTGGTTGCCTTGATGAAGAGCTGCTTTTCTGATTTACCCGTTAAAGACGGCACGTCCGGAACCTGGAAACTGGACACATTCGAAATTACCGCAGATAAGGCGATGAGCCTCGCCCTTCGTGCCGAGTATACAGGTAATACAGACGAGTTTATCCCGCCCGGTAGATATCGGCGTTTGTCCAACGGCTGGGATGTGGTGATGTCCAATACCCCGATGGAGATCAGAACCTGCCAGGATTTTTTAGAGCGAGCCACCGGGCGCGTGCTCATTAATGGTCTTGGTCTGGGGATGGTGCTTCACGCCATTCTTCAAAAAGAAGATGTAACCCATGTAACAGTAATTGAAAAAGAACAGGACGTTATTAACCTCGTTGCGGCCTCGTTTGCAAACGATCCTCGCGTTGAAATTATCCATGCTGATGCAATGATGTATTGCCCACCAGCAGGCGTCACGTACAACGCATGCTGGCACGACATATGGCCAGACTTCGCAACAGCTAACCTCTCACAGATGGATAAGCTGGAAATTAAGTACCGGGACATCTGTGAATGGCAGGGCTCGTGGGGCAGGGAGGAGTGTGAGCAAAAGCACATTGAGTTTCAAAATCTTGGGGCTGATTGAGTACAACTTTTGAAGGTGTCTCCGCTAAAGAAGACTGGGTCTCTTTGCGCATGCCCAGCTGTGCTGCATGACCTGACAAAGCCTATAAATAAACAGATCGGTTTGATTTAGTAATCCCCCTTCCAACCATCAGGCCGATATTTAAACTGCATCTCCATTAAGGATGGCTGATGAGCACGATTTCTACGGATTTAATTGCACGGATCTACGCAGCCTCCGAATTGCCGTTGAGCAACGACGAGCTTTATCGCGAAGTGCAGCGTGAAACTGGCATGTCGGATGCCGAATTGCACGAACTGAAAGAATTTGGGTCAGATAAAACCAGAACCAGCGGCGTCAAACACAAAGTACGCTGGTTTCAGCAGACTCTTCGGCAGGCCGGAGTCATCGAACGCGTTCCAGAAAAACGGGGCGTCTGGAGATACTCCTCTAAGACGAAAACAAACCTACACGAGTCATGGGAAAAGCTCTGTGTTGTCGGTTTCTCAACTTCTCTTGGGGCATCGGTTTTTGGAAACGCCTATGCCTTCTTCAGCAATATCACAGAGCAAATTCATCTTTGCCTGACCTCGCCGCCTTACCTCCTTCGAAATTCAAGAGACTACGGGCATGGCGGGGGGCGTGGCGAGCAGGTTTATATTGACTGGCTTCTGCGTATCCTCGAACCGATCGTGAAACAGCTTGTACCCGGCGCAAGTGTGGCATTGAATATCACTCAAGATAGCTTTAATAGGGGCAGGCCTTCACGTTCTCTGTATCTGGAGCGTCTGACACTGGCATTATGTGACAAGCTGGGGCTTGAGCTCATGGACAGGCTTCAGTGGGTGAATCGCAGTAAGCCCCCATCGCCAACGCACTGGGCATGTAAGCAACGAGTGCAGCTCTGCTCATCGTATGAGCCTGTGCTGTGGTTTACCAATGATGCGAGTAAGGTTCGTTCAAACAACTTACGTGTACTGCAACCGCATTCAGAGCAGCATCTTAAATTGCAGGCAGCAGGCGGTGAAAATCGCACGACCTTTTATGGTGATGGGGCGTACCAGCTTAAAAGCGGATCCTTTGGAAATAAAACAGAAGGAACGATCCCCAAAAATACTTTGTTTTACGGCAATAGCTGCGCTGATACGAGATTTTGCCATTCCATTGCCCGCGAGCTAGGTTTTCCGCTGCATGGTGCAACGTCTCCTACCAGGCTTGCAGCGTTTCTGATTGAGTTTTTGACAGAGCCGGGAGATCTTGTTGTAGATCCCTTCGCTGGCCTGCATAAAGTTCCCATCGCAGCCGAGCGACTTGGCAGACGTTGGCTGGCGACGGACAAAATCATGGAATGGCTGGCGATTTCCCGAAACCTTTTTACGGCCGCACCGGGATATAAGAGTAACCCCATGCTGGACGAGCTCGCCGAACTGTATCGGGCTTAATGCAAGTTAACGGTTTTGATAAAGTGGTTTGAAGCGACAAGCGGTTTATTCATTTTGCATTGTTTCTACCATAAAATGACAATATTAACGGCTTAGCATACGCCGCAGAGATAATTAGGGTGCCATTCATTTCCGGTTGTCTGTATTAACGAGTGTATTCAATATTCACTTGTTTCTCCGATATAGACCCAACAAAAAAAACTGATGGTTGTGATACAGAACTTGTTGAATTAACATCCGGTACATTAACTATATTGGTAATTTAGACGGTTTCTAAATTAAAGGTGGACAGATATGAAGTCAGATACAGAAATGGTTTCTCCTATCGAGTTGCACATTGGCGATCATGTCCAGCGGCATGGTGCTTTATTTGAGGTTATGCATATTGTTGAATCCGAATGCGATATTCCCGGCGGCATCCGGGTAGCAGCATGCATTTCACGGGTTATCGGTGACGTTACGGGCAATATTCCTCGTGGTTGGCTGGAAACACCGAAGCGTATGGCTGAGCGAGGAGTTAAGTGGGCGACGAGTCTGCCTGAGGGGCTTTACTTTAACATCCAGGGGAACGCACATGCGAAAGTAAGCCGGGTTATTCGTAATGTGACTAATTGAAACTTTTTTCTGAATTGCGGTGTAAAAGTTACTTTTCACCGCATCGTTTTCCCTAACTACTAAATCAGAGCTTCTCTGAAATAAGCGGATTTAACCGCTAGCGATTTATTCAGGCCATTTTATTCTAATCATTATCCTACACTTCAAAAATATTCATTATTTTTTCTTCTGACCTATTAGCCAGAATTCTCGATTCGGTATCATTTACTTACGGTAAATCTTTTGAAAACGAGGTAAATGGCATGCATTCTCAGGATCCTATCACGAAATTAACCCAGACGTTGCAACGCGACGATGGTTCTCAGGTTCGTATTGTAGCGCAGCGGGGATATGGAAGTGGGCTTACAGCCTCGCTTGATGTGTACGTTCTCCGTCGTGATTCCTCTGAAAGCAACTGGTCACTGTGCGGAAAAGATCCTCACCCAGAGTGGAGAAAGATGTCAGTAGATGAGTATCAGAAATTTGGACGCTCTGAAATGCTGCGTTATGCCACACCAGGTGAAATTCTCAGGGTGGCATCCGCTATTGGCCAGCCAATGAGCTTCCTCGATGGCAACCCTGCGTTTTAGCCCGAACCCTGGCGACGCCTTTTAAACCGGCGTCATTCTTTTTACGAGCAACAGACGGAGAAAAAATGAATCTGAACGAACGAAGCACGAGCGCAGCAACGCCAGATTTGAGCCGACTTTATCTCATTTCCGGGCGCATTATGTTTGATGATGATGATCAGGCCTACCTGGTCGAAGCCGACTCCCCTGGTGATGCAGAGGAGGCTTTCCGGCATCATATTGCTGACAGTGCCGACGACTTAGAAAAGGTGATTATAGTTTCCTCTACAAGTTTCGCTTCAGCTCACAGCAGTCGCGTAATTTGTCGGCCTGCCGTGAAGTAATTTCAACTTCCAATGATATTTCCCTCTTTATAAAAGCCGCCGTCTGGCGGTTTTTATTTGCAAAAATGAATATTAATCCTGAATGATATTAATTTAAGATGAGGTAGTG
Organism: Enterobacter cloacae complex sp. IR5418; assembly: GCF_049238105.1. Taxonomy (NCBI): domain Bacteria; kingdom Pseudomonadati; phylum Pseudomonadota; class Gammaproteobacteria; order Enterobacterales; family Enterobacteriaceae; genus Enterobacter; species Enterobacter cloacae complex sp. IR5418. Next base: position 1,178 of record NZ_JBMKHS010000065.1, on the reverse strand, counting down.
TTCATATTCTTCTTCTTAATATTTTTTCTAAAAAAACGCCTTCAGGTTATTAGTTGGTATTAGTGTATTTGTTATGATCTTCTCATCAAATACATTAATTAAATAATCAAGGAGTCAACTGTGGCAGATAATTATACTCAGGCGTCGTTTATTATTCCCTGCACTCAGGAGCAGGCAAAAATGGCACAAGAAGCAATCACATTCGTTACCGAAGCAGAAATTGCAGAAGGTGAGCGTTTGCTTGATAAGCCACTGACAGATTGTTCTCTGACTGAGAAGCTGATCCTCAGTATTATCGAGAACCACCCTGAGTATGACCCTTCTGAGCCGAGCTTTGGGCAACCATCCTGCCCAGACTGCAATTATGAACTGTTGTTCGCAACAGAAGTTACCAGCAGTGGGCTGGCAGTTTTTCATGGAGAGACCATTGATCTTGACCATGCAATTTGCCTCACAACTGCCGTGCTGTCGGTATTCGACCTCTCGGAAATGGTAACAATTACTGCTGCATTTACATGCAGTAAAAGCCGGACAGATGAATTTGGGGGTATGACTATTCTGGTCACAAAGGATACCCACTATTACCAGGATGGCTGTCAGTTTTCTCGTCTCATGAATGAGGCTCACAAAGCCGGTATCCAGTATGCTCTGTGTAAAGTGACGCATTACCACGGTGAGAGCAGCTATGTGGCAAGCTATGTCCTGAGCTGCGACGTAGCGGATTCAGCCCAGGAGGTCGTTAACAAACGACTGAAGGCATGTGCCGGAAAAGAGCCAGAAGACGGAATCTATATTCTGTGTGAAGAAGACAACACTAGTCTTTCGGTCGAACTCGTTACAGAACTGTCTCCGCTCGATTACGACAAGCTGAGCAAGCTTCTCCCTTCCCTTGACACCCTTTGCGGCGCTTAAGCCTGCCAATTACCGTAGCCACCGGTTTCCCCGGTGGCCTGGAGCCTGCCATGACCAATAAATTCATAGTTTCTACCGTTGATTGTATCAATGAATTTGCAAGTGACGTTCCGCAGAGTGTTTCCTTACGGATAGATACAATGCTTGAACAGCGTATCCGCAAATTGGCGGCATACGTGAAAGAAAACGATCTTCATTTAACTGAGTTTTACTTCTATGAGGCTTTGTTGAATAAATCGAACTTTTGCTGAGTTGAAGGATCAGAT
>NZ_JBMKHS010000064.1:0-7850 GCF_049238105.1 Enterobacter cloacae complex sp. IR5418 | reverse complement strand
CGGGAAGGGACCAGCGATGGCAGCATAGCTCACGCTGCCCCAATATTTTTTATGCTCTCCTTGTTCAGCCATATCGACTTTGCTTTCACTGTAGTTGCCTGATAACAGTGCTGTCAGCGATGCGGCGAAGTTTCTGGCTTTCTCCTGCGGGATCGTTGAGACCACTCGCATCTCGCCATAACGACTGCGTTTGCGAATGATCCTGTGCCCCAGAAAGATAAAGCCGTCATTAACATGGGTGATTTTAGTCTTATCCATGTTCAGCCTGAGTTTCAGACTGCCTTCGAGCACACCCCGACACTCCTCCCTGATGGCTTCCGCCTGTGCTTTGGTGCCTTTGACGATGAGGACAAAATCATCGGCATAGCGGCAGTACGCCACCGCGGGTTTCCACTGCCAGTTTTCTCTGACCGCCGTACTTCGGCCCCGTTGGATACTGTTATTCCAGTACCACCGATCTTTTCTGGCTTTCCCGCTCAGGTAGCGCTCATGCAGGTATTGATCGAACTCATTCAGCATGATGTTCGATAATAGCGGCGATATAACACCGCCCTGTGGTACACCTTCACTGGCCGCCCGAAAGAGACCGACATCGATATGTCCCGCCTTGATGGTTTTCCACAGCAGAGTCATGAAACGTGCGTCACTGATCCTGCGGCGTACAGCCTTCATCAGCAGTCGATGATGTACGGTGTCGAAGTAACTGGACAGGTCGCCTTCAATCACCCAGCGTCCCCGGGTTTCACCACAGTCTGTGAGCTGTAATTTCACCGTGCGGATCGCGTGGTGGACACTGCGCTCAGGCCGGAAGCCATATGAGAGCGTATGAAAATCACTCTCCCATATCGGCTCCATCGCCATCAGCATGGCCCGCTGAACAATACGATCCCGCAACGCGGGGATACCCAGTGGTCGCAGTTTGCCGTTGCTTTTAGGGATGTAAACCCGTCTGGCGGGCAAGGGCTGGTAGTGGCCTGAGAGTAATTCATCCCTGAGGATTTGCAGCTCAACAGCCAGTCTGGCCTGTAGCATTGTTTTGTTCACGCCATCAACGCCGGGGGTATGGGCCCCCTTTGATGAAAGCGTGATCCGCGCCGCTTCAGCCAGCCATTCTGGTTGTGTTATCAGACGCAGCAGCCGTTGAATCCGTAGGGACGGATCGGTGGCTGCCCATGTGGCAAGCTTGCGTTGCATTTCGCTGATTATCAAAGGTCTTCACCTCGTTAGGTCAGTTAATTCACGTCGCAAACACATTCAAACTGCTTCCCTTCGCCATGTAATGGGCTTTCCCCATCGCGGACTACTACGGAAGCTCCGCCAGCCAGCGCGTCATCGGAGCCATGCCCCCTTAACATCCGTCGCTGACCTTCCCCGGTTTACCTGCCTGGACTCAGGCATACTGAGGAGGCTGCCCGTCGCACTCTTTATCCTTGCTTGCCGCAAGTTGGCAGAAGTCAGCAACGCAAGCGTGATAGACGCTGCTGCCCCGGTGTTTCGCATACATGTCAAAACACCTTCGACCGGCAGTGCTTACGTATCACTGCCAGTTCCTCCTGCACGGCCTGTCAGATCACGTAGGCCGTGGTGACGTTTTCAACCCACAGAGGCGGATTAACGGGTTCATGTTCTTCAGCCTTTCAGTACTTAACCTTGAGGATCATCTCGGCTTAGTGATCTCGCCTCAATCCCCGTTGTCAGCGGGTTACATCACCCTGCGGGCATGCCGCAGGTCACTGCCGCTCAGGTTCTCCACCGTCACACCCGGTGGGATTGTTGGGTTTCTCATCGTGAGTTACCGGTTCAATATTCCAGACAGACTCGCGGTTCATTTAAGCATCCATGCCCGCCCTGAACTCCGGGCACACTATAGGTCACATCACCGCACCACACCTGATTTGGTTCCGTTACGGCGAACTGTCGCTCAAGATGATTCGGGATAGCAACGTGCTCATGACCGCCACGCTTATACCGGTGAGTCGGCTGCTGGCAACTGACCAGCCCCAGCTCTTTCATGAGTCTGCCAGCAAGCCAGCGCCCCATCTGGTAACCTCTCCGGGTTGCCATTGTGGCGATGCTTCTTGCTCCGGCAGAGCCGTGGCTGATGCCATGCAGTTCAAGTACCTGACTGCGTAATACAGCCCGTCTGCCGTCTGGCTTTTCAGGACGGTTTTTCCAGTATTTGTAGCTGCTGCGATGAACCCCGAACACATGGCAGAGAGTGGCCACAGGATAACGCGCCCTGAGTTTCCCGATTATCGAGAACTGTTCAGGGAGTCTGACATCAAGAGCGCGGTAGCCTTTTTTAATATTTCATTTTCCATTTCAATACGTTGTAGCTTTTTCCTGAGCTCACGGATTTCAATTTGTTCCGGGGTAATGGGGGAGGCTTTTGGTGTTTTGCCCTGCCGTTCATCACGTAATTGTTTCACCCATCGCGTCATTGTGGAAAGGCCGACATCCATAGCGCTGGCTGCATCTGCCACGGTGTAGTTCTGGTCAACGACCAGTTGAGCGGATTCGCGTTTAAACTCTGCGCTGAAATTTCTTTTTTTCATTATGACACCTGTGTTGTTCTGAGGTGAGCATATCACCTCTGTTCAGGTGGCCAAATTCAGTAAACCACTTCAAGCCCCAGACCAATCTACATAGGTCAACTATGGGTAATACCCCAGGTTTCAACCTAAAGTAGTTCTTGTGTGGGAAACAGTCCAAGCTTAATGGGGGCTTATCCTGCCTCACCTTTTACAGCTATCAATCACATTAATGATGTTCAGAAAGGCCCTCATTGCCCTAAAGAAAAAAAATGCAGCCATGAAAATAAGGAATAATTGAGATACAACTCCTGCTAAATCATGGTTGCTACCAGCCACTGATAGCAACGTAAATAGTAATGCAAGCGAAAAATGTAAGGCGATTGTAGTATTTGAATTCATGTATATCCCCTTATGTATAGGACTGAGGCCATCCGCAAATTTTCACTATCGCGAAGTTGTTGCCTCGATATAAAAGGTGTTACCACCCTGAACAAGATAACAAGATAACAAGATAACAAGATAACAAGATAACAAGATAACAAGATAACAAGATAACAAGATGTTATCGTTGTTTCGCTTCTGCGATTAATCTGGATATCTCTGTTTTTGATAAACTTTTTAGTGCCTCTACCGCTGCCCTGACTACGTCAGAACGATTCACTCTGCTTTTACCTGAAATCATTTCACCCGTTATAAGATCATCAATGTCTTTTAAGTTTTCTTCAAAAAAGGAAATGCTCACTGGTTTTGCTTTACTTACAGCCAATGGTCTCTCTGAAGTCACTTTGGTATTATCAATACCAGCAGTACCACCGTTAATAAACGCTGCCTCATCACGAGATGGAGTATTTGCTCTATTTCTCACAGAATAACCTCTTTAACTAACGATTCGATTTCTTGTTGTGCTTTGTCATTTTGCGTTTCAAAAATTGTCATTGATTCTGCCCAGGCATCTCGATGCGCTTTTCGATCACAAACTCGGGAGCTAGCCAGACACATTTCAGGATAATCCTTGAGTACGTCAGCTGCCTGATTTGCTTCATTGACAAACATGTTCGTGGGCGTCATGTTTAAAACGAGATATCCCCGGACGTCCTCATTAAAATCTTTTGCTGCTGTAAAAACAGAGCATGTATGAGGCACTACATCCAGGTCCATCTGAGAAGGCCGCAACGGAGAAATGAATACGTCAGCGGCCATCAACCCACTACGCATTTCTGCACTGTCGCGGCCAGCACAGTCTGCGATGACAAAGTCATAAGATTTCTCGTGTTCCTTTAGCATGGCTTTGATGTTGCCTGTTGCGCCAGTAACCGGAATATGGGGAAGATCTTCAGGACGATTGTTGTACCAGGTCAATACAGATTTCTGGTCATCTGCGTCGACAATGATCACTCTATTGCCCAGTGACATCAGATACGCAGCTATAGATACCGCCAGTGTACTTTTACCAACCCCACCCTTTTGACTACCCAATACTATTATCATCATAGCCTCATATTAAGTTGTTAAGTTAACAACTTAATATTGCCAAACAGGCGACAATATTGCAATGCCTTTATTAAGTTAATATCTTGTTAAGTTGTTAACTACATGATTTATAATTGAATTATCTTTGAATCTTAACAAATTAGTAAGATGTTAGGATAACAATATAACAAGATAACAAGATAACAAGATAACAGGATAACAAGATGGCAAAGTGGTGCCTTTATCCGAAATCCCCATAGAACCACATAATGCGGCTTTCAACTCCAGGCTACCTTTAGGGAGGGTAGTATCAACCAGTTATGACCGCGTGAAGCAAAAAGTGGGGCGTAGTGGGAAGCCTTTGAATCTTCGGTGTGTCGAAGTGGGGAGTCGGTGAGACAAATTTGGTAAAAGGTGGTGAGAAGCGGGATAGCTTCTCACTTCTATCCAAAAAGGTGTGTTGAAGTGGGAAGGTGCGTAAGTATATACAGATAAAAACACACATTTAACAGGTTCTCATCCCGCTACAACACACCTATTAAGACGTTTAAGGCGAGGCTTCCCCCTACAACACACCTATCAAGATGTTTAAGAAGAGACCTCCCGTTTCAACACACCTTAATCGCGTTGCTTTCCCGTTTTGACACACCTTATACAGCTGTTCCTGGTTTCAGATTTGCTGAGCGACGGTGGATCAGAATGAAAGTCTCTTTACCTTTTTTGGTGATGCTGTGGTCAAGGTACCCAATATCCTGCAACTGCTTGAGGGCCAGTTTAATGATACGGTTCTGTTCCTTTACCGGAGAGAGCAATGAGAGCCTGTCTCGTATTCGTTTGAAAGATATGGGGACTGGGTTCGTAGGCAGGCTTTCGATGAAAGTATACAGGGCCTGAGCTGCTTCCTTTCGGGTTAAAGCGTTTATCGGTTTATGTCGTAGCAGAACAGTGTAATCAGTTTGGTAGAGTTCCCATAGTCGCTGATCAGCTTCAAGTTCCACCTGGTCGTTTGCAAAATCCAGTTCACCTGTCTTAAGCAAACCTGTTACGGAAACTTTTTGAAGGCCCTCTGAGTCGCTACGGGTAAAGGTAATGGTCTTGCCACGTATCCTGGTCAAAGCTTCTGAAATACTTTTTCTAAGACGGGAATCGAATCTCTTAGACTCAAAGCGGCACATTCCAGCAAACTCATGAAAAGTAAGCTTAATGCTGTTGGTTTTTAAACCGTACTTACTGAAAGCTTCTATGATACCGACCCATACCTTGAAGTCGATGGCCATACTCAACCGTTCACCGGTTATACGAATATCGTCGTACCCCTCCCGCCTTGAGAATTCCAGATCCTTGAGAACAGAGGTCGCATCGATTGATGTTCTGGTGCCCTTTGCAGGCCTGCTTGAAGGAACAAAAACATTTAATCTCATCAGGGCTACAGGCTGAACTGTGGCCTTACTTGTGACGGTGAGTTTATTGTTAACACTTTCACAATCTGGACCTATAACCTCGCCGATATAAACATTCTCATTCATATAGTTATATCCATTCATAGCATATGATCGATATGTGCCTAAATATTAACTATTTCCCGTTTCGACACACCTTTCTTCCCGATTCTACCCACCCTTACCCCGTTTTGACACACCTTTTTCCCGCTTCAGAACACCTTTTTCCCACTACGACACACCTGAAATCGCTACGAAGCCCGTAAACAAAGGTTTTGCCGCTAAAGGGATCAGTTTGGATCTATTTGGATAACTAAGGGTAAGTTATTGGATCTACTCAAAGGATATGTGGATAACTCATTATGGAATCTATAGAACTTAAGTGCGTAAGGTGCTTTAAAAGGCTTCAGCTCCCCTGGTGCTTCCTCGCTCACTCGCGGGCTTCGCCCTGTCGTTCGGCTGCGGCGAGCACTGCTGGCTCTCTCTGAAAGGCAAAATTTAACCGATCCTCGCAACGGGGATATCTCTCCAGCGAGTGGTGTACGCAGGGGAGAGCATATCGCGTTTCATTTGCCAGGATGGCGCAATTCCTCTACCGGCAAACCATACTTTACACAGCCCTGAGTTGTTGATCCCGTCCAGAACCCTCATCAGCTCAGCACTGTGAGGGCGTGGCGGGCGTTCGTCAAACAGCTGCAGCTGCGAAACGCCGGAGCCGGTGAAGTCATTCAGCATAACTCCGGCTTTGGCATACCGGTGCCCATCCCTCCAGATACGCTCCAGAGCCGTTGTGGCGGCTGCAATGATGTCCCTGGTGTCCTGAGTGGGTGTAAGCAGTTTTTCCGTAGCCACGTTGCCGTAGTAAGGCTCTTTAATGGCGAACGGAGACGTTTTGATGAAAACGGAAATATGCCGGCAATACTGGTGCTCTTTACGCAGTTTTTCAGAGGCCCGCTCTGCGTGCTGACAGATAGCCTGACGGAGTGACTCGTACTCCGTGATCTTCACGCCAAAACTGCGGCTGCAGACAATTTGCTGTTTCGTCGGAGGGGCTTCCTCAAGCGAAAGGCAGCTTTCCCCGTTCAGTTCCCGTACCGTTCGCTCAAGGACCACAGAAAAATTTTGGCACTGTTGCAAAGTTAGCGATGAGGCAGTGACCTGCCCCCAGAGTTAGATACAACCGTCAGTTAGTAAGGTCGGTTTGTTTACCTTCACATTTTCCATTTCGCCACCGTGCTGCAAACTCTGATGGCGTCTGATAATTCAGTGCTGAATGTGGACGACACTCGTTATAATCCTGCCGCCAGTCATTAATGATTTTCCTTGCGTGAACGATATTGCTGAACCAGTGCTCATTCAGGCATTCATCGCGAAATCGTCCGTTAAAGCTCTCAATAAATCCGTTCTGCGTTGGCTTGCCCGGCTGGATTAAGCGCAACTCAACACCATGCTCAAAGGCCCATTGATCCAGTGCACGGCAAGTGAACTCCGGCCCCTGGTCAGTTCTTATCGTCGCCGGATAGCCTCGAAACAGTGCAATGCTGTCCAGAATACGCGAGACCTGAACGCCTGAAATCCCAAAGGCAACAGTGACCGTCAGGCATTCCTTTGTGAAATCATCGACGCAGGTAAGACACTTGATCCTGCGACCGGTGGAAAGTGCGTCCATGACGAAATCCATCGACCAGGTCAGATTGGGCGCCGCCGGACGGAGCAGCGGCAGACGTTCTGTTGCCAGCCCTTTACGACGTCTTCTGCGTTTTACGCCCAGGCCACTGAGGTGATAAAGCCGGTACACGCGCTTATGATTAACATGAAGCCCTTCACGGCGCAGCAACTGCCAAATACGACGGTAGCCAAAACGCCTGCGCTCCAGTGCCAGCTCAGTGATGCGCCCTGATAAATGCGCATCAGCAGCCGGACGGTGAGCCTCATAGCGGCAGGTCGACAGGGATAAACCTGTAAGCCTGCAGGCACGACGTTGCGACAGACCGGTCGCATCACACATCAGCATCACGGCTTCCCGCTTCTGGTCTGTCGTCAGTACTTTCGCCCAAGAGCCACCTGAAGCGCCTCTTTATCCAGCATGGCTTCGGCAAGCAGCTTCTTGAGTCTGGCGTTCTCTTCCTCAAGCGACTTCAGGCGCTTAACTTCAGGCACCTCCATACCGCCATACTTCTTACGCCAGGTGTAAAACGTGGCATCGGAAATGGCATGCTTGCGGCAGAGTTCACGGGCGGGTACCCCAGCTTCGGCTTCGCGGAGAATACAGATGATCTGTTCGTCGGAAAAACGCTTCTTCATGGGGATGTCCTCATGTGGCTTATGAAGACATTACTAACATCGGGGTGTACTAATCAACGGGGAGCAGGTCAGCAGCGTTTTGTCTTATTCAAAGGCCTTACAT
>NZ_JBMKHS010000063.1:0-7896 GCF_049238105.1 Enterobacter cloacae complex sp. IR5418 | reverse complement strand
AATGAAAGCCTGTCCTCAGCATAGTACTGGGAAGGAGGGAGTGACCATCTCATTAAATATCCTACGTTAAGCCTGTTTCTTTAGCTGGCATTACAAAAAGCGAGCGTCTGCATGGTACAGACAGACACCCGAATACGATAAAAATGAGACGAAAAAAACAGGTTACTTAACCCGCTTCCCCGTTTCGTCAATGACCTTTTCGCCGTCCTCTTTGGTAAACGCTCCTTTCTGACCTTCAGGTAGAATATCCAGCACTATTTCTGAAGGGCGGCAAAGACGAGTGCCAAGCGGCGTAACGACTACCGGCCGATTAATCAGGATCGGATGTTGAAGCATAAAATCAATCAACTGCTCATCACTGAATTTCTCTTCATCAAGGCCCAGGTGTTCATAAGGCTCAACATTCTTACGCAGCAATGCACGCACCGTAATTCCCATATCTGAAATAAGTTTAATCAGCTCATCACGGGTCGGTGGCGTATCGAGATAATAAATAATGGTCGGTTCGTTACCGCTGTTACGGATCATCTCCAGCGTGTTGCGTGAAGTGCCGCAGGCCGGGTTGTGATAGATGGTAATGTTGCTCATATCTTTATCTCATTACAAAGTGATGGAAAGCCGCAACGCCAGCGCGGCCAGAGTGACAAACAGCACGGGCAGAGTCATGATAATGCCGGTGCGGAAGTAATAACCCCAGGTGATCGTTATATTTTTCTGGGCAAGCACATGCAGCCAAAGCAGGGTTGCCAGACTGCCAATTGGGGTGATTTTCGGGCCTAAATCGCAGCCAATCACGTTGGCATAAATCATTGCCTCTTTGACGACGCCAGTCGCCGTACTCCCGTCAATCGACAGCGCGCCAATCAGCACCGTCGGCATATTGTTCATCACCGACGACAGGAACGCGGTCAGGAAGCCGGTGCCGAACGTTGCTGCCCATAACCCCTTTTCTGCCAGCAGGTTCAGTACACCAGACAGATACTCCGTGAGCCCGGCATTGCGCAGGCCATAGACCACCAGGTACATGCCCAGCGAAAAAATCACGATCTGCCATGGCGCACTGCGCAGGACTTTCCCTGTGTTGATGCCATGACCTCTTTTCGCCACGATAAACAGTACTGCTGCGCCAGCAGCTGCTATCGCGCTGACAGGGATCCCCAGCGGCTCCAGAACGAAGAAACCGACAAGCAGCAATAACAGGACAATCCAGCCCGCCCTGAACGTTGCCGCATCCTTTATCACACTGGCAGGCGTCTTCAGCAGCGAAACGTCATACGTTGCCGGAATATCCCTGCGGAAGAAGAGATGCAGCATGATCAGCGTGGCCGCAATCGCTGCCGCATCCACGGGGATCATAACGGAGGCGTACTGCGTAAAGCCCAGATCGAAGAAGTCCGCCGAGACGATATTCACCAGGTTAGAAACAATGAGTGGCAGGCTGGCCGTATCTGCAATAAATCCTGCAGCCATGACAAAGGCCAGTGTCGTGCCCTGGCTGAACCCCAGTGCGAGCAGCATCGCAATCACAATCGGCGTCAGGATCAGCGCGGCGCCATCATTGGCGAACAAAGCAGCAACAGCGGCACCGAGCAAGACTATCCAGGTGAACAGCAGGCGGCCACGTCCGTTACCCCAGCGGGAGACGTGCAGTGCGGCCCATTCAAAGAAGCCGGACTCATCGAGCAGCAGGCTGATGATGATGACCGCAATAAATGCCGCTGTCGCGTTCCAGACGATATTCCAGACAACGGGAATATCAGCGATATGGATGACACCGGTTCCCAGCGCCAGCACAGCCCCGATACTCGCGCTCCAGCCAATACTCAGGCCTCTGGGTTGCCAGATCACCAGTACCAGCGTCAGTAAAAATATACTCCCTGCCAAAAGCATCTCAGACCCCATCATATATGATTTTGTAAATATGTTTTCCTGCCTCAGCAGGAGGTGCAGGCTGATTTGTCCAGCCATTCACGTACATCCTCGCGCAGACACTGCCAGGTCGTCGTGATTGTCTCTGCTGCCCACGCCGGAATATGGGGTGACAGACGATAGTGGATCCATTTGCCTTCCCGACGGTCAAGAACCAGATCAGCCTCGCGAAGGATAGCCATATGTCGCGAAATTTTGGGCTGCGATTCGGAGGTGGCAACGCAGATATCGCAGACGCACAATTCTCCGGACTCACGGAGAAGCATGACGATGGCTAGCCGTGTTTCATCCGACAGGATTTTGAAAAGCTGAACAGGTTGTAGCATTTTTCACTCCGTTCCCTTTAGAATACACATATGTTAGATCATATATATTAACTTTAAAATCACCTGTTCTCTCCGGAGGAGAAAAATGGAACAATTTCCAGCCCTGAATACTGACTGTTTTGATCAACATATTGCCGAACGTCTGCACCTGCAGGAGCCCCCACGGATTCTGATCCTGTATGGCTCAGTAAGGGAGCGCTCCTACAGTCGCTTTGCCGCGGAGGAAGCAGGTCGCCTGCTGACGGCGATGGGCGCGGAGGTGAAATTCTTTAACCCCTCCGGTTTACCCCTGCCGGATGATGCCCCGGATACGCACCCTAAAGTCTCCGAGCTACGCGGGCTGGTCAGATGGTGTGACGGGATGGTGTGGAGCTCGCCGGAACGGCACGGGGCTATGAGCGCGGTGATGAAGGCGCAGATCGACTGGATACCGTTGAGTGAAGGCGCGGTTCGTCCTTCGCAGGGCAAGACACTTGCAGTGATGCAGGTTTGCGGCGGTTCGCAGTCCTTCAATGCCGTGAACCAGATGCGCATTCTGGGCCGCTGGATGCGGATGTTCACAATTCCCAACCAGTCCTCGGTGGCGAAAGCCTGGCAGGAATTTGATGAGAACGGAAGGATGAAGCCGTCCTCATGGTACGACCGTATCGTAGATGTCGCAGAGGAGTTGTTTAAAATTACGTTGCTGCTCAGGGGACAAACCAGCTACCTTGCAGATCGCTACAGCGAACGAAAAGAGAGTCATCAGGAACTTTCGTACCGCGTCAATCAGGAAAAAATATAACGCCTTCTGATCGTATAAATACACACCATGAGCGTTTTCACAAAGTCTCCTTCTGCCAGGCAGCGGATAATCTTACATGTGTCTGTCGTTTTCAGAAGACGGCAGACCGGACTAAAACCATAGGCATATCATTTGCCTTCAACAAGTTCACCGAACAGCTCTTTCACCCTGTTTCTGGCGTCCGTTAGCGCTATGTGCCCTTGTCCGGTGATTTCATATACTCGCCGACTTCGTCGACCGGCCTGAACATGTCGTGAGGTGAGATACCCCTTCTTTTCCATACCGTGCAGCATCGGATACAGGGTACCCGGGCTGAGTTGATAACCGTGGTGTCGCAATTCCTCAATGATGCCCAGACCAAAGACGGGTTCTTTGGCTGCATGATGCAGGATGTGCAAACGGATCATCCCGCCGTAAAGATCTTTGTCGGTCACGCCCGGAACCTCACAGTGCTAAACTCAACAACCAACCCGCAACACCGCAACTCACTACGACCAGCCACGGCGGCAGTTTCCAGAACATCAGAGCGACCAGTGCCACAAGGGCAAGGCCGAAATCTTGCGGAGCGAGAACTGCGCTCGTCCATACTGGTTGATAGAGAGCTGCCAGCAGAAGGCCAACTACGGCTGCATTAATACCCTGCAACGCTGCTTGTGTACGGATATTGCGGCGCAGACTTTCCCAGAACGGCAATGCTCCCACAATCAGAAGGAAGGACGGTGCGAAAATTGCCAGCAGACAAACCAGACCACCCAGCCAGCCAGAAGGCACCTGGTTCATCGAAGCCCCGAGAAAGGCTGCAAAAGTGAACAACGGTCCAGGAACGGCCTGGGCAGCGCCGTAGCCAGCCAGGAATGTATCAGTGCTGACCCAGCCAGAAGGAACGACTTCAGTCTGCAGTAATGGCAGCACGACATGCCCGCCACCAAAAACCAGTGATCCGGTCCGGTAGAAAGTTTCTACCATTAACAGCGTCGGATTTGGGAATATCGCCGTCAGCAATGGTAACCCTGTCAGTAGCACAAAGAACAGCGTGAGCCAGAACAATCCGACGCGACGCCGTATTGAAACGGGCAGCGGATCATGTACCGTCGTCTGCTGAGGTTTGAACAGTAACATGCCAGTGACAGCCGCAGTGACGATTACTCCCACCTGTCCCCAGGCCGATGGCACAAGAAGCACAAAGCAGGTTGCCACTGCCATGACAGTAATACGCGGTATATCCGGGCAAAGATTTCGGGCCATGCCCCATACAGCTTGCGCGACCACCGCAACGGCTACCACTTTCAGCCCATGCAATACACCAGAGGGCATCACATCCCCGTAACTGGTCATCCCCAGCGCAAACAGGATCAGTGCAACTGCTGACGGTAGCGTGAAGCCGGCCCATGCTGCCAGCGCCCCGGTATAACCGGCCCGGGACAGCCCGAGCGCTATACCAACCTGACTGCTTGCTGGTCCCGGAAGGAACTGGCACAGAGCGACCAAATCTGCATAGCTGCGCTCGGTCAACCACTGCCGTCGCGTCACAAACTCATCGCGGAAGTAACCCAGATGGGCAATTGGGCCGCCGAAGGATGTCAGGCCAAGTCGGAAGAAAATCAGAAAGACAGCCCAGGGGCTGTGATCATTCCTGGCAGTATCGTTCATGGTCAGATCCTGATTGCTGGTTTTATTGGCTATTATAATCGAATTTCGTTATCGAAATTCGATTATAATAGCCACTGCTCCCTGTGGATAGAATGATGTTTCATGCTTTCCAGATGTTTACTTCAAGAACAGTTTCAACTGCCTGGCCAGTTATGGGCTTTATTCACATTCAGTATTATTGCTGTCCTGCTTTTACCCGGAGTATGGTTTGCCGGGTGGTATTAAATTCTCTGGCAACCGCACTGATACTGGCCCCGGAATTAAGGCGCTCTGACACTATTTTTTTTTGCTCCTCGCTCAAGATGGGCGGACGACCGAAGCGTTTCCCGGCTGATCTTGCCCGAGAAATCCCTGAATGTGTGCGTTCAATCAGCAGATCCCTCTCAAACTCAGCCACAGCTGAAATCACCTGCATAGTCATTTTTCCGGCCGGGCTGGTTAAATCCACACCTCCGAGAGCGAGACAATGAACACGGATATCTAAAGTAGCCAGTTGTTCAACTGTTTTTCGGATATCCATCGCATTACGGCCGAGTCGGTCAAGTTTGGTGACAATCAATACGTCACCGCTTTCCATTCGATCAAGCAACCGGATGAACCCTGGTCTTTCGCTGGCAGCAACCGAACCACTTATATGTTCCTCAATCAGCCGCTGGGGTCTGATGGCAAAACCCGCCGCTTCAATTTCATGGCGCTGGTTTTCTGTATTCTGTTCCAGAGTGGAGACCCGACAGTAGGCAAAAACTCGTGACATAGGAAACTTTCCGTACGCAAAGGGTGTCCGAATTATAACGTATGTACGAAACAAATTTCGCTGACTTTCGGACATATTGTTTGCGAGGCGTACGAAACCGACCGGTTTCGGTCAGTGCGAATGATAACTTTAATGAACTATGTGCAGGGGAAGCATTTATGCCACGGAGACAAATACTCAGTAGTGAAGAAAAAGAACGCTTGTTGATTGTGCCGGATGATGACGTATTTCTGACGCGCATGTGCTTTCTGAGTGAACATGACCTCGCGCTCATTAATAAACACCGCAGGCCAGCTAACCGTCTGGGCTTTGCAGTTTTACTCTGTTATTTGCGAGGACCAGGGTTTCCTCCCGACAAAAGTATTTCACCTCACGACTGTGTTGTCTTCAGGCTGGCGGCTCATTTGAAAGTCCAGTCTGATTTGTGGGCCGAGTATGCATCAAGAGAGGTCACCCGCTGGGAACATCTGGCTGAACTCTACCGCTACCTGGAATTATCCCCTTTTAACCGGGCGCTGCAAAAAAACCTGTATTCGCCACCTTTATCCCCACGCCATGCGGACAGACAGAGGTTTTTTACTTGCGGAGGAAATGCTCTCCTGGCTCCACAATAATAAGGTTATTTTCCCCTCTGTTGAAGTGATCGAACGAACCCTGACCGAAGCAACAACACTTGCCGACAGGGCGGTTTTTTCTGCGCTTACCGCACAGCTTGAACCAGGGCATAAAGCGGCACTGGACCGTCTGTTGGTATCTGAGGGTGAGCAACCTTCACGGCTGGCCTGGCTGCTCCAGCCTCCGGGAAAAATTAATGGTAAAAATGTCCTGCAACATATCGACCGGTTAAATGCGATTGAGTCGCTGGCACTCCCTGACGGCATTGCACTTTCCGTTCACCAGAACCGACTCCTGAAACTCGCACGCGAAGGCAGGAAAATGAGTAGCCGGGATCTGGCAAGATTCACGGATGTTCGCCGTTATGCCTCGCTGGTTTGTATCATATCGGAGGCCAGATCCACCCTGACTGACGAAGTTATTGATCTGCACGAGCGTATTCTGAGTAGTCTGTTCAGCAGGGCAAAACGTACTCAGGCCGAGCGGCTCCAGCAAACGGGAAAGCTGATTCAGAGTAAACTGAAGCAATACGTTACCGTCGGACAGGCATTACTTAACGCCAGAGAGTCCGGGGAAGATCCCTGGGCCGCAATAGAAGACGTCCTTCCCTGGCAGGAATTCATCAACAGCGTGGAAGAGACGCGGTTCCTGTCACGTAAGGACAACTTCGACCCATTGCATCTGATCACAGAAAAATACAGTACGCTGCGTAAATACGCCCCCCGGATGCTGTCCGTGTTGCAGTTCAGGGCTGCACCCGCCGCAATGCAGCTCAGTGACGCATTGGATACCGTCAGAGATATGTATAGAAAACAACTCCGAAAAGTACCGCCTTCCGCGCCAATCGGGTTCATCCCGGAAAGCTGGAGAAAGGTTGTGATCACCCCCATCGGCATTGACCGAAAATATTACGAATTTTGCGTGCTGAATGAACTGAAGGGAGCCTTACGTTCAGGTGACATCTGGGTAAAGGGGTCACGCCGCTACAGGAATTTCGATGATTGTCTGATCCCGTCAGACGATTTTGAAAAATCACTCCGGGATAACCAGTTACCCCTTGCTGTTCCGGCCGATTGCCATGAATACATCAAGAGCCGTTTGACGCTTCTTGCATCGCGTCTGGAAGAAGTTAACGCGATGGCGCTGGCCGGTGATTTACCCGATGTTGATATATCGGATAAAGGCGTGAAAATTACCCCGCTGGATAACAGTGTCCCTTCAGCAGCATCCCCTTTTGGCGATCTGGTTTATGGCATGCTCCCTCACCCTAAAATTACTGAAATGCTGGATGAAGTGGACGGCTGGACTGGTTTTACCCGCCATTTCACACATCTCAAAAACAATCACGTCAGACCTAAAGACAGAAAGTTGTTACTGACCACCATCCTGGCCGATGGTATCAACCTTGGACTGACAAAAATGGCCGAATCCTGTCAGGGAACGACCAAATCGTCACTCGAGGGCATTCAGGCCTGGTACATCAGGGATGAAACCTATTCAGCTGCGCTGGCCGAGTTGGTCAATGCCCAGAAAAAAAGCCCTCTGGCGGCATTCTGGGGCGATGGAACAACGTCATCGTCTGATGGACAGAACTTTCGGGTGGGGAGTCACGGGCGTTATGCTGGTCAGGTCAATCTTAAATACGGTCAGGATCCAGGCGTGCAGATTTATACGCATATTTCGGACCAATACAGCCCGTTTTACACCAAAGTTATCAGCCGCGTGCGGGATTCAACACACGTACTTGATGGTCTGCTGTACCACGAAACTGATCTGGAAATTGGCTTTGTTGAATAAATCAGATTTCGGGTAAGTCTCCCCGTAGCGGGTTGTGTTTT
>NZ_JBMKHS010000062.1:0-8476 GCF_049238105.1 Enterobacter cloacae complex sp. IR5418 | reverse complement strand
GTAAGGCCTTTGAATAAGACAAAAGGCTGCCTCATCGCTAACTTTGCAACAGTGCCGCAAAAAGTCAGTAAAGGACTCACAGTTGGTTCAGTCATTACAGGAAGCACGTTTTTACATGGTCCCCCTGTTTTGGCACTCGGTTTTACCAAGCTGTTTAAAAAATCAAAAAAAGTAGACGAAACCAATATTCAATTGGCCAATAGCTGGATTGGTGTAAACAACCACCTGATTGAAAAGGTGCTGCCAAACCTAAAGTGGGATATGGGTATAGGAAGTTCAACCGCCCTTTTTGGCGAGTCTGGCGGGTAGGAAGCGGCCGCGCAAGCGCCGCTTTGGGCACAGATCGGGCACAGATCGGGGGTTCATGCGTGGGTTTTCGACATCGCGGGGCCACGCAGCGGCTCAGTGCGTAGCCATTTCTCACCGAATCCCGGCACAGGGCCGAGCGCAGCCCTGCGGGGTCGTGGCCGCATCGGATCGGACTCTGGCTTGGCTGCCGGCTGTGTGGCCGGCGCCTCATCACGCGGCGGGCGGCGGGGCGCGCGCTGCGGGCCGGTAGTGCGCTTGCTCCAGCGCGCCGTGTTTCTCGAAGTGGGCGAGGATGGCGCGAATGGCCTTGGGGTCTTCGATGCTGGCGACGATCCGCACCGCGCCGCCGCAGTGGGCGCAGGTGGTGATGTCGATGGAAAAGACCCGCTTGAGCCGTTGCGCCCAGCTCATCGCACGGCGCTTCTGCTCGGGGCTGCGCGGCTCGTCGTGGGCGCTGACGTCCACTGGCGCCGCATCGCCCGCAGGCCGCCTGCCGCGCCCCGAGGGCGTCAGCTGCGCGCGCAGGTTTGCATTCGGGGCGAATACGCCGTGGAAGCGGGTGAGATGCGCGCGTGGCGGCGGGACCAGTGCCGCCAGCTTGGCGATGAAGTCCACCGCATCCCATTCGACATGCGTGGTGCCATTGCGCCACGGCGTCTTGAGCTGGTAACGCACCCTGCCCTGTGGCGAGATCGATAGCCGCTGCTCGCTGATCGCCGGGCGCGTGATGTAGCGGCACAGCTTTTCGAGCTTGTGGCTTTCGTGTGCTTCCGCGGCCACGCCGGCATGCAGCGAGAAGCCGCCGACCTTGCCGGCGTCGCCCTCCAGCGGACCGGCGTCGCCAGGCAGCGTTTGCAGCGTGACGACCTTGCGGCCAGCGTCGCGACCGGTGGCGATGCGGTAGGTCATCGAACTCATCCGCAGCCCATCCATGCCGTCGTCGCTACCCGCGCTGTCGGACAGGAACACGGATTCGTCTTCGCCTTCGAGCCAGCCGCGGCGCGACAGGTGCCGGCACACGCGATGCGCGATGGTGTTGGCCAGTTCCGTCAGTTGCGCCGATGTGGGCGCACGGGTGCGGTGCAGGCGCGGCTTGCGCTGCGGACGCTCGGTGGTGTCCTCGTACACGCCGTCGAGCCACAGCATGTGGAAGTGGATGTTGAGATTCAGCGCGCTGCCGAAGCGCTGGATCAGGGTCACCACGCCGCATTGCGCCGTATCCCGCGGCACGCCGGCCTGATCGGCAAGCCAACCGGCGATCACACGATGCACGATGCCCAGCACCGGGCCGATCGCCTCAGGCTTGCTGGCGAACAGGAAGCGCAACGGGTACGGGAAACTCAGCACCCATTGCCGCACCGGCCGCGGGCCGAACACCTCGTCCACCAGATGCCGCGCCGACTCGGCCATGCGCCGTGCGCCGCAGCTCGGGCACAGCCCGCGCTTCTTGCAGGAATACGCCACCAGCCTCTCGGCACGACAGTGCTCGCAGACCACGCGCAGGAAGCCGTGCTCGAGCACGCCGCAGCGCAGGTAGGTCTCGAACTCCTCGCGCACATACTCGGGCAGCGGGCGGTCTTCGGCCTCAAGACGCGCGATGAAGTCCGGGTAGTGCGCCTGCACTAGCGCGTACAGCAGCGTGCGCTCGGGCAGGTGGCGCGCGTAACGCGCAGCGGCGTGGGCGGCCGGCAGTGGCGCGCACACCTCGGCCTGCCGCCGGGGTGCGGTCAGGCGCGGCACGCAGCGCTCCGTTGCAGGGACGGCTGCTCAGGGTTGCGCCCGCGAGCACGCGTTCATATCGGCGTTTTCTGATCTTCGCGTCAGACATTGCCGCGGGGCGGGTAGGAAGTCTCCCGCCGCGGACGCCAGAACGCACAAAGCCCGGCACGAGGCCGGGCTGTGTGGTCTTGCTTGATGGATCGCGGGGCTTAGAAATCCATGCCGCCCATGCCGCCCATGCCGCCGCCGGCCGGCATCGCCGGCTCGTCCTTCTTCGGGGCCTCGGCCACCATCGCTTCGGTGGTGATCATCAGGCCCGCGATCGACGCGGCGTTCTGCAGCGCGGTGCGGGTGACCTTGGTCGGGTCCAGGATGCCGAACTCGATCATGTCGCCGAACTCGCCGTTGGCGGCGTTGTAGCCGAACGCACCCGAACCTTCGACCACGCGGTTGAGGATGACCGACGGCTCATCGCCGGCATTGGTCACGATCTCGCGCAGCGGGGCTTCCATCGCGCGCAGGGCGATCTGGATGCCGTGGTTCTGGTCTTCGTTCACGCCCTTGATGCCGGCGATCGCCGCCTTGGCACGGATCAGGGCGACGCCGCCGCCCGGGACGATGCCTTCCTCGACGGCCGCACGGGTCGCGTGCAGGGCGTCTTCGACGCGCGCCTTCTTTTCCTTCATCTCGACTTCGGTGGCGGCACCGACCTTGATCACCGCAACGCCGCCGGCCAGCTTGGCCACGCGCTCCTGCAGCTTCTCGCGGTCGTAGTCGGAGGAGGTCTCCTCGATCTGCGCCTTGATCTGCTTGATGCGCGCCTCGATGCCCGCGCCTTCGCCGGCGCCATCGATGATGGTGGTGTTTTCCTTCGACACCTGGATCTTCTTGGCGCGGCCGAGGTCCTTGATGGTGGCCTTCTCCAGCGACAGGCCGACTTCCTCGGAAATCACCACGCCGCCGGTCAGGATCGCCATGTCTTCCAGCATCGCCTTGCGACGGTCGCCGAAGCCCGGGGCCTTCACCGCGCAGACCTTGACGATGCCGCGGATGGTGTTGACCACCAGGGTCGCCAGCGCTTCGCCTTCGACTTCCTCCGCCACGATCAGCAGCGGCTTGCCGGCCTTGGCCACGCCCTCGAGGACGGGCAGCAGGTCGCGCACGTTGGAGATCTTCTTGTCGTACAGCAGGATGAAGGGATCATCCAGGTCGGCCGACATCGACTGCTGGTTGTTGACGAAGTACGGGCTCAGGTAGCCGCGGTCGAACTGCATGCCCTCGACCACGTCGAGTTCGTTGTCCAGGCCGCTGCCTTCCTCGACCGTGATCACGCCTTCCTTGCCGACCTTGTCCATCGCCTGCGCGATCAGGTCGCCGATGTTGGCATCCGAGTTCGCGGAGATCGCGCCGACCTGGGCGATTTCCTTGCTGGTCGACGACGGCTTGGACAGCGACTTCAGTTCGCCGACCGCGGCCTTCACCGCCTGGTCGATGCCGCGCTTCAGGTCCATCGGGTTCATGCCGGCGGCGACCGCCTTCATGCCCTCGCGGATGAACGCCTGCGCCAGCACGGTGGCGGTGGTGGTGCCGTCGCCGGCGTTGTCGGAGGTCTTGGAAGCGACTTCCTTCACCATCTGCGCGCCCATGTTCTCGAACGCGTCAGCCAGTTCGATTTCCTTGGCGACGGAGACGCCGTCCTTGGTGATGGTCGGCGCGCCGTAGCTCTTCTGCAGCACGACGTTGCGGCCCTTCGGGCCGAGGGTCGCCTTCACGGCGTTGGCGAGCACGTTGACGCCGCGCACCATCTTGGAGCGCGCGTCTTCGCCGAAACGAATGTCCTTGGCAGCCATTGCGAATTACCTCGAAAAATTATTCGGATGAGAAATGTGTGGGAGCGACGCGCGATCAGCCGAGGATCGCGAACAGGTCGTCTTCCTTCACCACCAGCAGCTCGACGCCGTCCAGCTTCACTTCGGTGCCGCTGTACTTGCCGAACAGCACCTTGTCGCCGACCTTGACCTGCGGCGCGCGGACCTGGCCGTTGTCCAGCACCTTGCCGGTGCCGACGGCGACGACTTCGCCCTTGATCGGCTTCTCGGTGGCCGAATCCGGGATCACGATCCCGCCGGCGGACAGCTTCTCTTCTTCCATGCGCTTGATGACCACGCGGTCGTGCAGCGGCTTGATATTGGACATGGCAACCTCGGTAAATGGTTGATTGACGTGGAAAAACCCGGCGATTTTAGCAGTCGCGCGAAGCGAGTGCCAAACCGCGGACAACAGAACCGGGCGAACCCGGCATGCCACCGAGATGGGGCGGGCCCGCCGACTTTCAAGGGCCGCACGCGGATGTCCGCCAGGCCCGCCGGATCGGGGCAGCCGCTACCCTATGCCGGTGAGCGCCCTGATCTGCTTCTGCACCTGTCCCGACGCCGACAGCGCCGAGCGCATCGCCACCGCGCTGGTGGCCGAGCGCCTGGCCGCCTGCGTCAACCTCCTGCCCGGCCTGCGTTCGGTCTATCGCTGGCAACGCAAGGTCGAGGCCGCGGCCGAGGTCCTGCTGCTGGTCAAGACCAGTGCCGAGGCCTACCCCGCCCTGCAGGAACGCCTGCGCCAACTGCATCCCTACGAACTCCCGGAGCTGCTCGCGGTCGAAGCCGCGTCCGGCCTGCCCGAATACCTGCAATGGCTGGCCGCCGAGAGCCGACCGGTAAACTGAGCCAATGACCGCATCCACGATCCGCCTGCGCCGCTGGCTGGCCGGGCTCGCCCTGCTGCTTGCGCTGCCCGCGACCTCGGCCGTCGCCCAGGACTTCGAACTGCCGCCGGTCGACGAGGTCTTCGTCCTGTCCGCGCAGGCCACCGCGCCGGACCGCATCGAGGTGCGCTGGCGGATCGCCGACGGCTATTACCTGTACCGGCACCGCACCTCGGTCAAGGCCGATGCCGCCTTCACCGGCGCGACCATGGCGCTGCCGAAGGGCAAGGCCTACCGCGACGAATTCTTCGGCGACGTCGAAACCTACCGCAAGGAATTGCTCGGCACCCTCACCGGCACGCCCGCGGCCGGCGCGAGCGCGACCACCCTGACCGTGAAGTACCAGGGCTGCGCCGATGCCGGCGTGTGCTACCCGCCGCAGACCCGCACCCTGAAGGTCGCGTTGCCGGGCGAAGCGGGCGCTGGCGGCTTCGGCTGTAAGGCGCGCGGGCTGCATGATTATGTCGTCAAGAACGGCTCTGCCGATCATCCCAACGCCGAGGTGAAATTCGCACTGGGTGATGTGGTCAACACCATGATCGGCTGCACTAATGGTGAAACGATCATGCTGTGCCACGACACCTCGCTGCCGCGCCCCTATTCTCTCGGCTTTCGGGTGCAAGGCACCGAGGGGCTGTGGATGGACGTCAACAAGTCGATCTATCTGGAGGGCAAGAGCCCACAGCCGCACCGCTGGGAGCCTGCCGAGGGCTGGTTTGCGAAATACGATCACCCGCTATGGAAACGCTACGCCGATCTGGCGGCAGGGGCCGGGCATGGCGGGATGGACTGGTTCGTGATCCACGCTTTTGTCGAGGCGCTGAAGGCCAAGGCCCCGATGCCAATCGACATTTACGACGCGCTGGCCTGGAGCGCGATCACGCCTCTGTCGGAACAATCGATTGCTGAGGGCAATCGCACGTTAGATTTTCCCGACTTCACCCGAGGGCAGTGGCGCACCCGCAAGCCGATCTTTGCGCTGAACGACGCCTATTGATCGACGCGATTTAGGCCAAGCGCACCGCAAAGGCGAAATTGGTAATCTTGTCGGTATCCTTGACGCCCGGCGCGCTTTCGACGCCGCTGGAGGTATCGACCAGCGGCGCTCCGGTGCGCGCAATCGCCTCGGCAACATTCGTCGGATTTAGCCCGCCTGCCAGCCCCCACGGCAAGGCACCGCGATATCCGGCCAGCAGCGACCAGTCGAACGCCAACCCCATGCCGCCGGGCAGCGCGCCTTTGGGGGTCTTGGCGTCGAACAAGATCAAGTCCGCCGCCCCGGCATAGGCTGCGGCGCGTGCGACATCGCTGGCGCTGGCGACGGGCAGCGCCTTCCACACCGGCTTGCCAAACCGCGCGCGCAACTGGGCCACGCGTTCGGGCGATTCCGAACCGTGCAGCTGCAGCGCGTTCAGCTTGGCTGCCACCAGTGCGTCGGCGATGACAGCATCATCCGCATCGACGAACAAACCGACCATGGCGATCTGGCCAGCTGCGCGCGATGTCAAAGCGCCCGCGACATTCGACGTAACCGCACGGGGCGACGCTGGATAGA
The DNA here is from genome assembly GCF_049238105.1 of Enterobacter cloacae complex sp. IR5418. Taxonomy (NCBI): domain Bacteria; kingdom Pseudomonadati; phylum Pseudomonadota; class Gammaproteobacteria; order Enterobacterales; family Enterobacteriaceae; genus Enterobacter; species Enterobacter cloacae complex sp. IR5418. Next base: position 2,135 of record NZ_JBMKHS010000062.1, on the reverse strand, counting down.
ACACCAACCCGGCATAGTCCGCCCGCGCCGCGATGGTCGCATCGAGCGCCTCGGGTGTGCTGATCCCGCAAATCTTGATTTTCGCGGGCATGCGGTCAGTCGGGGTTCTGGATCAGCCGCACCAGCGTGCAGTCGGGATCGATCAGGTAGCCGATCCTCAGGCCGCTCGCCTCCAGTTGCGGAGCTTTGAAGCGCGGCCAGCCGGTGCTTTTTTCCTCGGCTCCCGCCGCGTTCACCAATGCCACCATGGCATCGAGATCATCCAACCGCAGGCAACAGCCGAACGAGCTCGTAGCTGGGTCGAGGTCAGGATAGGGGAAGAATTCGAGCTGCAAACCGCCGCGCTGCAGGATCATCCAGCCGCGATCCTTCCAACTCGTCGCAAAGCCCAGCTTCGCATAAAACGCCTCTGTCACATCGAAATCGCGCGATGGCAGATTGGGGGTGACGTGGTCAGCCATGGCTCAGCGCAGCTTGTCGGCCATGCGGGCCGTATGAGTGATTGCGGCGCGGCTATCGGGGGCGGAATGGCTCATCACGATCATGCTGGCCTTGGGGAACGCCGCACCAAACGCGCGCGCTGACGCGGCGTAGTGCTCAGTGTCGGCATCACCGAGATTGCCGAGCGACTTGGCCTTGCTGTCCTTGATCAGGCAGCCACCAAAAGCGATGTCGGTGCCGTCGATCCCAACGGTGATATTGTCACTGGTGTGGCCGGGGCCGGGGTAAAATACCTTGAGCGGGCCAAAGTTGGGCGCGGTTGCTGGTTCGACCCAGCCATTGGCGGCGAAAGTCAGGCTGTGTTGCGCCGCAACCATCCCCTCTTGCGGGGCAAGCTGGTTCGACAACGCATTGGCATAAGTCGCAATCCCCGCCGCATGCAGCGCGTCCATACCGCCCATCTTGTCCTGATGCGCGTGAGTCACCACCGCCAGCGCGACCGGCAGGTTGATCTCCTGCTTGATCCAGTTGAGGATCTGGGCGGTCTGGTCATCGGTCCAGGCGGTATCGACCACCAGCACGCGGCCGCCATCCCTGACGATCAAACCGTTGGAAGCGACTGCCCCGAAACCCGGCATGTCGAGATAGGAAGTGTGCTGCCAGACATTCGGTGCGAGCTGGCGGAAAACCAGATCGCCAAACCGTTGGTCGCCAGTTTCCATTTGCTGGCCAATCGTCGGGCGGATTTCACCGGGCATGCACCCGCTCAGCATCAATGCAGCGGCTAATGCGGTGCTCAGCTTCGCGACCGGGTGCATAATATTGGGCAATTCCATCAAGTTTTCCTTTTATTCAGCATTAAAAACCCCGCAAATGCGAGGCCTAGTAAATAGATGATCTTAATTTGGTTCACTGTAGCAAAAATATGGGGCGAATTCAAACATGAGGTGCGACAGTTTCAAAAGCCATATGATAATCAACAAGCTGAGCAAATTTCTCTAATGGTGTAAGCCAATCTAACGCCTTTCTAGGACGAGTATTCAGTGACATGGCAACTTGATTTAAATAATGCTGATCTGCCTGATTTAAATCAATCCCTTTAGGGAAGGTGCGAATAAGCGGGGAAATTCTTCTCGGCTGACTCAGTCATTTCATTTCTTCATGTTTGAGCCGATTTTTTCTCTCGTAAATGCCTTGAATCAGCCTATTTAGACCGTTTCTTCGCCATTTAAGGCGTTATCCCCAGTTTTTAGTGAGATCTCTCCCACTGACGTATCATTTGGTCCGCCCGAAACAGGTTGGCCAGCGTGAATAACATCGCCAGTTGGTTATCGTTTTTCAGCAACCCCTTGTATCTGGCTTTCACGAAGCCGAACTGTCGCTTGATGATGCGAAATGGGTGCTCCACCTTGGCCCGGATGCTGGCTTTCATGTATTCGATGTTGATGGCCGTTTTGTTCTTGCGTGGATGCTGTTTCAAGGTTCTTACCTTGCCGGGGCGCTCGGCGATCAGCCAGTCCACATCCACCTCGGCCAGCTCCTCGCGCTGTGGCGCCCCTTGGTAGCCGGCATCGGCTGAGACAAATTGCTCCTCTCCATGCAGCAGATTACCCAGCTGATTGAGGTCATGCTCGTTGGCCGCGGTGGTGACTAGGCTGTGGGTCAGGCCACTCTTGGCATCGACACCAATGTGG
>NZ_JBMKHS010000061.1:0-9797 GCF_049238105.1 Enterobacter cloacae complex sp. IR5418 | reverse complement strand
TGCGTGATCTGATCCTTCAACTCAGCAAAAGTTCGATTTATTCAACAAAGTCACTCAGTTATTAAATCAGACAAGGTTAATTCATCGTGGGTTAAGGTTATCCATAATTTCAGGCCTGAAAACCGCCTTTACGATGATGCTGTTTTTTATTCTGTTGCACATTCTGATTCAGTGATTGTTGAAACCAGTAACGGAACAGACTTTTTCACAGCTAAAAACTGGTTGAGGGCGAACGGTGCAAACGGTGTCATACAGTATCGTTATAAAATGAACTGTTTTTCTTGCCGGACTACCAGTGTTTATTTATCACGATAACGCCGGATTAATAAAATTCTTGTAATTTTATTGAGCCGGGGTTGAACAACCGCAGGGCGTTAGTTGCCCGTTATCCATGAGGTGTATATGAAAAAGACCGTAACCACGGCAGTGCTGCTTTGTGCGTTCGCTGCCGGAACTGCTCATGCTGAGGAAAAGGCCGACCCGAACGATCCATGTGCAATGGTGTTATGCCTTGCCGGAAAACTTGACGGAAGTAGTCCGGCAGAATGTGACCCGATGTATAAAAGTTTTATGTCAATCAGGAAAAAGAATAAACATGGTTTTTTACCCGATCACACGGCAGATGCCAGAAAGAAAAAACTAAATGAATGTCCTGCGGCTGATGCAGGTACAGTAAGTAAAATTATTTCAAGCTTTGGCCGATTGAAAAACTTTTAATTCTGTTTGATTTAATTCTGATGTGAATACGCAAGTTTCAGGTTTGAGACTGGAACTTGCGAACATTTTTTACAGGGGTGGGAGGATGAAAATTATTAACGTACCTGATGCAAGAAGTGTGAGAATTGCCGGAATTGAAATTATCGATAGTGTCAAATCGGTCGCTTCTGTTTTTACTGAAATTTTGTTGTTTATGGTCTGGTTTCCGGCAATTGTCTATGGGCTTTATCGTTTTGTTATCGTTTTGTGGGATGCTTCCTTAAAGCCGCAATCGCTCATTGAGTTTATTAATTTCATGGTTGAGTTATACAGCTATGTACTTCCTTCGTTGGCTGTTATCGCAGTGGCTTTAGTCGTCGTTTTATCCATTTTTAAAAGACTCTCAGCAATATGGGAGGGAAGAAAGCAATGAGACATTTTTTTAATGTTCTTTCCTTTGCTGTTGCCCTGTTGCCAGCTACATTGTGTGCTGCTCAGATTCAGGGGAAAGTTATTCGCGTTCTCGATGGAGATACCATCGAAGTTAAAACACTACCCGCGAAAATTGTTGTGTATGAAGTTCCGATTCGAGTCCGATTGATAAATATCGATGCACCGGAAAAAAAACAACCCTTTGGTCGCTGGTCAACCAATCAACTTAAAGCCCTGCTGGCAGGGCAATCAGTTACCGTCTCTTATACGCAAACAGATCGCTACGGGCGAGTCCTGGGACGAGTGGTGACAGCGAACGGCACTGAGGCTAACCGCCAGCAAGTGCTAAAAGGGGCTGCATGGGTTTATGACAGGTACAACACCGATAACTCATTACCGGCTCTGCAACGGGAAGCTCAGACACAGAAGCGCGGCCTGTGGGCTGACAGTAATCCCGTTCCTCCGTGGGAGTGGCGTCATAAACAAAACTGACGCGCTTCGCTTGTCCAACCCCTCCTCTGCCTGAAGAAAATCTTCAGGCAACGTCACGGTTTTTAATATACATGGTGCGCATATGGGTAAATTAACTCTGGTAGAGCAGGCTTTACGGCTCCATAAAGAATATTACGGTGAAGATAATTTTGGTACTGTCGTAAAGGATTGTGATTACTATCCTAAAGTGGCAGAGATTTTTATAAACAGAAAGAATCGTAAAATTTATTCGAATCTTGATATCGAACCCGTTGCTTCAACCGTCGTTCATACGGGAAGTAGCCCTGTTATGGCTAAAGCCGGGAGGATTAAAAAGCTTATGTTTAAAGATGGTTCGGGAGCATACCGGATTCATCTTGGTCAAAATGAAGTGGTTCATATTATTCGCTTCATTCTTAACTCTAAAGTCAGAATGGAGTACGCAGTTGGCACAACCAAAAGTATGTCGATGCTTCATAATCTTTGCGAAGCTGGACGCGCTAAATTAAACCGCTCTTTACCCCGTAAAGGTATCTGGAAAATCGGGTGTTACGACGGCGTTTATTATCACGGTAAGGCAAGGAAGGAAGAAATAGAAAACGCTTTACGTTTTTCTGTTCATCCAAAGTTTAATGAGCTGGAGAATGACTTTAATCAGTTCTTTTCGGATATTGATTTCTACACCCGTTATGGTCAGTCAGGAATGCGAAAAGTGCTTTTTACTGGTCCTCCGGGCACAGGGAAAACGACTATCGCAAAAGCTTTGGGGGCAAAATATCAGGATAAATATGTATTTGTTTATGCTGATGATTACTTTAAAGATGTTTGCTATGCCGCAGCTCAAAAGAAAATACCCGTTATCATAATAGCTGAAGAGGTTGATGAACTTTATCGGGCTGATGCCGGAACGTTAAGTTTTCTTGATGGGGCTGATACACCGCGAAATCTTGCCGGGACATATGTTATTTTTTCAACGAACTATCCTAACCGGATTGATCCGCGCATCAGAAAACGCCCTGGCAGAATTGACAGAATCATATCTGTAGGTGCTTTTCGGACTAAAGCCGCTGCCGCTTGTGCCAAAATGTACTTACCAGACGATATAAATATTGACCTTAAAGAACTTGGCGCGGTGCTGGACAGAACGACTCCTGCTGAAATAAAGGAGATAATAAATATTGCTATTGGCATGATTCGCGGAACAAAAAACGAATTAACAGTAGATGTAATCAAGAATGCGCGTGCCTTTTTGAAAGGAACCCTTGACCTTAGTGTGCAGGAGGCAGAAGAAGACATAGAGGAAAGGGAAGAAATCTTTAAAAAGAATGGTGCGCAGCCTGACTATTCAAGTTACCTTGAGGATTGATTAATGAGACTTTTTATTGCAGAAAAACCGTCTTTAGCAAAGGCTATTTTTGAAGGACTGGGCGGAAATCCCAATACAGAAAAGAAAAACGGCTATTTTGAACACGGTTCTGATGTCGTTACCTGGTGTTATGGTCATATGCTGGAGCTTTACGACCCACAGGATTATGACGACAAATATTCCAACTGGCGTTATAGTGATTTACCCATTAAAGCGGTTTATCCGCCAAAATATAAAATCAAGCCTGAATCAGAAGCACAGACCCGCATTATTTTGTCTCTTATCGATAAAGCCGACAGCATCGTTCATTCAGGCGACCCCGATGATGAAGGATGTTTGCTGGTTGATGAGATTCTGGGTTATGCCGGAAACAAGAAACCCGTCCAGCGACTGCTTGTTGCCGACCTCAACCTTGCGCCAGTGCAAAAATCACTGTCGAATTTACAACCTAACGATAAATTTCGCGGTATGACGTTAAGCGCCCTGGCGCGTTCCCTGTGCGATCAGGGTTTTGGCTATAACATGACGCGGGGATGTACATTAAAAGGCCGTGAGAAGGGCTATGACGGCGTTCTGAACGTTGGCCGGGTACAAAGTGCCGTTCTTGGTCTGGTGAACATGCGCACGCTGGCGAACCAGAATCACACAGAAAGCTTTTATTACGATGTATTCGCCAGTCTGTCGATGAACGGGCATCAGATTAAGGCGAAATATCAGACAACAGACGACGATCAGATAGACGAGAAAAAACGCCTGATCTCCGAAGCTCAGGCCGCGCATATTGCCGGACGTGTTACGGGTAAGGATGCTATTGTTACTATCGCGACGACAAAGCCGGAAAATAGCAAGCCTCCGCTTCCGCTTAACCTTTCCACGCTTCAGCAGCTCTGCGCAAAGCGATTTGGTTATTCTGCAAAAGATACGCTCGATGTGATGCAGGGGCTGTATGAAACTCACAAGCTTCTGACCTATCCACGTTCTGACAATCGCTATCTTTCAGATGAGCATTATTACCAGGCCGGAGATATTGCCACTGCTATAGCGGCCACCGTACCCGAACTGGCGTCTGCGATCGTAGATATGGATAAAGGCCAGAAACACAAAGCCTTTAATGCCAGTAAGATTGAGGCGCACCACGCCATCATCCCGACGACAAAAAGCGGAGCCGGTATTCAGCTTAATGAAAAAGAGCGGAACGTTTATAACCTGGTGTCCGTCTACTTTATCGGGCTGTTCTACCCGGATGCGATCCGCAACAAGACGAAAATCCACTTTGATATTAAGGGGGATACCTTTACGGCCACACAGAGCGTTCTGGTACAAAAGGGCTGGGAAGCGCTGGGTAAGGATAGTGATGACGAGGACGAAACCGAAGATGCCGGAACGGACGGTTTTGACCTTTCATTGCTGAAATTTAATGACAGCGGCCTGTGTGAATCGGCAGACGTGGACAAGAAAAAGACTACACCACCTCGCTATTTCACAGAGTCAACGTTACTGGCCGCCATGACGAGTGCGGCAAAATTCATTGATGATCCGGCTCTCAGAAAGGCGCTGGAAGCGAAAGACGAGGGCAGCAGTGATCGTGGCAGTATCGGAACGGAAGCCACCCGCGCGGGTATTCTTGAGAAACTGGCGGCAAATACCGGGCTTATCTCCATCGAAAAAGAAAAGGGGTATTCGGAGCTGGTATGGAAAACCACAAAACAAGGCCAGGAGTTTTGCGCTGCACTGCCTCCTGAAATCACTAAACCGGATATCTCCGCTCTGTGGGCTGAAAAGCAGTCTCAGATCAAAGCCGGAGAGCTGACAGTTGAGGAGTTTATTAAGGAAAATGATGAGTACGTCCAGGGGTTAATCGACGAGCTGGACAGGAACGGAATTTCGATTTCTTCAAATGCCACGCCCTGCCCGGTTTGTAACAACGGTTTCCTGCGTAAGCGTAAGGGGCAAAATGGCTTTTTCTGGGGATGCTCCTGCTACCCTGAATGCAAGACAACATTCCCGGACAAAGACGGCAAACCGGATATGGAAGCAAAATCCAGATCAGAAGGTTCCATGTCCCGGCTCGAAGCCCCCTGCCCTTCATGCAGTAAAGAAATTATTATCCGGCCTAAAGGCTTTTTCTGTTCCGGGTGCGAGTTTAAAATCTGGTCTGAAGTGTCAGGAAAAAAACTGACACAAAATCAGGTTGAGACATTAATCAAAAAAGGTAAAACCGGAGAGATTAAAGGCTTTACCAGTAATAAAACCGGGAAAAAGTTTGACGCTGCAATTGTTTTGCAGGATAAAACTACGGGTAAACTTGGGTTTCAGTTCAGTAAAAAATAAGGATTAACTCGATGAGTGAAAATGAAACGTTTGACGCAACAAAAAAGCTACTCCTGAATATTCGCTCTGTTCGTGTTTTTGCGCGAGAAACCAGCTTTGAACAACTGCTGGAAATGCAGGAAAAGCTTAACGCCGTGATCGAAGAACGTCGTGAAGAAGCAGAGCGTGAGGCAGCAGAACGCGCAGAGCGCGAAAGAAAGCGCCAGGAACTGCTCCAGTTGATTGCCGGAGAAGGTTTTTCACCGGAAGAACTGCTTGGCCTGTCCGAAGATGCGCAAAAAACACGCAAAAAGACGTTGCCAAAAGCGCCGCCTAAATATCAGTTTGATGAAAACGGCGAAACGAAATACTGGTCTGGTCGTGGCCGGACACCAAAACCAATCGACGAAGCGTTAAAAGCTGGCCGTTCTCTTGATGAGTTTCTCATCAAAAAAGATGCTTCCAGCACTGCTGGTGACGAACAGTAATCTAACAAGCCTCTGACACTGCGTCAGAGGCTTTTTTTTAGCAAAAAGGGCGCGGGGGGTTATGGTGAAGAAATCTTTGGATATCTTCGCGGGGATAAGGGAAGTAGTCTCTGATATCTTTGGTTTCTAACTTACCAGTGCAGTGATACGTCTGAAAATAGATCCACTCTGCTATTGTTTTGTAGATGTGATTTCCCATGTTCGCGCTTTGAGAACCATACTGCATGACTTGTGCATCCAGGTCATTACACATCTCCGGCGGAGTGAGTACATGATATGTCCTGCATAACAGCGGGCGGTAATTGTAGATTGAGCATGTTCCCTTCTCAGACAAAAACGGACATTTTGACTCATGCCCGGTCGTAAGCGGGTTGTCTCTGGCAGTAAGTTTACTTGCTTGTGCAATATGTGTTGCCTCAAGCGCGGTTAAATGAACATCCATTTTACAGCACGAAGAGCACCCCTTTTGACAGGAGGTAAACGTGCTCACAAATTCTTTGTTAAAACGATCCAAAAAGGCGTACATCTGTTTTAACTTGAGGTAAATATTACCGGATTGAGTATTGAGTTTATTTATGAGTGCCTTTAACTCATCGAAATACTTATCAGGTACGGGTTTCAGATTGGTATAGCCGGGTAATGTTTCGCCTGGCTCCAGGTGGATCACTGAGTTAGGTTTGATATCCATTGCTTTTGCTTCCTATATTCTTCTCGCGCTGGTTGTTCATTTGACACTAAAACAAGCGTCATACAATGGCAAGGTGTCAAGCCCAGCAGTAAATCACGCTTGCCAGCAAACCAGTTTCCTGCAGCCGGTTTGGCCGTTGATTTTTGCCAGCAATATTACCCGCTCGATGCCCGCCCTGGGCGTGAAATTGCCAGCAAAAAAGATTGCCGCTATCAAAGGTGTGGTTTATATTATCTGTATCGTACGATACAGATAATGGAGAAGCTTAATAGATGACTGAAAAAATCACTGACGAGGAACTGGCAGATTTGTTGGAGGCGCTCAAAAGAGCACATGGTATGGGCGTTTGTTCAAAGGCGGTTAAGCTGGCACAGCGTTGCGCTGATGTGTTCCCTGCTATTGTTGCAGAGTTACAGGAATATCGGAACGCCGCTAAGCGAACTTCAGCATGACAAGAGCCACGGAACGCGCTTACAGCGAGCTACAACAGGCGTTTGATTTCTATAACCAGCGCCTTTTTGACGGCGAACTCCCTGACTGTCTGATTACGTTCCAGCGCGGCAAGAACACAATGGGCTATTTCAGTTACAGGCGCTTTGTTGCTGCTGACGGCAGCGGCAGGATGATTGATGAAATCGCCCTCAATCCTGAATACTTCCCGGTGTACCCGCTTATTGAAGTCATGCAAACGCTGGTTCATGAGCAGTGCCATATGTGGCAGTACCACTACGGCAACCCGTCGCGTAAGACGTACCACAATGCGCAGTGGGCGGCAAAAATGGAAAGTATCGGACTTATGCCCTCCTCCACCGGGAGACCTGGTGGTGCGAAAGTCGGCCAGAAGATTAATGACTATCCGATCCCTGGTGGCCGCTTCCAGCGCGTCACACTGGAACTGTTCCAGGGGCAATTTGCTTTGAGCTGGTTTGATCGCTTCCCTGTCCAGGTCGAACAACAAAAAGATATGACCGCCGTAATAGAGCAATGGCGCGAAACGCTTGCTCTGGCGCATCAAAATGCTGAGGCCGGGATTGATATAGAAGCGGTGCTTTCTATGGCTCTGCTGCCGTCAGTGTCACCGCAGAACGGGAGCCATTCAGATGATATGGCCGGGAGCAATGACAATGATTTGTCAGTTGCAGCATTTGAGGACAAGCCAAAACGAAATAAAGTTAAATATCAGTGTCGCGGGTGTGGCGCTGCCGTGTGGGGCAAAGCCGGACTGAATATTGAATGCGGCGATTGCGAGCTGGCTTTCATCGAAAATTAATTGCCAGCAAATTTTCCCGGTCACATCTGTTGGCCAGTGTTTTTTGCCAGCAAAGTTTCTTCCCGGGTTCGCGCCGGCAGCGCAAAAATGACAGCAAAAGAGGGGTATCATGGGGCATTACACAATCAGAACGAATGACGACGAAGATCAGGCCATTAAAAAGGCGCAGGAAGCGACCGGACAGGCATCAGCCAGCAAAACCTTTATGACGGCTATCCTTGAGCTTCAGCGTAACAGAGACGAGATGGCGCAGCTACGGCGTGAACTGGCGCAGGAAAAAGCGCGGAGTCAGGAGCTGGTATCATCGGTAAAACAATTCCGTTCCAGCCTGAACAATCTGTTTGATCTGGCTGACAACCCTTAAATAACAAGGAGCGAAACGTGCATACCACAAATGCGATTATCCTGTGCCTGGTGTCATATCCCTGCATCGTTGCATGGGTTATCTATAAAAACAGATTTGTCGATTACTTGTTTTTAACTCTGCTTGCTTGTTTGGGGAGCATTTTTTCAGTCGTATTGTATAAACAGCCCGACTACTCATTGACCATATATCAGGCCGTTGCTGTCGGCTATGCTGCCGTGATCATGCCAACGGTGTTAGTTTTGAGTGTCGTTAATATCTTCATGGGAAAAGCAGAGAGAACGTGCAAATGAATACACTGGCTGCACTGGAAAATACGTTTCGTGATATGAGAAAGCATGGCTGCCAAACAGTCATGGTCACGCAGTCTTTAGCTGATTTTGGCCGCTACAGCTATAAACCGCGCCCTGCATTTCAGGACTGGATCGAACGGCTGAAGACTGGCGAACGTCTGCCGCGAGGCCGTTACTTTGTTGGCAAGAAGCCTGGTGGCCGCCTGGTGCTCATTGATGAATTGGGGGGAACATGGACAGAAAAAGTAACAGTGATTCATACCAACGCTGGATGATAGAGAAGGCTGACAAAAGGGAAAGGACGCAAATCAGTATGTCGTTCGTAAAGATGAAGGACGTACTTTTTAACGTGCTGGCTATCGGTACTGTTTTAGCAGCCCTGGTGGTGATCTTTTATGAAGTGCAAAGCAGCTTATAAATTGATGGCCGTTGACAATGAATGTCATACTACCTGACCGGGCAATGCCGGAAGATTTCTTTCACGGGTGATGGTTTGTGATCCCGGCATTGTTCCGGCGCTCTCTCGTAAATTCTCGCGCCCAATCCCCCTCGCAAAACCTCAGAATTCACGTAACGCACCGCGATTTCGGCAACCATCAACCCTAACGTCCTTATGTTGTTGGGTTTGCCGCAGAACAATTTATTCATTTAAAATAGATTTAAACGAAGCGGGAAACCGCAGACGTAAAAAAACCGACTGGTGAGGTCGGCTTTTTTACGGTTCCGGTGCGAGCTGGTAACTCAGCCCGGAAGGGAAACTCTCTACAACTGACAATAGTATGATAATCCGTGAAGCCTGATTATGCAATATGACGGGCAGTGACTGTGCGTTAACGGTTTGCCTGAACGTTAGATAAACGTATAATCAGAGGGTTAGCTCTGTGGTGAGTCTCTCCCTGCATTCCGCTAAATGCGGCATGAACAGGTTCAAAGTCCTGACAGGTAATACAGGTGGTGCTGGTTATCTGTGCTCTGGCAGGAGTGAGACTCTCTACAACTGACAAGACGAAGAGAAGCCGTGGTGACAGGCAGTGTAAGAGCAAGCCACGGTGTCTTTACTCCATTTATGGAGAAAACGGATGATTAACCTGTTAATCATCGTTCTGAGGGCGGTAGCGGCGCTTGCAAACGCGCTGATTGCCATTCTGGAACTGATCCGCCAGTTCATCGACTAATGAACACGGAAACGTAATTAAGGCCGGAGGAACACCACCTCCGGCCTTTAATAAAAATATAGTTTAGTTACAACATTCACTAGTCTGTACTAACCACCACACACCTGACCTTCTGCGCACAAGTTACCTTTAATCACTCCTAAACAGGCATTTCATGAAACTCCCCTGTTCTTGCATCGGTAACAGGGGTCTGACGCTCAGTGGAACGAAAACTCACGTTAAGCAACGTTTTCTGCCTCTGACG
>NZ_JBMKHS010000060.1:0-10302 GCF_049238105.1 Enterobacter cloacae complex sp. IR5418 | reverse complement strand
GAAGATGCGTGATCTGATCCTTCAACTCAGCAAAAGTTCGATTTATTCAACAAAGTCCCTCCGTAACCTCGAAACATAGCACCCCCTCTACTTCACAGATATTGTCTGATTTTAAACTGGCTATTTCATTAATGCGCATCCCGCTATAAGCGGCGATAGTGGTCACATCCCTTAGCTCGTCCTCTCCTAACTTGTTAAACGCGCTAATGAGCTTCGTAATATCCTCTTCCGTGAATGCCTCGTAACTCTGGCGGCTCTGCGCTGTGTTGAGTTTATGCCCCCTGAACACGTTACTTTCCAGCGGTGGGGCGTCCTGGTATCGGGAAGAGGCAAGATCGAAAATGTTTGCCATTGCTGATAGATAGTTAGCCACTGTCTGGACTGCCTTTGTCTCTCTGAGATGATCAAGCCAGCCTGTAACGGTGGTACGGTTGATATCGTTAAGTTCCACATCCTTCTTTCGCAGGTAATTCAGGAATAGTTCTACGGCTTTCCTGGTCTTGCTTAATGTTCCCATTTTCAGGCGATCAGCGTTATGCATAAGGTAGATCTCTAACATCTTAATCAGAGAAGGGCATTGGTAGATAATCGGCGCTGATGCTTTCGGGGCAGCTTTCGCGTACTTAGCCACGCTCTTTAAATAGCTGATCGTGTCCTGCAAGCTGTCCGGTTTTGGAGGCTCTGCAATTTGCCTGATGTGGTGAAATTCATCGGCTATAACATCACGCTTCCTACGAGCCACACGAAGATCGGAAGTTTTCAGACTACGGACGAGAGTTTTTCTTCCACCAAATGCATTACGGAGCCATACAGGAATTGAGATCCTGACGTAATAAACTCCGTAACTATCGGAAATGATGTATTGATCCGGCTTGTATTTCATTTTCCACCCCGTTAAAGTTGAGGGGCGTTTATCATGTGCAGGGTGAATGCCAGATTATCAGCGTGCGTAAAAATCGTTAAATCAGGTAGTTGCGAAGGTCGTAGAAGAAGACCCGAACACAAGATTTATCGCGTGTTACACTCCTATTATCGCACCATTCTAAATCAATTAGTTACCTTGCATTCCGCAGATCATGGCAGCAAATGTTGCTGATGGTTGCATATTTTCGTCCCATCGTTTTGTACCTGTAAGAAGTTGAACGGCGGCATAACCCTAAAGACTATACCGCCAGCGCCACATTATCGTGCCATTAACGCAAACACCCCCCAGCCAAAGTATTCCCGCGTATACGTCACATGACGTTCAGGCGCTATCGTCAGCTCCGCCCGAACCTCCTTCGCAAAGTCATCGTCTGGGTTTTCCTCCAGCCAGCGACGCATCGTCATCCATTTTGCGGCTTCGTACCTGTCCCAGCCTTCCTGATCTGCAAGCACCATCTCCACCAGGTCATAGCCCTGTTGATCGAAAGACGCAACCAGACCGGGCAGAGTGAGAAAGTCTGCAATCGACGAGACGCCGCAGGCCTGAGCTATCTCTTCCGTTGCGGGTACCTGACGCCAGTACGGTTCGCCGATGAGCATCACTCCCCCGGGCTTGAGGCTTTTTGCCAGTAGGTCTGTCGTCCCGGCTACGCCACCCGCAATCCATGTGGCGCCAACGCAGGCCGCCACGTCACATTTTTCATCCGCGACGTAGCCGACTGCGTCGTTATGAATAAAATGGACGCGTTCACTGACGCCGAGTTCCTCTGCGCGCAGCGTGGCATGCGCGGTGAACAACTGACTCATGTCGATGCCGGTACCGGTAATACCGTAATCACGCGCCCAGGTACAGAGCATCTCTCCCGAACCGCTGCCGAGATCGAGAATGCGTGCGCCTGGCTTCATGCGTAACACGCGGCCCAGCGTCGCGTACTTCTCTGGCGTAAAGGGGTTATGAATGCGGTGTTCGCTTTCGCTAATGGTAAAAATACGTGGGATATCCATCATCCTCTCCTCAACGATTATCAGGCTGGGCGCGAACATTGTTCAGCCCGGTGGTATTAATGCGGTAGGGCTGACCGTTAACGGATTTGATCAGCTTTTTGGTTTTGAGCTTTTTGAAAACGGCGAGCGTGCAGTCAGCCAGCAATAGCCCTTCGCGGGTATAGCATTCAACGGCGGTGACGCGGCCAGAGGTATCGCGGACGTGCACAATACGGCCACCTTTGGCGAGAACGTGTAAGGTACGTTGTTCCTGACGGGATAAATTCATACTGGAAAACCTGTTTAATCATCATGTGCAAAACGTGCAAACACACAGCGGTGTCCGCATACGATTTCGGCGCATTGATAATCAGTCCGGCCTGGAAAGGTCGGGAAACTGATTATTGGATGATTACATTCTCCAGCATCAAAGCCTCGGATTGAGTTGATAAGTATTTACGGGGTGAATGATAACACCTGGTTATTGTCAGTGAATACCCAGGGGTAAAAAATGTGATCCCGGTTGGTATCGGGCTGAGGAGAGAAGGTCATCGCTGGCCGCTCTTAATTTTGCTGTCGACCTGAGGCTGTGGTTTGCTGAAAAGATATCCCTGCACAAGCTCGCAGCCCAGAGCCTGAAGCCGCTCAAGCTGCTCTTCGGTCTCGACGCCCTCGGCAATGACGCCCATATTAAGGCTTTTAGCCATACCGGTAATCAGCTTCACAATATTAAGCGCATCTTCTTGTGTAGATATCGGACTGACAAAAGATTTATCAATTTTGATTTTATCAAAGTTCAGTTCACTGAGTCTGGAGAGGGATGAATAACCCGTACCAAAATCATCGATGGAAATTCTTACGCCCAGTGAACGTAGTTTTTTGAGAATAGTAATGGGGTTATTTCTGTCACTAAAGAGGGATGACTCTGTGACCTCTAACTCAAGACGGTTAGCCGGTAGCCCGGTCTCAGCCAGAATGGACTGCACCGTATTAATAAATGATTTGCTGCCCAATTGAACAGGCGAGACGTTTACGGAGATCCTGGCCGGAACAGCCCAGGAGACCGCTTCCCTACAGGCCAGTTTCAGTACGGTTTTACCTATCTCGTTGATCATGCCAGTTTTTTCAGCAGCGAAAATAAAGCTATCCGGGGAGAGCATTCCCTTAACGGGGTGCATCCAGCGAATAAGCGCTTCATAGCCGTAGATTTCCTTGCTGACGGAATTCACAATAGGCTGGTAAAAAACAACAAATTCATTATTCTCTATCGCCCTGGCCATATCATTTTCAAGGGTTCTGCTTTCCTGCAACTTCTGTAGCATTCGCTGACGGAAAACTTTAATTTGCTGAGAACCTTCTTTCTTGGCTTCATAGAGCGCCAGGTCGGCGAATTTGTACAGGTAATCTGAACGTCGTTCGTTATCCGATAAAACAATACCCACGCAGGTGGCTATTTTTATGAGTTGATTATTAATTGTATAGTGTTTGCTGATGCTATCACTGATTTCTCGCGCACGTGAAACGGCTGCGCTTTCGGTTAAGCCGTTGGAGAGAAACGCAAACTCGTCACCGCCCAAACGATAAAATGTTTCTGAAAAGCGGCTCAAAGCGTTAAGACGGGTGGAGACCTCACGTAACAGTAAATCGCCGGCATCATGACCGTAAGTATCATTCACCTCTTTGAACCGGTCTAAATCGAATAACATTACCGTCACAGAGACATGATTTTTTTCAGCCTGTTGATTAAGTTTGTTGAGATCATCCCAGAAGAAAAGACGGTTTTTCATGCCGGTAAGGGAGTCATGATAAACATCGTATTCCAGTTTTGAATTCTGGATTTGCAGGGTTTCCTTTGATAGCTGAAGTTCTTCAGCCAGCGTTTTCACCTGTGTATGTGCTTTAAGAATATTTTTATTTTGATAGATAATCAAAAAACCCAGTATGAAACTTAAAATAACCAGTAATAGCGAAAGCGCTGAGTAGATATAATACAGGACCTGTATTTTCTGGTTGGTTTCATTGATGGTGTTAACATCTTTTGTCAAAGCCGTGGATGAAAGCTGGCTTAGCGGTGCATCCAGTAAATGCATGCTTTTTAAATATAGCTTTAACTCTGAGCGGCTCATTTGCTCAAGATGACCATCAAGATAGGTCAGGATGTTTTCAAGGCGTACGGCGAGCGCCTGATGCGCTTTTTCGCTGTCTATATAACGACCCAGGCCGCCTTCTTTCAATAAATCATTCTGGCTAAGCATGATTTCCAGGCGCATGCGAACCTGGTCTACCGTGACGTCATCAGTATCGGTTGCGTACAGACCAATCCATGATTCAAATCGGTAATATTCAGATACCAGTTGGGCTACAGACCAGGACTCAGTGTAGTGAGTCAGCTTTTGTAATTCCTGCTGACGGTCGTAGACAAGAAAGGCTATATATCCAGTTGTGATAAAAAGAGAAAAAATGATACCAACCAGTATCCTGTTCATTATGTTCTCCTGGACTGCTATTCAATCTTCATTTTGCTGACCTGCCATGCCGATCGCGAGTAATAAATCTGATTATTCAGTTCAGGAAGACTGTCATAAGGGTAGACAATGAATGACGGACCTTTATCGCGGATGCGCATATATTCGCCATTGACCTTTAAAGCCAGTATGGCGTTGTATTTTTGGAAGTCACTAAGTGGAATGACGGTAGTGTAATCATTGAGTGCAACCACATTCAGGACAGATCCCTTTGCACCAACATACTCCATGAGTTTGCGCATGGGGATACCCTCAAACTTCGTGCGGCCATTATACCAGGGCGAAGTTGTCTGGAAACTCACCATCCCCAGTTTTTCAAGGCTGGCAATATCAAAAACGGCTTTTCCATTTTCGTTCGTATTTTCTATATTACCGGAAATTGTTAAAATGGGTTTACCAGCAGGTTTGGGCAACTCACCCGCAAGGGCGGCGCCTTGTACTAAAAAGCAGCACAGCATTAGGATTAATCGCATTTCAGCCTCCACTTTTTAACATAAGTATAAGAATTATAATTTAGTTATCCTACTAATTTATATATTTTCTCACTCCGTACATTTATGCATCATTGTCAGGATGTAAAAACGCCACCCATCGGGTGGCGCAGTGGTTTTTAGCGATTATTTGGCCGGGCGGGAGAGGGCATCAGGCTGTTCGTAACCGGACCGGATCCGCTTACTCCTGCGTCAATGCCTTTGCCGGTAAACGCCACAAATCATAGCGCTCATCGCCAGCCTTCACCGCTCCCGTGAAATGATCGCTCAGACGGCTGGAGGTAAAAACCAGATCGCCATCAGGATGGATGGTCGGCGTATCGGGCCAGTATATGCCTTCGTTTGACGCGATCGGTGACATCGCTTTGCTTACGGGATCGTACCTGACGATACCGTTCCGGGTGACGTCAGTTATATAGAGATTGCCCTTCGCATCGGTCACGATCCCGTCAGTGTTGCCGCCCACATCACCGAGATCTTCAATTCGGGACGCAATTTGCGCATCGGTCGAACCCGGCTGTCGCAGGATTGCCGTCGGCAGCGCATAGGCATGGGTACCCGTCGTCACTGTCCAGTACAGCGTACCTGCATCCGGTGAGAGTGCAATGCCGTTGATGCCAATCAGCAACGGTTTACCCGGCCACACCTCGCGCCCGTGTGCGACGACTTTCACGCCCGGCTCAACCCGCACGGCAGGGTGACGATCCAGTACGCGCCGGGTCTGGCCGGAGGTGAAATCAACGATGATAAGACCCGCACGGTTGTCAGGCGCGCTGCGCGATCCGCTGTCGGAGATATAGGCGATGCGGCGACGCTCATCAACAGCCACATCATTGAGGAAACTGGCCTTACGGTCAGCCACGCTATCCAGAGAGATGCGTTTGATCGTGCGTCCAGAGTTCAGATCCAGCACCACCAGTTTTTGCGAGCCTGCGGGAGATTCCGCTTCTCCCGCGACGAAGCCCATGTCCAGCGCCCATAGCCAGCCGTTACGGCGATCGACATAAAAACCGAGGACGTTGCGCAGGCTTTGCCCGAAAGGTCCGTCCACCGCATTTCCCTCGCGGGAGGGGAATGCGGTCAGGCGTGCCGGACCTGACGCAACCGTCGTATCAAGGACGCTCAACGTGGCAGGTGCGCTGGCTGATATCAGCCGGGGTGTACTGACGTAGGCTGTTCCTTTTGCATCAAAGTGGATCCCGGCGATGGGGGCATTCACCGACCCGGAAAACGTTGCCGGGATTGCTGAGCGATCGGGGTGATCCCAGCTTACGCCAGCATAGCTACGCCAGCGTTCGGGCATCGCGCTATTATCCGCACTGGCTGCGCTCGTGAAGGACAACAGCGCCACCATTGCGATGGCGGACAAACTACGGTTAGACATATCTATACTCCGGTGAACTCACAGTTACAGAATGGAGCGGAACGTGCCGCCTTCAACGCGCACCGCAGCCCCGTTAGATGCGGCGCCAAGCGGGCTTGCAAGCAGCGCAACCATTGCGGCTATCTCGTCTGCTTCGATCATTCGGGCGATCAACGAGCTGGGCCGGTAGGTCTCGAAGAAGTGTGCTTCGATCGCCCGATCGGTCATACCCGGTTCGGGGGCGGTCTGGCGAAGATAGTCAATGATGCCGTCAGAGCGAGTCGCCGAAGGAAGCACGCTGTTAACCGTTACGGCGGTGCCTTTGGTCAGTTCTGCCATACCGCGCGAAACGGCGAGCTGGGCAGATTTACTGACGCCGTAATGCACCATGTCTGGCGGCGTGAACGCGCCAACTTCACTGGACATAAATATCACCCGACCCCAGTTTCGCTCCAGCATGCGCGGGAAGTAATGCCGGGACAGGCGAACCCCGGACATGACGTTAATATCGATCATGCGCAGCCATTCTTCGTCCGTGATGTCGGCGAAAGGTTTAGCTTCGTAAAAGCCCAGATTATTGATAAGAATGTCGGTATCCGGACAAGCCGCGAACAGTGCTTCGGCACCCTCTGCGCTTCCCAGGTCTGCGATAACGGCGCTTACCGGCACGCCAGGTGCGGCATTGCTGATTTCGGCAACGGCGTTTTGCAGCTTTGCCTTTTCACGGCCGGTGATCGTCACTGCAACGCCTTCTCGCGCCAGCGTGCGAGCGATGGCCAGACCAATTCCTGCCGTTGCGCCTGTAACCAGCGCTGTCTTACCGCTGAGTTGAAGATCCATAATTTTTACCTTCTGATGATGTGTGAGGCCACTTTACTCATCGCTCAGCGGGGGATAAATTAGCGAAATTGAAAAACATTTGTTCGTGAAAGAGCAAAATGAGCCGAAAATTTGATTATCTTGGCGATGTCGAAGTCTTCATTACCGTTGTTGAACATGGCTCATTTACTGCCGCAGCGGTCGAGCTCTCAACCACACCCTCGGTCCTGAGTCGTGCGGTTTCCCGTCTTGAAGCGCGTCTGGGGCGCCAGTTATTACAGCGCACCACCCGCCGCGTGGGGCTTACGGAAGCCGGACGTATTTATCTGGAGCAGGCGCGATCGGCGTTTTCCCTGCTTGATGATGCCGAGCTCGATGGACGTGGTCAGGGAGGCGATCTGACCGGCCGCGTGAAGATCAGTGTTCCGACCACCTATGGGCACTATGGTCTGCCGCCCCTGCTGGCTCGCTTTTCTCAACAGCACCCGCGCGTTCAGGTGGAACTGAATATCACCAATCGCAATGTCGATTTGATCGCGGAGGGATTCGATCTCGCGATTCGTCTGGGTCAGATGCCTGACAGTGGCCTGGTGGCGCGCAAGCTGGAAGAGGCGGCGCTGCTGCTGGTTGCGTCACCCGCTTACCTTCATCGAATGGGCGTCCCGCAGACGCTGGACGAACTGCAACAGCACAGCTGCCTGCCTTTTATCATGCCGCGCACGGGTCGCATCGCGCCCTGGGTGTTCCGGGATGATGGACGCGACGTTGACTGGCTGCCCCGTTCAACCTTCGAAATATCGGATGACGTGCTGGGCGTGGTGTCACTGGCGGAGCAGGGGATGGGGATCTGCCAGAGCTATGAATTTATCGTCCGCGACAGGATAGAACGCGGCCAGCTCGTCGAGGTGCTGCCCCATTTACGCGGTCGCTCGCGGCCTTTCTCGGTGATCTTCGCGCCGCACCGACGTCAGTCGGCAGCCACCCGCGCGATGATTAGCCTCCTGACCGCAGACGCTTAACAAGGACGTGTTCATATGAAAAAAGATAGTTATGCCTTTCTGATCCCACTCATCGTTGGCGGGTTGACGTTGATATTTGGTTTTGTTGTCTGGTCAATCGAGATTTATCGCGTGACATTCCTTACGGTTCGGGGGGAACAGTATCTTGCGGTTGGCACATTGCTGCTGCCGTTGGTGGCGATGGTGATTTTAATCGCGAAGAGGGCGTTTAAAGACAAAGCCATTGTCGACGTTGTCAAACTTTACCTCGGTCTCATCATCTTCAGCCTGCCGGTTGCCATTTTCGTTATCTTTACCGCGGCCTGGCTACTGGGCGGAGAATACACTGCCTGGAGCCAACCTTACCGGTATGAATCCGGCAGCCGAAAAAGCTGCTCGGGGGCGGGAGTTTATGAGCCGGAACTCAAAAGAGAGATCCGCATCTGTTATCCGCAGGGAAATTATTTTATCGATGGCACCCTGTACGTGGAAAAGCGGAGTAATTCACTGGGTATGGTGGTGCTTTGGGCGGTCGCGCTGCCCTGAATCTGGGGCACAAATACCCCCTTTTAGCCCGCCTCCAGCCTGCCAAAACTGACGATCCTGGCTCGCCCCAGCTCTTTTGCCCGGTATAACGCGACGTCTGCTGCGCGCAGCAAATTATCGCTCTGGGCGTGCTGTGGATAGCTGGCGATCCCAGTCGAAACATCCACCGGGCCAATTTCCGAAAGCCCGTAGCGCAGCGAAAGCGCATGCACGCCGTTGTAGATCTCCGTTGCTGCGGCGAGCGCTGCCTCCTCATCTGCACCGGTAAGCAGCACCAGAAACTCTTCGCCCCCATAGCGGAAGGCCAGCCCGGTATCGTGTACCGCTCGTTGAATAATGGTTGCCACGCTTTTGATCACCAGATCTCCGGCCTCATGACCAAAGCGATCATTAATACTCTTGAAGTGATCGATATCGATCATCAGGCAGCTTACCGGCTCATTGTTACGCATGGCCTGCTTCATTTGAGTGCGGAACGTATCTTCCAGATGGTGGCGATTACGCAGCCCCGTTAAGGGATCGAACAGGGCTTTTTCCAGAAGAGCATCCCGTAGTCGCTGGTTAGCCAGTGCCAGACCCAGCGCCTCGGCCATCAGTTCCAGATAGGCGCGGGAAGGCGCCGTTTCAGGCGTGATGTTCTGGAATGAGAGCAATCCAATCGCTTCGCCCTGAGCAATTAAGGGAACGCACAATGATTGTTGCGCCTGTGATTCCGGCAGATGATAACAGCCGATATCCGGCTCGCCGTTGACGGGCGGATGGCTTTGACCACGCCGGACGGCCCAGCATTCGTCAGGATGGAACGGCTTTTTCTCCCCTTCAGGCGACAGCCATTCGGCTGCACAGCGCATCTGCCAAGGATCGCGCTCCAGAATATACAGATGCCCGGAAACGCCCGGCGCGATATTAGGGGCAAATAACTCCGCCACATTCATCACGTCGCTGACGTTCTCGCAGCCCTGCAAGCGCTGGGTCATTCGTGCAAGCAGCTCACGGATGGCCCAGTCCGCGTCGCGTTCTTTTTCAAGCCGCTGCCTGGCCAGCCCGTTCTCGCGGAAAATGCGAATGGCCTGCGCCATATCGCCTATCTCATCGACCTGGCTGAAACTGGGCGTTTCGACGGCGTAATCCTGTGAGGCCAGCCGGTGAACCACATCACTGAGACGCACCACCGGGCGCAGCACGCGATGCTTGAGAATAAAGCCCATCACAAATAAGAAGAGCAGGGCGGTCAGGCCGACCATCACCTCGGAGAGGGTGCGCAGCGTTTTTGACGTTTTGGTCGCCGCCTGGACATCGGCAATAATGCGCTTATCCAGCAACAGACGAAAATGGTCAATTTTGCTCTGGGCGCGTTCCGTTTCAAGTTCGTAACTTTTGCCAAAGAGTAACGCAATGGCCTGCTGTTCCTCGCTCCGGGCAACGCTGGCAATCGCTGCCTGCTGTTCATCCTGTAGTCCATCGACAATCTTCAGTCCTTCATACAGCAGCGCCAGCTCTTCGCCCGTTGCACCCGTATCTTTTAACTGTCCCACCTTGTGTTCAATATTCTTCAGTTCACCTTCTTTCGCCTGGTACGTTTTCAGCACCTCGGGGGCTTTGTTGAATAAATCAGATTTCGGGTAAGTCTCCCCCGTAGCGGGTTGTGTTTT
>NZ_JBMKHS010000059.1:0-10710 GCF_049238105.1 Enterobacter cloacae complex sp. IR5418 | reverse complement strand
GAAAACACAACCCGCTACGGGGAGACTTACCCGAAATCTGATTTATTCAACAAAGCCACATTATGCCTTTCATAGGAGGGCCGGACTCATGTTTAATTGCCATGCTCATTAACTCATCGATATCAGATTCTTTTATTAAAGTTCTCTTTAAGAATTCAAAGAGCATTTTCTCTGCATCTTTTCTTTCTAAAAAATACATTTAGATTACTCTACTATTTTTATGTAAAAATCACCAATATAATTAGATGTGCCTTCTTTGTCGCTGACCTATAGTTGCTCATTAAAAATGAAGTCTATACTTTATTTTTTCTATTTTCGATAGAAATTAAAACCTCACAAGCATCTTTTTCACTCACTTGAACTTTTTTAGCCGCATCAATACTCACTTCTTCCTCCTCCTCTTTCATAACCATCCCCCCTGAATAAAACCTAATAAATAAACGCCCTTCTCTCTCGATAAGGATCACTCCATAATTATTAAATATTATTTTATCCATATTACTTCCATCTTTTATTTTTCAATAGTGTGATTTTTAAATAATTTAGCAAAGACTGCGTCAGGGGGTTGTGCGGGATCTTCTCAGCAAAATCTTCGAGCGGTGAATATTCTGTAGTGGTGGCGGTTTGCGCCGCGGTTGAATCTGATATCACTGAAATGAACGACGCCGATCGTGAAGATTTCATGGCCGAACCGGGTCTGAACCGCGTGATCCGCGCGGGCCATGAGATGTTCAGCCTGCAAACCTACTTCACCGCGGGCGGAAAGAAGTGCGCGCGTGAACCAACCCTGTCGGTGCGACTGTGCCTCAGGCGGCTGGTAAGATCCACTCCAACTTCGAGAAAGGCTTCATTCGTGCGCAGACTATCGCGTTTGAAGACTTTATCACCTACAAGGGTGAGCAAGGTGCGAAAGAAGCAGGCAAGATGCGTGCGGAAGGGAAAGATTACATCGTTAAAGATGGCGACGTGATGAACTTCTTGTTTAACGTTTGATTTTTTTATTGCGTGGCTAAAACACATTGTTTAAGAGTTCTGTTTTCATGCTGGGTTCAAAAGGAATGATATCGGCAGTCACAAGCTTTAACGTCTGAAAAAGATCCTCGCCTAAGCGCTCTTCAAGAGAGTCAAGAGTCTCATATTTAGCGAGAATGACACTGCCGTTTCTTGGGATCCGTCTTCCGGAGGCCAGGATAATTCCCCTTTACGCACACCTTTTTAAACCACTTGTTGGAATTATTTATATAGTATCTCTTTTGCCACCGGCTATTGTTATCATTTTTTGGGCTCATTTGATATTAATACGCAGGGCCTGATCGAGACAATGCGTTACGCTTCATATCATAGGAATAAAACCAATCATGCCAGCCATTTTGTTTTACTGGATAACTACAGACAACGACCACTTCATTTGACAGGTTGAATGTTAAGTAATAAAAAGTCGCGCCTTCAGGAGGTGCAGACCAAAATAGTTTTTCGCCATGAGCATTGAAGATGGTCAAAACGGTTGGTAATGATTTTTGTTCGCTCAATGCAAAGACTAACTGGCGTGTAGGATCGACCATAGCGATATCTAAGCGAGGTATGTTTAGACTTATATTTCTTGAACAGTGAATCCATTCGAGCGCGTTGTTTTCTCTAATGAATCTTAAGTAAGCAATCATACATGTCCTAACTGCATAAAATTATCAACCCTTCTAATTATAAATTATATAAGACCCATGTTGAATGATGCTTGATATAATCGAACAATTCATTACGGGAGTGAGAGTATTTTTATCCCGCCCAAAGATTACTCTCAGGTTGTTACTGAAAACCCTAAAATCTGGAGCCTCATCCCAAAGGCATTTTAAATCACATTTAATATAGCAGAATGCTAAACATCATTACTATTAAAAACACCTATTAAATAAGATTCATAACGAGCGGGTTGTATCTCTTTATAAGTAAAGATGACATAAATATCATGAATTCCTTTTGAACATTTTTTTTCTGATATCCTTAGTGGGCTTTCTTTGTATCTATAGCCCGGGATTAAACCATCTGATAACTTTACGCCTCGCATCTTACTTACCATTTTTGTTTTTTTGCAGTCCTCAAGCTTATCAAAACTTTTAGAGTTATATAAACCGAAACGAACGACAGCATCACAACATGGACAGGATATTTCTTTTTCGTTCCTTAAGAAGTCATCTTCAAGCCCATCATGGATAAGTTCTTTTCTTTTCTGAAAATTAATTAAAGTCATATTTTCCTCAAAAAACCATTTTCAATTAGTGCTTCGATCGCTTCGGATGTTTCGTATTGGGTTCCTCTGCCCGGTTGCCCAAACCATGGTATAGCAGGACCACTATCTACCGGCAACGGTTTTAGAACTTCATAAACCGAATATGGTTTGTTTAAAGTATTTTGTTGGAGGGCTCTCCCCTCGAAAGATGATCCCGCAGGGGATATAAACGTACCACTATCGTGGAAACCATCTGCATCGGTCCAACCACCGTAGCGGTCAACTTTTGTACCAGGTTTTAGAGTCGTTTTCGTTGCAGTAATAAATCCACGATTAGGAGGCCAGGCACCATCGCCCATAAATTTCTCTAATGCCGCCCAGTCTTGTTTCTTCCATAACGCGTAGGCCTTAGATGCTTGTGTTCTCGAAGAGAACTGACGCTTATTAGATTTTTTCTGAAACTCATTCCAGTCATTTTTACAACGACTCAACCCCCACGGATCCACCCACCCCAGCGCATTCGGCGCATACTGGTAAAGGTTTATCCCCCCCGCCAGCCCTATCGGGTCCTGCTGCGTAAACCGTCCGCAGTCCGGGTCGTAATACCGGAACAGATTGTAGTGCAGCCCTGTCTCACGATCCAGGTATTGCCCTTGCATACGCAGGTTCTGAGAATATCCTGATACCTGCGTCTCGCTTTCCCGCAGCAGTTTGCCCCAGGCGCTGTTCACCCCTTCCCAGCGCACCTGCCCTTCGATATCCGTCATCCGCTCCGGCGTACCGTTGGGCTGGCAGTGGAACCAGAAGATTTCCGGGGCATCAACGCCGTCGATACGCGCCAGCGGATCGTAGCTGTCCTGATCGCTGTAGACGTAGGTCAGCGGCACATCCCCGTGCACTTCCTGCAACAGCCGGAACCCTTCCCAGACAAACCGGGTGGTGACTGGCTTACCGGTTGGCTGCCCGCCGAGCATCTGGCGGCGCGTTTTGCTGATGCGTCGCCCGAGTGGGTCATAGCGGAAGCTGACCTGCGTCTGCGGCCTGTTGCGATCCCGCGGCTGGCTGATGACCTCCGTCAGGCGGTGCTCGCCGTCGTAGCGGTAGTGCCAGCGGGTCTGGCCGTTATCCTTCTCCACGGTGCGGCCGTGGATGTCATAGCGCCAGCGAATGCCGTTCAACAGCGTCAGGCGGTTGTGCGTGACCTTCTCAGCAGACCCTTCGAGTGGGTTGCCGGCAGCATCCCAGCGCCACTGCTCCTGGCCGGGCAGCGTGCCGTCCTGAACCAGCAGACGCCCGGCGCTGTCGTACTGCCAGCGGTACCAGCTGAACGGGTTATCGTCCCGCTCTTCCCGGACCAGGTTATTGCGATAGTCGTAATCCCAGCGGCGGGACCAGCGGCGCGGCGACGGGCGCTGGGCATTGCCGGTAAAGACGTCCCGACGATGCAGTCGCCCGAGGCGGTCGTATTCGCTGCGGGTGGTCAGCAGCCCCTGCGTGCGGCTGGTTTCACGGTGAAGTTCGTCGCGGGTAAAGTCGGAGACCGATAGCTTATCAAGGGCAATGCTGAGCAGATGCCCGCTGCCGTAGTAGAACTGTTTCAGCTCCCGGCCATCGGGCAGCGTGACGGAGGTGCGGTTGCCCAGCGCATCATACTCCCACGCCAGCTCTCCGTGCTCGCCCGTTTCACGCGTGACGCGTCCGAGCGCATCATACTCAAACACAAGCTCCTGCTCGGCTTCAGTGCTCCAGGCATCGGCTGACAGCGCAGGATGCAGCCCAATCCGGCTTAATAGCCCAGACGGGGTGTAGTGGTAGCGGGTCTGGCCTTCCGGCGTGGTGCGGGCGACCAGCTGTCCGCTCGCGCTCCAGGCGAAGGCATGGGTGATGGCCTCCGGATGACCGGCGGCAAACGTGCGCGCTATCGTGCGCCCGCAGGCGTCATAACGATACTGCGAGGCCACGCCATCGAGTCCTACCTCTTCCAGCAGCAGCGAGTCTGCGCCCCAGCGGAACTGATACGCTTCGCCGTTTTCGTTTTCCAGGGCAATCAGACGTCCGCGGCTGTCCCAGCGGCGGCGCACCTCTTCACCCTGCGTATTACGCGTGGCGGTTAAGCGCCCTGCCTCATCGTATCTGAACTCGCTCTCTTTCCCGTCGGCGCCCGCATGCTTCACCGGCAGGCCACGCGCGTTCCATTTGAGAGACTCAGTCCACCCTTCCGGGCGATCGAGCTGCACCGGACGCCCCGCGGCGTCGTAGCGGTAACGCGTCTCTTCGCCGTCAGCGCTTATCTCAGCCACCAGCCAGCCCAGCGGATGATAATGGTATTGTGTCACACGGCCTGAACAGTCCGTCGCTCGCACGAGCTGCCCGGCCTCGTTGTACTCCTGGTAGCGGCTGTTCCCGGCGGCATCAACTTCTTCAACCACCTGACCAAACTCGTCCCGACGCAGTAGCGTGGTCTGCCCCATCGGATCCACCACGCGTTTCAGCCCGTGATGTTCGTCATACAGGAATCGGGTGGCGCTGCCGTCGGCTTCGATAATGGACGCGGGAAGCGCGCGGTGCTCCAGCCAGGTGGTGGTGCGGGTATTGCCGTCGGCGTCGATCTCCTGCACCCGGTTGCCCATGTCGTCATAAACGAAGGTAACGGCATTACCGAGCGGATCGATGCGGCGCGTCAGGAGTTCGTTGTCATCCCACTCGTAGCACCAGTTTTCACCGCGCTCGTCAACGTAACGGACGATCAGGTTCTGCGCATTCCAGTAGTGCTTCCGCGTCTGGCCGTCGTAGTGATCGACGGTCGTCAGCCCGGCGGCTAAATCGTAGCTAAAGCGACAGCCGTCGCCGGTGCTGGTGCGGTTTTCCACCACGCGCCAGTGGTCGAATTTTTGCCAGCGGTATTCACTCTCCAGCCCGCCCGGCAGACAGTGCCAGACCATCAGACCGTCATCGTTATAGCGATATTCACGCGTCACCACGCCGGAGGCATCCGTCGCGCTCGCCAGCTGGCCGCGCGCGTCGTACCTCCACTGCATCAGTGGCCATGTCTGGTTGCCGTCGAAATGGCTCGCCGAGGTCACCCGCTGCGGGAAACGTTCATCTTCATAGCGCAGGGTGACATCAATCGCCCGCGGCTCATCGTGCAGACCGATCAGCCGCCCGTGCTCGTTCCATTCCGTCAGCAGTGCGTTGCCGTATTCATCGCTGAGGGAGGCCAGACGCAGGATGGAGGGGTTCGCGCGGGTCGGCTTATACAAACGCCACACCGCGCCGTCATCGTCGGCAATCGCCACGTCGCCGCTCTCATTGCGGCGGATGATAATGCCTTCGCTGATGCTGTAAAACGCGCGGTCGACCGGCGGCAGTTCAAAACTCAGCTCGCGCCCGGTTTCATCGAACCAGGTAGCGTTGTTTTCTTCCAGCGTCAGATAGCTGTCAAAGGTGGTTGCCCAGCCCAGTCCGAACAGCCCTTCGCGGGTGGTGAGGCTGTTGTAGCTGCGCTGCCAGCGCAGCGGGAAGCGCCCCGGCAGCGAGAAATCGAGTTCATCGTCGTCGTTCAGCACCTTTACGCCAGTGGCGGCATGAACCGGGTGCGAGGAGCCGAACACGGCGTTGACGGCCATATCAGCCAGCATCCCGCCGCCAGCCGACGCCAGCGCGCAGGGCATATTTTTCAAAATTTTGCCCGGACGCCCGCGAAGCAGAGAGAGAGCAATCATCCCCAGCGCCAGACCCGGCGTTTTGCCGCTTTTGATGTCGCGGACCGTGAGCGTGTCGCCGCCGATGATCACGTTCGGGGAGACATCGTCGGAAACGGTGCCTTCGCAGGTGGAGCGATCTTTCGCGCGTACCGCAGGCTGTCCGTTGATAAAGACGCTTTTAGATCCTTCCGCCAGATACTGTGGCCCGGAGTGTTTATCACACGCCACCTTGTCTTCTTCCAGCGGCGAGGTCCCTGCGGCGGCAGAGGCGACGCTCGGCTGCCACATCTCGCTGCCGAACTGTCCGGCAGCGGAGAGCAGCATGCCCGCGTAGTCGGCAAAGCTGCCCGGAGACTGCGGCTCAGGCGAAGGGGTATCGGCAGGCGTTAACGTCCCGGCTGCGCGCGCAGCGGGGAGTTTATTTGTCAGAACATTACTCGAACCGGTGGTGATTTTGCCCGCAGGCGACGGCGGGAAAAGCGCGTTACCCAACCCTTCAGCGGCATTGCTGATATCGTCGGTGATCCCGGCGACGTTCGCCAGAACCCCACCAATAATGCCGCTCAACAGACAGCTGGATCCAATCGCCGCCACGCCTGCTGCGGCGGCCCCGGCTCCCAGCAGTGGGGCCGCGACGGTCGCTGCTGCGCCCACCGCCGCGCCAATCACCGCATAGGCAGCACCTTCCGCCACAATGCTGGTGATGTCAGCAAAAATGCTGGAGTGAATAATCTCGTCGCCCTTACGGGCCGCGTTGTTATCGCTCATGCCTTACACATTCCGATTGTCGTTTAGCGTCAGACTCTGCTTCAGTGTGCTCCAGCGCGCCTCGTCCTCTTCGGTAAAGGCTTTTAAGGCTGAGAGGGTAAAAATCATCAGTACCGACTTGCCTGGCGTCTGTACGGCAAGCTGTTTTTGCCACAGGCGCTGGCCGTTACGGTCAAAGGTGGTTTCAACTTCCAGCCCGTTAATGTTTCCGTCTGGCCCGGCTTTTACGTGCTGGAATTCGCTCTGGGCGATCTCACCCATCTGAGGACGCAGCACATCCCACTGGCGGTGAAACTCTTGTTCGTAGTCGCTGCCGTCCGGGATAACGCCGCGGCTGACCACCACGGACAGCCCGCTCTCGTCATCACGAATGATGTTCATGCTGTTGTCCTGCCAGGCGGCAGGAAAAAGGGTAAAGGAACCTTCCTGGAGGGTGTATTTCATAAGTGAACTCGGGATGATTAATATGATGAGAAACAAAAGAGGCCAATCCGTGCTGGCCCTTTGGCTGGCTGTTTTGTTATTTAAGCCACTGGCCTGCCTGTTCGACTAAAACATGGTTGCCTTTGCTGACAAACAATTTCACAGGTGCATACGTCACGGTATAAGCGATCTCGCCATTCTTGTACGTTGAGCCGATTATTTTACCCGCGAAGTCGTGTAACGTTTTTCCCTTTAAGGAGATCGTACTGTTATCGCTTTTGCGCACGCCGAGATAAACCATCTCGTCACATTTGCTCTCAAAATGTCCACACTTGTTTATAAGCGAAATAGCGAACTTTTCGGTGTCCAGTTTTCTGGATTCAGCGTGTTGAACCGAAGCGGCTTTACGTAACGTATAATGCAGCGGTGCATAATAATTTCCATTTTGAGGGGGACTAACTAAACGCCATTTCATTTCCCCTCCCTTTATTTCCAGAACAGCGCGTCCGCCCACGCCGCCAAACGATGAGTTGAACTCAACGTTGGCACGATTGCCTGCGATCGTACCGCTAAGATTACGCTCATCATCTTCCGGGCAATCAATGCGGTTTCCTTTCTGGGATATATAGCAATAAGAACCGGTGATACGGTTGCCTGATTCAGCTAACCGCAGGGTTAACGTCGAGTCGTTCTCGAATTCGCCAGCCCACTCCCCGTCAAATACGCGTTTTAATTGGCCGTTCGTTGCAAAATGCATCGCATTGAATCTGGCGGCCCATTGCTTTATATCGGCATGAATAATCGGGCTATTATCTGAAGACTGGTAATGAATAACGTCCGACTCCGGAACCACCCAGGCCGCAAAGATTTTGCCGTCAGGATTGATAACCATCGCGGACGCGTTCTCCAGATAGAGATCTTTTAGCCAGCCTTCAACAAACAATCCGCCACCTGTGGTGGTATGCGGTTCACCGAAGACATCAAAGTTATCAATAAAGGTCTGGTAATGATTCCCAAGCGTTTTACTGAGATTGTCTGTCACTTCGCTGTCGTTAACGATGTGACTAACTGTATCGAGCTTGTTGTATTGGGATAATTCAAGCGCCGTTGACGTTTCAACGCCCCCTGTCAATAAAGCGGTGAACAAAACGACTGCCAGATATTTTTTGGCCATAAATCACTCTGAAGTACCATTTTCGTAAAACATTTTTACTTTTACAACCTTACTGTCTTTAACCTCAAAAGAGAGTAATTTTTTACCCAATCCGTAAGAAACCCACTGCTCCCCGGAATCATTTTCGACCTGGCCACTACCATTAGTTTTATTAATTTCATTTATTGTTTAACCAATATGGATCCCGCGAACTGTTTTGCCATCTGTAGCAGTTAGCATAATCTGTGCCACAATCTGGTCTCTTATATGCAGAGAAAAATCCTCTTTAGCCAGAATGGGCGGCATAGTCTGAGCCACTACTTCATAACTGCTCAGAGAGGTAGACATCAGGGTAAAGAAAGAGAGACAAAAAGTCGTTTTTTCACGTTACCGTCATTTGCTGGATAAATATTATCCTACTCACCACTTTAAAAAGCAGTGAGTAATGAAATAAGCATTCTTAGTCAGCGCTAATAGAGACCCCACCCAGACAGTCAGGTTTTTTAGCCGTGAAGCTAAAGCTTACTTTTTGCCCATTCATATCCTTTGGCGCTGTATAACTGGTCACTTCGTTCTCAGAACGGCCTCGCGGATAATCTGTTAATGTCAGTTGCGGATAATGCTTTTTAACGGTGTCGAGAGTGATGCACTGGCCTGCCGGTGAAAAATTCAGTAACGGTGCCATGCCGTCGCTTTCTTTACTTAAACGTAAATCAATTGCAGTAACGCTCGTTCCATCCGCCAGTTTGATATCGTCGGCACTATAGAAATTGATATATTCATTCTGTTTCGTCAGCTTGAATGACAACGGAGCGTCAGTCAGACGGGTCACGGACAACGTTTTGAGTGATGCGCTCATTTCCGTAATGAACTGCCAAAGATCCTGTTTCTGCATGTTACCTCCTGCCATTCCCGTCGTTAATAAAGCCGCAAGTACCGCACCCGTTTTTAGACTATGGATAATTTTTATCATACCAACCGCCATAATAATCTTCGTAATATTGCCCCGTGGTAGACGTTTGCTCGCCTTTGCCAAAGATACGGCCTATCTGCGTGCGCGCTTCACTTTCCTTTATGGCCCCGCGTTCGAGCGAATCATAGATACGATTATATTGTGGCTGATTTGCCGGATTGCCCGCAATACCTATATCCCCGCCCTTGTTGGCTATGATTTCACGTTGGACCCGGATATTATTCAGCGTTGCGGCGCCTTCATCACTGAGCGTACTGTTGAGGTAGGCTTCACGTGAAGAAACATCAATATTGGGTTCATATAAAGCGTGACCACTCTCATGCGAAAGGGACTGAACGACTTCTTCCGGATTACCGAGCTCATTTTTATCAACTGTAATAACTCGCGTTTGACGATTAGCGAACGTACCCTTGCCTGCTTCACCTTCTTCGAATGTCCAGCCTCGTTTCTTTAACGTAGCTATGTCATTTTTCATGGTAGGTGATTTGTCTACAAGGCTATCTACATCCTTCCCGTATCCACTTGAAGGAACGTTGGACGTTGACGGCGTTGCAGCCTGTGGGGTATCGGCAGGCGCGCTGGCAACCGCACCTGCCTTACTCTCCTTTCCCGGCGAAAACTTCTCCTGCACCGCCGCATCAATATCCCCTTTATGCCCCGATCCCGGCGCCGTTGTGCCCGGTTGGGTGCCCGACGTATTCAGATGCAGCTTACCGCCCGTGGTGATATACCCATCGCCCTCAACGAAGAAGTTAAACTCTTTGCCGATCAGGTTAATCTTGCCGTTAGCGTTAAGCTCAATAGCACTCTCACCTGAGACCAGCCGCAGCTTCGTCCCGGAAGCAATGACGTACTGCTCCACCGCTGCATCCAGCTTGCCTTTCCCCGTCAGGATCTCGGTTCCGCCTTTCACCGCCTGGATCTGATTAGCCTCCACGCGATGCAGCTCATTTTTCTTCACGTAATGACTGCGCGCGCCGCCGACGCTGTGCGTTTCATCATTTTTAACGCTGGTGTCCATGTTGCGTTCGGCCTGGATCCACACCTGCTCTGCGCCCGCCTTGTCCTCAAAGCGCAGGGCGTTGGCGTTGTCCACAGAGCCGTCCTTGGTGCGGCTCATAAAACCCATCTGCGTCGCGGCAGCGGGCAGTGCCCACGGCGGCATGCTTGCCTCGTTGTACACGCGCCCGGTAATAATCGGACGGTCCGGGTCGCCGTTGATAAAGTCCACCACCACCTCATCGCCGACACGCGGGATCTGCACCCCGCCGTAGCCCTGGCCCGCCCAGGCGCTCGACACGCGCACCCAGCAGGAGCTGGTGTCATCGCCCTTCGCCAGACGGTCCCAGTGGAACTTCACCTTCACGCGGCCATATTTGTCCGTCCAGATACTCTCGCCCTGCGGTCCCACGACTTTCGCCGTCTGCGGGCCATAGGTGCGCGGCCACGCCGTGCTCTGCGCCGG
>NZ_JBMKHS010000058.1:0-10959 GCF_049238105.1 Enterobacter cloacae complex sp. IR5418 | reverse complement strand
TGTAAGGCCTTTGAATAAGACAAAAGGCTGCCTCATCGCTAACTTTGCAACAGTGCCTAAATTATCAGGGACATATACAACTGCGTGACGATCTGGCTGCGCTATCCAGCACCATGAGCGACTTGCGCCTGCATATTCGAGCTCTGGAAGTTAAGTATCACGACGGATGTCCCGCGCTGGTTGATGCGCTGGTCGCTGATTTCCTGCGCAATCTCAACGAGCAGTATCTGACGGTTTACATGCGCGTACTGGCGTTCAGCGGCTGTTTTCACGACTGACTGCGATCGGACGGTTTACGGCACGCTAACGCGGAGATACGCCCCGATTAAGGCTTACTCTGGACCACTCCGACGACTCACATAACCTTCTTCGTGGCTTAAATTGGGATTGTTCAAGCTTGGCAGGGTGAGAGATTATTACGGCTTACGCCGTAATGCTTTTTTCATCCTCACTTCGCGGAATAAACACGCACATAATATGTGGAAATATCAGGGTAAACAGGCTGACTAGGAGCGGTACGAGAAAGTTCTGTATTAAAAAACTAAGTATCCGCGAAACAGCCGATGCGACAGGTTACAGTCCCTCTCTGATATGTACGATTTCAGTTACTGCAAAGGAAAACTCTGTCAGCAGTGGAGTAGTTAAGTTACAACTATATTACAAAAGGGATATGATTTTTCAGGCTTTTTCAAAGTGATCCAGCTTCATCTCCATGATCCACCATTCGGCTACTTACATGAGTAATTCCGGGTCATCATTCTTGTTGGCAAAAAAAGCATAAAATGACACGCCAACATCATCCCCTTTTGCCGCTGTCTTAGCTTCACATACCTTCACAATCTTCGCTCAAATGCTGGCTCTCATTATCTTTCTCTTATAGTTGCTGAGGACACATGCTCTCAGACGCTGTCGAATGGGCAGAATTGGTTAAAGATCCTCACGCCCGGGAACCCCAACGGACAATGCGACTGTGGAGTCGTTCAATGGCAGGCTACGGCAGGAGTGCCTGAATGAAAACTGGTTCATGTCGCTGGAAGATGCCCGGTCCAAAATCGAGGCTTGGCGCATACACTATAACCAGAAGCGTCCCCATTCTACTCTGGGATGGATGACCCCGTCCGAATTTGCAGAAAAATCTGTCGGTTGCCAGAATATGTAACCAACATGAAGCCGGTTATTCCTGATTATGACTGGAGCATATTCGGGGGCGGGGTCAGAAGCCGGATATTCCTAATTATGAATGGATCACATACTGGGAGCGCGTCAATATGAAGACATTACTATCATCGGTGTGTATGAATCAACGGGGAGAAGGTCAAAGGAAACCGGAGCGACAGAAATAGCAAAGATGATAAGTATCGCACGTTCCACGGTCAATAAAATCATCGAAGAGTCGAAAATGTGAATGTCGGCAGTCGGTTTTTTTAAAAGGTCAATATAATGAAAATAAAAGATTTTTACCGACCACGTTAGCATTATCGTGGAAATGTGCGCGAAACCCTTAATGCGACAAAGCCTATCAGAACGCATTGGCGGAAAAGGTCAACGAGATACTGAAGACGAAGTTTTTGCTGTCACGCCCGGCAGATCTGTAGCAGGCAAGAAAGATGGTGAGGGAATCAATAGCAATTTACAACAGAGTTCAGCCTCACTAGGCACTAAAATACAAAACGCCCGATACGGTGCATCAGGCGTTTTACAGGCATAAAAGTGTCAACCTATGCTAGGACTAGTCAGTCGAAATCCCGGCGCAGATACGCGGTGCATATCCCTGATTCAAAGCCCTTCGGTGACAATTTTAGCGGCAGCAGCCAACACGTCTTTGCGGGCTTCTGCATTCTGCTGTGGCTGAGTGAAATAGGTTACCAACACCAACGGTGCGTGGTTCGCTGGCCAAATCACGGCGATATCGTTAGTGGTACCGTAATCACCACTGCCGGTTTTATCACCGACCACCCACGTGGCTGGCAGACCTGCGCGAATGCTGGCTCCGCCGGTAGTGTTCCCCTTCATCCATTCAACCAGTTGAGCACGCTGTGGTTCACCCAGCGCCTTGCCCAAAGTTAGGGTTTGCAGGCTTTTTGCCATCGCCAGCGGCGAGGTAGTGTCACGCTTATCGCTGGGAATGGCAGTATTTAAAGTAGGCTCGGTACGATCGAGACGAAAGGTTTTATCACCAATAGTACGCGCATACTCTGTCACTTTTGCCGGGCCGCCAAGATGCTCAAGGATCTTGTTCATCGCCGTGTTGTCACTGTACTGGATGGCGGCGGCACTGAGCTCTGCAAGGGTCATCCCGGTATCCAGGTGTTTTTCGGCGATCGGGTTGTAGTTGACCAGATCGGATTGTTTGATTTCCATCCGCTTAGCCAAAAGATTTTTATCCATCTCGCTCTGTTTTAACAACGCCGACACCGCCATCACCTTGCTAGTGCTACACATGGGAAAACGTTCATCCCCACGATACAGGATCTGCGAATTATCGGCGGTATCGATCAGCGCCACGCCAAGGCGGCCACCGGAGTTTTTCTCGAGCTCGGACAGTTGCTGCTGAATATTCGCTTTGGCATTAGCGGATTGAGCCCATAATGGTGCGCTACCGAACAGCAGCGGCATAACCGTAGCGACCATCAGGGTGGTTTGACGTAATGTATTTTTAACCATGTTTTGCCTCACATAAAATGGATTAACTCAGCGGGTTGTTCTGCAGATGGCGAGAACTATCTTCTTTTAGACCGTTATTGACAAGCGACAAGAATTTTCTCTAACATAAAGAAAATCTTTTGGATAATACCTATGCGTTCTAACCCTCCCCTGAATGCTCTACGTGCTTTTGAAGCCTCTGCCAGACATTTGAGTTTCACTCGGGCAGCGCTGGAGCTCTATGTTACCCAGGCTGCCGTTAGCCAACAGGTTCGGCTGCTTGAAGAGCGCCTGGGCATGGTGCTGTTTAAACGATTACCCCGTGGTTTAGAAATGACAGAGGAATCACGGGCGCTGTTTGCCGTGTTAACCGACGCCTTTGGCCATATTGAAAAAGCCTTCCGGCAGTTTGAAGGGGGGCAGTTCCAGGAGGTGCTTACCGTGGCTGCCGTCGGCACTTTTGCCGTGGGCTGGCTGTTACCACGTCTCGATCGGTTCAGGCAAGAGCATCCTTTTGTCAAACTGCGGCTGCGCACCAACAACAACGTTGTTAATCTGGCCGCCGAAGGGCTTGATTTCGCCATCCGTTTTGGCACGGGTTTGTGGCCATCAACCCATAACGAGATGCTGTTTAATGCTCCGCTGACCGTATTGTGCACGCCAGCTACGGCTAAGCGGCTCGTTACCCCAGCCGATCTGCTGCAAGAGGATTTACTGCGTTCTTACCGTGCTGAAGAGTGGGAAAACTGGTTTGCTGCCGCTGGCTTGCAGGCTGTGAGAGTGAATGGCGCCATCTTTGACTCATCCCGTCTGATGATCGAGAGCGCTATCCATTCCGGCGGTGTGGCATTAGCCCCAGCGAAAATGTTTGTCCGGGAGCTAACCACCGCGCAGCTGGTGCGCCCATTTGCTACCGAAATCAATATGGGCAGTTACTGGTTAACCCATTTAAAATCGAAAGCAATGACCCCGGCGATGGAAATATTTAGCGAATGGTTACTGAAAGAAGCGGCAGAAGATAATACGTAGGGGCGCAGCATGCTGTGCCCCTCGGGTTTCCAGACTTATTGCTTGTGGTGAGTCAGGCGGGTAGCAAAAAAATGGTTTTTCGGAAGAAATGCGGGCTTCCGAAAACAAACAGAGACAGGACATGTCCGTTCAAACATTCAGGAACAGGTAACGGGATTTAACGGAACCTGAATGCCCCCCGATAACTGTCATCATCTTGGCTGAAGACACAGGTATTAGGGGAGCCAAAAGCAGGCGCGTTGCCTGTGATGGATTATGTTGTAACTAGAGTCCTGAGTTGCTGTAGGATATATCACTGAAGGTATTGAATAACACGCCCGTAAGCAGCCCTTACGGCTCGCTAACGCGGAGATACACCCCGACTGCGGCTTCGCCTTGTCATGAGCACTCCGACGGCTCACAAAAGCTTCTGTATCGCTTTTAGCAGGTTTATGTCTGGCAGGGTACAGGGATGGATTGGCTGAACCTATCAAACCTGTAACAGGCTGCGCCGGGTTAGGGTGCCAATCACCAATAAAGCTATATTCAGCGTTGGCTGGCACCTCCATGCCGCTAAGCGGCATTCAAATAACTGGATGCGCACTGCTCGGCAGTTTATATTAGGGACTCCTGAGTGCTGCCCTTTCGTCTTTTCACCAACAAGCATTTGCTTTATTCTTGGGAAAGTATTTCCGACAGTGACAAGTTTGGAGGCAGATTGCCATGCATCGACTTTACACATACCTTTGTGCTATCCATGCACTGCCGTCATCGGTAAAAACGGTCAATAAAACGGAAACCCTCAAGCGATTCTCTGAAGGGGAAAACACGATAGAAGAGTGCGAAATCCTTTACGTGTTTAATAATGACGTTCAGATTTTATATAGAATGGAATCCGAAACCTTCCAATCGAATGACGTTTGTCATGAGTGTTGGGTCAGTTATGATGTGGTACATGATGGCGGATACGCCATTTCACCGCAGAAAAAGCAGTTTTATAATCGTTGCCAAGAAAATTTCTGGCTGAAAATGCAGGCTCAACTTGATGGGAAATATAAAACACCAGCCTCTTGATGGTTAGGAAAATGAATCATCGTTATTAAAAATATCCTTACCATGAATGGTATCGTTGGGTGCTAATGCAATTTGTGCCGATAAAATGTGGTTTTCGGTGCATTTCTAGCCTGAAAGACGTTTTTCAGACTCACTTATCCCGCAGCCTGTGACATGTGACAGAAGCCATCGTTTCCGGTCAATGCTGTGCATCTGCCACTAACTCCGTGGCGTGTCAGCCAGCCTATGCACCGCTGAAGCGTAGCCGATTGCCGTACAGAAGGCATTTATTCGGATCCGTGTGCAGGAACCCTTTACGCGGCGAAGCCCGGCTGCTCCGTTTATTTCCGCGCCTCCATCTGCAGAGCCTCATACACTTTTGGCAGCAGTTCGCACCGTTTCCGGTTGGACAAGAAGCCATAGTAGCGGACCTTCTTAAAATTCTTTGCCGGGATATGACTCATATAGCGCCCGAGCATCTCTTCCTGTGTCTGCGTCTGCTGCCGGTAATGCTGAGATACAGTCCGTCAGCAGTCCTAACCTCGACGTACTCACCCCAATCTCGCACATGAACACAGAGGTGCTTTTAGCGTGTACGCCTTTGCAGCTTCCGTATTAAGTTCCCTGGTATCACTGATATAGGTGTTCTTAGCCGGAACCCCAGATTTTTCCGTTACCCCAGTTTCAGCCCCGCAACCAGTGCATCTAGGTCAATAATTTCATTGTTACTCTTGAAGGTGTAATGCCCGTTCAATAAAATATACTGCCAGGCTACCGGTGATATCCGGGTCAGTGCCTCAATACCCTTGTTGTTGCCTTCTGCTTCCAGCAGTTCCAGTAATCGTGAAAGGATCTCGGAGTTGTAATAAACGCTCTCGTAGCAGATCAACTGCCCGCACTGATTGCAGATTTCCGTTTAAAGGTCATTTTTCCCGGTTAGCTCCTTCTTTCTACCGACTTTGGCGACTGCAGCGCGCAGCTAGTGATACGATTCAATCCGGTTCTGGGAGCGACGTATATCGCGTTCCAGCTGCGGATCTCGCGAATACTTCAGCGTGTAATGCTGCGAACAAGCCGGTCATATTCAAATACTGCCTGTCTTGTCGGGTTAGTTGTTGTGTGAGTACACAGTTTGCAGAACAGCGTTCCCTGCGTCATTTCCTTCAGTCCTAGCGTGGCGACAATACGCTCGAGATTGCTTTTTTCCCCGGGTGATAAGGTCCAGGTCAATTTGCCCGACGGGCTGAATCAGACATCGAGGGTTCTCTGGTGCAGTACAGCACCTGCAGCTGCCTGTTCAGGTCGGTGAAATGAGGTTCAAAGCACAAGCCAAACCAGTGCAGGATCGCAAAGTTGGCTTTGTTGATGCTGTGCATATCACCGGTGATGGCTGTGGGTTTCACCTCTGAGGTATTGCGATACCAGATATCAAAAACATGGTGACCTTCATAGTCATTTGTACCAATCAGATAGCCATAGATCGGGATGTGGTTACACAGCAGCATGTAGGCTACCATACCTTTACCGCAGCCGAAATATTTACGCGAATACCTGGCTTTACTGTCTGTCGTTCAACGCCAAATTTTTGCCCGTCAACGGCACCATAAAGGGTTTCCGGGTCAAACGAATAGAGCGGGAAAATCGGCAGTTCCTTAACGGTATCTGTAATGCATTCTTTGGCTGTGAGAAGCGACGCCAGGCGAAGGTACTGTTCGTACATTGTTTCCAGAACATGGAACGGAATATCGCTGGTTCGTGCCATCACGTGATGACCATGATTCATCGCCTGAGCAACGATGACCGCTATCAGGCTGTCTGCATCAGCGTATTTTTTTGCATAACGAATAATGAAACGGAAGTTTTGCTCGCTGGTCCTGTTCGTTGTGTCGTTTTCGGCCAGTGCAGATATCAGTGGCCGGATTGTGCGCGTCCTGGACGGTGATACCGTTGAGATGCTTGAGCCGGGAAAACAACTGACGCTCATTCGCCTGGCTGGCATCGATGCGCCGGAAAAGAGTCAGCCCTTTGGCTAGCGTTCCCGTCAGGAACTCTCATCGATGGTGGCTCAGCGGCATGTAAGCGTCACCGGAAGTGATAAGGATCGCTATGGACGTTTGCTCGGCACCTTGTGGCTTGGCGTGACGGCTGTGAATGCCGAACAGATACGCAAAGGCCTGGCCTGGACATACCGCTACCACGGAAAACCCGCCCGGCCAGACTACGCTGTTCTGGAGGCTGAAGCCCGCCGTCAGTCAGTCGGACTCTGGTCAGAACCAGGTCAGACAGAGCCCTGGCGCTGGCGTAGTCTGCATCAGGATGGGCTAAAAAAGAATAATGATTAAGGAGATTTCTGAATGACGTTAAAATTAACAGAAAGCAAGCTGGAAAACCTTGTTGATACTTTAAATGCCATTATATGTGGTGAAGTAAATATTACGCGTGAGCAGCGTGAAAATATGGTCAGGACGGTTGCAATTCTGGGAGGCTTAACGGAACGACAGCGCCTCATCACTGCGGAAAAAGAAGCTAAAACGCAGGTAAAAGAAGAAAAGAAAAAAACCACGCCTTCCGGATGAAGTGTTTCCGCGTTCAGGAAAACCGTGGGCACCGGAGGACCTGGACCTTATTCATTCGATTATTGCTGATATTTCGGATGACAGAATCGATGATCATATACTCTGGCTGTCGAAGAAACTGCAGCGCACCCCTTATGCCATCACCCTGAAAATTGTCAGTGAAGGCCGTATGAACGAGGAATGGGCTAAAGGGTGGAAGCCTGCCGCAAAATCTATTTGTGCGGATTTTGCTCTGGTCAGGGCAAAGACTTCAGCAAACAATACAGATAATTAATGAACGTTCGTCACTCATATGAAATGAGTTGATAAATTAACTAAAATTTATAACGTTAATATGAATATTTTATCAAGAATTTTCCTGCTCAACTAAATATAATATTCATGCAGCCGATAATAAGAGTGTAAGAAAGGGGGCGGTGTGAACGATTTTCATATTTTAAGTATTTGTATTCAGAATAAGGATGTGGCAGGCGCAATGCGCGTGCTGTGTGATAAATCAGAATTTGCGGTGCGCAAGATTCTGGAGAAACTAAAGGTCAGGGTCACAACGCAAACCGGCAGGGCATTCTGGCATTATGTTCAGGGCTGGCTGTTAACCGCGTGTCGCCAGGGGAATCTACAGCATGAATCGTTCAGTACCCGACGTTCTTCCCACAATCCGGAATGCCAGCCAGCTCAGTCCCGCTGCTCTCGATATGGCCAAGCTCCTCGCACTTCTGGCCATGATTATCGACCACACCAATACGGTGTTTCTGTCGCCAGCCTGGCCGGTGATGTATGCGCTTGGCCGGATGGCCTTCCCCCTGTTCACGCTTATATGGGCGATGAACGTACAGCGCACCCCGGAACGACTGCAGAAGAGAGCCAGTCGCCTGTGGATCTGGGCAGTCATCACTCAGCCGGTGTTCAGCCTGGCCTTCTGGCATCACCAGCCCTGGTGGGCCCTGAACATTCTGTTCGTGTTTGCCGGCGTCACGCAGCTGATTGCCCTGCAGTACCAGCACGGCCTGAAAGGAATGTTTGCGGGATATCTGCTCCTGGCCCTCATGATTTGGCCCCTGCAGCCGGCAAGCTACGGGCTGGCAGGAATAACGCTGGCCATCAGTATGGCAACGGTTTCTGGCAGCGATACACCCGGAGTGCAGCGGCTGGCAGCCATCACTGCCGTGCTGTCACTGATTTGTTTAAACGGGTTATCGCATCTCCTGGATATGCCCGCAGAAACATTATTACTGGCCACGCTGCCTACTCTGGCATTCCCCCTAGCAGTGGTTTCATTCTGCAGGCAAATCTGTCCGGAGGGCCGCAGGCGTTTCATGCCGCGTAATTTCTTTTATTATGCTTACGCCGGCCACCTGGGGATTATTGGTCTGGTACAGTCTGCTTTTGGCTGACTTAGGATGACGTGATGGCTATCAGTGAGAAAGAGCTGATAGCCCGTAACCACCTGAGAGGTTATCGGTCGGGCTTAACTGGTTATTAGCGCAGGGCATGTTAAACTTCCCGCAGGGAAAAGGAGAGAAGCATGAACCATGAAAGTGATCTGACGAACCACGGCTTCAGTGAAGAGGACATTGTCCGGCTGCGGGCCAGTTCAGCTAAAACGGGTACGGAGATGGATACCCTACTGAACGATCTGGCAAACCGTTTTAAGGCCCTGATATGGGTGCTGTCAGTCATGTTACTGATTTTTGTGGCCACACTTTTGGCTGGCTCGAGGATGCATGCCATTTCCTTTGGCGTGGCTATTCTTGTTCTTGGCACTCTGTTTACGA
The DNA here is from genome assembly GCF_049238105.1 of Enterobacter cloacae complex sp. IR5418. Classification (NCBI taxonomy): domain Bacteria; kingdom Pseudomonadati; phylum Pseudomonadota; class Gammaproteobacteria; order Enterobacterales; family Enterobacteriaceae; genus Enterobacter; species Enterobacter cloacae complex sp. IR5418. The sequence continues at coordinate 1,904 of NZ_JBMKHS010000058.1, read as the reverse complement.
TTACCATGCCTTTGAAGCTGGCCTATAAATCATGGCATTACCGCCGGAATCTCATTTCCCAGCGTCATCAGAAGTGATCAGATCGAAAACAACCTTAGCCTTTACCCCCCATCCCACAATTTTCATTGTCAGTTTGCCCCGGGACATGGTGTCGATTTTCCGGTAAAAATCGGTGCTTATATAGTTAAACAGACGCCATGTTCCAGGTCTGGCCATTAATCCATAGACACTGTAGATATTGCCTGCAAGCGCGATCCCGTTGTATATCCCCAACCCTGTTGACGGTTCAAATCCCATGAATTTAGCGATATTCATGGCACCATCACCAAACATACCCTGCGTGTCAGGTTCATTCAGGAACTGACGACCAACTTCACGGGTTATCGTGTTGGCCGAGTCGACAATCAGAATAGCCCCGGCAAGAACGCCAACGGGGGTCATTGAGGAAGTCAGCACGAAGCCAAATACGCCCTGCATACCTGCCAGCACCACTTTAATTCCTGAGATGACATAACCGACCATCCGGTCTTCATCCCTGACGTATTTGATCTGGGCATATAGCTTCGCATAACCGGTCTGGAGCTGACGGCTCTGCTCAAGCAGACTGGTGTTTTCGGCCTGCAGGTTACGCAGGCAGGTCATGCACTCTTCGTCAGACTTTGCCCGCCGGGCACGCTCAAATTCGCCATTAATGACAGATTTAATTTCATCGATGAATTTGAGACGCGTCAATCCATCCCCCAGATGTCGGGCGCCAACAATATTAGCGGTATTGACGAGTTTGCGGGCCTCCAGATTAATCATGGTTTCTGCCCAGACTCGTGCCTGGCTTTTGTTTCCCGGAAGAATTATATCCATTTTTCTCATCCTGATTGAAAATTACCCATTAAAGCTTATCGCGCTCCCGGATTTAGGCAACCCTGCTTTAAAGGGTAAATGTATGCCGCGAAGCGGCATGGAGACGCCAGCCGGAGCTGAACCGGGTGATTCTGGTGAGGGGCGTCGTAACCGGCATCAGCCGTTACGGATTGATAGGTTCTGCCAATCCCATCCCTTTCCCTGCAAAGCTATACCCGCTTAAAGCTTTCCGATTGCTAATGTGCGCGGTCGGAGTGAGCCCGTCGAGGCCAGAGGCCGCTGACGGGCTGTATCTCCGCGTTAGCGCCGTGAGGCGCTTACGAGCGTGTACAGCGGGCTTGCCGCGACGCTAACTGCAGCTGCTTTGATTTCTAGTTACAACATCCCTCTTAAAGCGAGGGTGTTCCGGCCCTTTGGGCCGGGGCGGCGTCGGTTTAGCAGGGGTCAGGTATGTATGCGGTGCCTGGTTCTGGCGAGAACGGGGCCCGGCGCTTGCGACGGGAGGTACTTTTGATTTCCTTCTGAGCGCGCGGCCGTGAGGCCGCTGCACGCGAAGGCATTTTACGTTATCCACAGAGTGGCCGTAGACAAAGATCTACTCTGGAATGTAATGAACAGAGAGATAAAAAAGGTGAAGTAAGACTGTTTTGCGGAATGTCTTTTATTCATTTCCGGGTTACTCCACTTATTCGTTTGCGGATTTCTGTGTAAAAAAAAGAGACTGTGGCCATTGCGGGCCATAACGACCGGCAGAACGTCATGGTGACCGGAAGACGAAAGGAGTGAAAGATGAAAAATGAGCATAATGGCCGAAAAAATCCAGCACGAAAAGCCCCGGTGAGGGGCCTGTAAACAGGAAGACTGCTGTGTCGTCTGTGACTAGTCCGGTGGAGAAAGCGCCAGATCCAGCTGGTAAAGATGCTGGATAGCCAGAGCCTTCAGGCGCTCAGATGTGCACCAGTACGCTTCGTCAGGCGGCAGGGTGCGGTAAATCCATTCAGACATTGCATGGAGTCGTTCATGGGGTCGTCTCAGAAAACGGAATC
>NZ_JBMKHS010000057.1:0-13899 GCF_049238105.1 Enterobacter cloacae complex sp. IR5418 | reverse complement strand
ATGTAAGGCCTTTGAATAAGACAAAAGGCTGCCTCATCGCTAACTTTGCAACAGTGCCATACTGTGTAGTATCATAATGCATAAATCACGATTTTTGATACTGACATTCAGTACCGTTTTGGGTGGTATCAAAACTCATAACATTTGAGACGGTTAAAAAGAGAACAGAACACCCGTTTACGAAAGGATGCGTGATGGCTGCTGATTTTCTGACCGACAAACAGACACAGAACTACGGGCGTTATGCCGCAGAGCCAAACGAGATCCAGCTGGCACGGTATTTTCATCTTGATGAGCGAGACCTTACTTTCATCAACCTGCGTAGGGGCAGGCATAACCGGTTGGGAATTGCCCTTCAACTCACAACTGCCCGCTTTCTGGGAACCTTCTTGTCCGATCTCATGCAAATACCGCCCGGTGTCCAGTTTTATGTCGCAAGGCAACTTAACATCCGCTATCCAGAGATCATTTCCCGCTATGCTCAAAGGGAAAACACACGTTGGGAGCACCACGGGCTTATCAGGCAGCACTATAGCTATCATGATTTCGGTGATTTCCCGTGGTCGTTCAGACTGAAGCGATTGCTGTATACCCGTGCATGGCTCAGTAATGAACGCCCCGGACTGATGTTCGATTTTGCCACCGCGTGGTTGCTTCAAAATAAAGTGTTGTTGCCAGCCGCATCCACCCTGACGAGAGTCATTGGTGAAATCCGTGAGCGTGCGACCCGCCGCTTGTGGCGAAAATTGGCCGCGCTGCCAAACCGTTGGCAGACCGCACAACTGGCTGGGTTACTTGAAATCCCCGAAGGACAGCGACTCTCAGTGATGGAGCACCTAAAAAGAGGCCCTGTCACTATCAGCGGCCCCGCGTTCACTGAAGCACTTGAACGTTACACTCGCCTGCGCAGCCTGGAGTTTTCCTGTCTGAATTTCACTGGGCTGCCCGCCATACAGCTCCGCAATCTGGCACGCTATGCCGGAATGGCATCGGTGAAATATATCAGCAGAATGCCAGAAGAACGGCGGCTGGCGATCCTTACCGCATTCGTGAAAGCGCAAGAAATCTCGGCGCTGGACGAGGCCGTTGACGTGCTGGATATGCTGATCCTCAATATTACCCGGGAGGCGAAGAAAACCGGGCAGAAAAAGCGACTTAGGACGCTCAAGGATCTTGACCGCGCGGCGTTGCTGCTGGCGCGGGCATGCGCACTTTTACTTGATGAAGATACCGCCGATGATTTGCTGCGAAAGACCATATTCAGCAGTGTGTCTGTCGCCAGACTGGCAGAGTCCGTGGAAAAAGTGAATGAACTGGCCCGCCCCCAGGATACAAACTTTCAGGATGAAATGGTGGAGCAATACGGACGGGTAAGGCGTTTTTTGCCCGCACTACTGCGCGATCTGCACTTCCGTGCGGCCCCAGACGGTGAACATACCTTGGCTGCCATCCATTACCTGGCAGAGCTAAACGGCTCGAAAAAACGGATCCTGGACGATGCACCTGAACATATCATTTCAGGCCCTTGGAAACGCCTGGTGTACGATGCTGACGGTCGGATACAGCGAGCAGGTTACTCGTTGTGTCTGCTGGAGCGACTTCAGGATGCGCTACGCCGTCGTGACATCTGGTTGGAAAACAGCGATCGTTGGGGTGATCCGCGCCAAAAACTTCTTCAGGGGGAGGAATGGCAGGCGCAGCGGGTTCCAGTCTGCCGGGCATTGGGTCACCCCACTAATGGCAGTAAAGCATCGGAGCAATTGGCCGCTCAGTTAGATGAAACCTGGAAAACGGTGGCATCACGTTTTGATCGCAATACCGCCGTGGACATCTGCAATGAAGGTAAACATCCTTCGCTGACCATCAGCAGCCTGGATAAATTGGATGAACCACCGGCGCTGATACAACTGAGCAGCCGAGTCAGACAATTGCTTCCACTCGTTGACCTGACAGAACTGTTGCTCGAGATTGACGCCAGAACTGGCTTCACCCGTGAATTCAGCCATGTCAGCGAGTCAGGTGCCCGTGCGCAGGATCTGCATATAAGCCTGTGTGCGGTGATGCTGGCTGAGGCCTGCAATATCGGACATGAGCCGCTGATCAAGCACAATATCCCTGCACTGACTCGCCATCGTCTGAGCTGGGTGAAACAGAACTACATCCGAGCAGAAACGCTGGTTAGCGCCAATGCGCGGCTGGTTGATTTTCAGTCCTCGTTAGCGTTGGCAGGATACTGGGGGGCGGGGAGGTAGCCTCCGCTGATGGTATGCGTTTTGTCACGCCAGTGAAAACGGTGAATTCTGGCCCCAACAGAAAATACTTTGGTTCAGGGCGCGGCATCACCTGGTACAACTTTGTCTCTGACCAATATTCGGGTTTTCATGGCATAGTGATTCCTGGAACACTGCGGGATTCCATCTTTGTGCTGGAAGGGCTACTTGAGCAACAAACGGGACTAAACCCGGTTGAAATCATGACGGACACAGCAGGTACCAGTGACATTATCTTTGGCCTGTTCTGGCTACTGGGATACCAATTTTCACCTCGTCTGGCGGATGCGGGTGAGGCTGTGTTCTGGCGGGCCGACAAAGCAGCGAATTACGGGGCGTTGGACAAACTGGCGCGGGGTTGTGTTGACCTTTCTAAAATCGAAAGCCACTGGGATGAGATGATGCGGGTTGCCGGTTCGCTGAAGCTGGGCACTATTCATGCGTCAGAACTCATTCGATCGCTATTGAGAAGTACCCGACCGTCAGGGCTTGCTCAGGCAATAATGGAGGTCGGAAGAGTTAACAAGACACTGTATCTTCTCAACTATATTGATGATGAGGACTATCGTCGCCGGATCCTAACACAGTTGAACCGGGGTGAAGGCCGCCATGCCGTTGCAAGAGCCATCTGCTACGGTCAGCGTGGCGAGATCAGAAAACGTTACCGCGAGGGGCAGGAAGATCAGTTGGGTGCGCTGGGTCTGGTGACAAACGCAGTGGTGCTGTGGAATACGCTTTATATGCAGGAAGCCTTGTCGCACCTGCGCAGCATCGGGGAAGGGCCAGAGGATGAACATATCGCGCGGCTTTCGCCTCTGATGCACGGTCATATCAACATGCTGGGACATTATACGTTCACACTACCGGAGGATATTATGAAGGGGGAATTGAGGCCGTTAAATCTCAATTTAAACAATGAATTATCTCCTTAGCGTGGTTTTTTACATCATTGGCCCTCAAACCCCATGATGATGGTTTCGAAACGTCTTAAGGCCAAAGACTATCGAACGGTTTCCACGGGATTTAACGTCCTGAGCTCTAAGCCAGGGCTGATAACTTTGGCCATAGCCCACTCCTATGCCGTCACCTAGCGCATTTTCATAATCCAAATAGGATTTGAGACGCCTACCCCTACCCATGATCGTACCCAAAAAACGACATTGATACGTACCTATATGTGCATTTTATAGTCTCCAACCCTATAACCACACATTCAGTAAGCATACAACATTAGCGTCGTTTTTTGAGAATGGTTACAACTTTAGTGCTTTGTGTACAACTTTATTGTCTTCGGACAGTAGGACCCTCTAAAACCAATAGAATTTACGTAGAAACGCGTTTAGTAAAGGCTTTACTAATTACTAATGACTAACATATTAGCACTTTCAGATCTGTCAGCAATAACCCCGGGCGGCGAAATAATGAGAAGAGTTCTTCCGGAGAGCCTTTTCTTTCTATCTGATTGATTTTTAACACTTTTAAATGTCAGCTTTATGTAAACCTGTGGGATTTACTCCTAATTAAATCCCATAGTATGAAAATTAGGCATTTGCAAACCTTAATGACGTGACGTTGTCACGTAAATCAATGGAATTTAGTCTCTAGTAAAGAGTTAACTAGTGACTAACTGCCTGATCGGTGTGCTTGAACGGTGCACTTCAGGCCGGATATAAAAATTGATGAGAGATATACAGAAAATGATGGACCGGCTTAATAAGCCAGCCTTTCTTGGGATGATTGATGATGTTGAACACGCTATAAAGCGAAAATGCCCCTTTTTAACCTATAGGTTGGGCACTATGAGTAAGATACAATCAAATCGCCAGTCAGATGGCTAATTTCATTTTGACCAAAGCGGGCTATTTCAAGCGTTATCGCTGAGACGAGGCTTCAATGACAAGTACACTTGACCCATCACACAAGCAAATTGAAATGTGGCGCAGAGCTACCGGTTCCGAAGGTGGACTCAACGAATACCGCAACTGGGTTCTGGAAAATAGTATGAGATTTACAGCATACGGTATCCATACCGTTATCGTCGAAGGTGAGGCGAAGCATATAACAGCGCTTGATGATGTTACCCTCTGTAACGAGTGGGCGAAGCTTAAAAGAGAAAACAATAGGCTTTACGCAGCAAATGAAAAAATTTGCTCTGGCTGGCGTGGTTTTGTGTTGCGTTTGTTAGGAATAACACTGTCATGCAGAAAACCGGTCATCTTACTGGGGGCAGACGCGAAGAATCAAAATGATGCCGTGAAAGGGGCTGATTTGTAATTTTCAGGCGAGCCCACCGTTCTTAGAAAGCTGTTCTATGGGTATGTAAGGAAGATAATGTTCTCTGAACGCTCAGTACACTTAATCACTTCCTGTACAAAGGGCAAGAATCATCAGGGCCACGTCTGGCCGACATTGGACATAGATCCAAAACAAACCCCGGACGACGCAGCATATGCCTGGAGTAACATTGTAGACGACGCCAGAAGTAATCAGGCGGTACCGGCATTGTCCTTGTATTCAGGTAATCACTGGTCTACGGCAAAGGAAATTTTAAACTCAACCAGAAATCTGGAGTTGTGGATAATCTCTGCCGGGATGGGGTTTTTAAATAGTCGAGATCGGGTGCCCTCTTACGAGGCGACATTTCATCAAGTACCATTCAGGCATGATCTCTGGTGGAAAGCCATCACAAAATCACTAGGAAAGCATAACCGTTGCGCAACTATAAGCCAGTTAATGCAGTCCAGTCCGAATGATGAATATTTGATTGCGGCTTCGCCTGTTTATATTGCTGCTGTCCAGAATGACATCCTGAAGGGCATTGAGAGTTTGACTCATCCTCTTACGCAACTAACGATCGTGACATCAGGGGCATATGCTGGCCCACTTGAAGAATACTTAATTAAGAGTTCTTCTAGGATGATGAAAGAGCTAGGGAAGGTGCGAACAAGTTCCTGATATGAGATCATCATATTCATCCGGAGCGCATCCCAGAGGGACATCATGAGCCATCAACTCACCTTCGCCGATAGTGAATTCAGCACTAAGCGCCGTCAGACCCGAAAAGAGATTTTCCTCTCCCGCATGGAGCAGATTCTGCCATGGCAGAATATGACCGCTGTCATCGAGCCGTTTTATCCCAAGGCGGGCAATGGCCGACGGCCCTATCCGCTGGAGACCATGCTGCGTATTCACTGCATGCAGCATTGGTACAACCTGAGCGACGGTGCCATGGAAGATGCCCTGTACGAAATCGCCTCCATGCGCCTGTTTGCCCGATTATCCCTGGATAGCGCCCTGCCGGATCGCACCACCATCATGAATTTCCGCCACCTGCTCGAGCAGCATCAACTGGCCCGTCAATTGTTCAAGACCATCAATCGCTGGCTGGCCGAAGCAGGCGTCATGATGACCCAAGGCACTTTGGTGGATGCCACCATCATTGAGGCACCCAGCTCTACCAAGAACAAAGAGCAGCAACGCGATCCGGAGATGCATCAGACCAAGAAAGGCAATCAGTGGCACTTTGGCATGAAGGCCCACATTGGTGTCGATGCCAAGAGTGGCCTGACCCACAGCCTGGTCACCACCGCGGCCAACGAGCATGACCTCAATCAGCTGGGTAATCTGCTTCATGGAGAGGAGCAATTTGTCTCAGCCGATGCCGGCTACCAAGGAGCGCCACAGCGCGAGGAGCTGGCCGAGGTGGATGTGGACTGGCTGATCGCCGAGCGTCCCGGCAGGGTAAAAACCTTGAAGCAGCATCCGCGCAAGAACAAAACGGCCATCAACATCGAATACATGAAAGCCAGCATCCGTGCCAGGGTGGAGCACCCGTTTCGCATCATCAAGCGGCAGTTCGGCTTCGTGAAAGCCAGATACAAGGGGCTGCTGAAAAACGATAACCAACTGGCGATGTTATTCACCCTGGCCAACCTGTTTCGGGTGGACCAAATGATACGTCAGTGGGAGAGATCTCAGTAAAAACCGGAAATAACGCCAGAAATGGTGGAAAAAATAGCCTAAATAGGCTGATTCGATGTGTTTGCGGGAAAAAAATCGGCCCAGATCCGCGAAATTTTAATCAGCGAGTCAGCTTGGGAAGAAATGACCTGCTTATTCGCACCTTCCCTAGAGTGCAATATGGTGTGCCTGAATATAAAACTGGCTCAATACATACTTAAAAGTGGTAGTCGTTAGAACTAGACTGTTAATGATACAATTCTCCTGTTATTTTATTTTTATAAAAGGTCTCAAATATGCTCAAAAACAGATTTTCTTTATTGTGTCTTGCTGTGGCATCGTCACTTACTCTTACTGCTTGCGATGTAGTTGATGCTGCCTATGACGAGACTTTAAATGATAATGCACCCGAAATTGTAATAGCTGGAGGATTCAAAATTGATATCCAAGGTAATGCAGTTCCGGTTGAGGGATATGATAATTGCTCTTTGAATACTCTTCAGGGAAGCGTTGATACGGATAAATCAAATTGTATTGTTCTGGATAGAACACGTAAAAAAGTACCGGTTCTAGTTCATTTGTCATCCGGTCCCGTCAAAGAAGAAGGGGTCTGACGCTCAGTGGAACGAAAACTCACGTTAAGGGATTTTGGTCATGAGATTATCAAAAAGGATCTTCACCTAGATCCTTTTAAATTAAAAATGAAGTTTTAAATCAATCTAAAGTATATATGAGTAAACTTGGTCTGACAGTTACCAATGCTTAATCAGTGAGGCACCTATCTCAGCGATCTGTCTATTTCGTTCATCCATAGTTGCCTGACTCCCCGTCGTGTAGATAACTACGATACGGGAGGGCTTACCATCTGGCCCCAGTGCTGCAATGATACCGCGAGACCCACGCTCACCGGCTCCAGATTTATCAGCAATAAACCAGCCAGCCGGAAGGGCCGAGCGCAGAAGTGGTCCTGCAACTTTATCCGCCTCCATCCAGTCTATTAATTGTTGCCGGGAAGCTAGAGTAAGTAGTTCGCCAGTTAATAGTTTGCGCAACGTTGTTGCCATTGCTGCAGGCATCGTGGTGTCACGCTCGTCGTTTGGTATGGCTTCATTCAGCTCCGGTTCCCAACGATCAAGGCGAGTTACATGATCCCCCATGTTGTGCAAAAAAGCGGTTAGCTCCTTCGGTCCTCCGATCGTTGTCAGAAGTAAGTTGGCAGCAGTGTTATCACTCATGGTTATGGCAGCACTGCATAATTCTCTTACTGTCATGCCATCCGTAAGATGCTTTTCTGTGACTGGTGAGTACTCAACCAAGTCATTCTGAGAATAGTGTATGCGGCGACCGAGTTGCTCTTGCCCGGCGTCAACACGGGATAATACCGCACCACATAGCAGAACTTTAAAAGTGCTCATCATTGGAAAACGTTCTTCGGGGCGAAAACTCTCAAGGATCTTACCGCTGTTGAGATCCAGTTCGATGTAACCCACTCGTGCACCCAACTGATCTTCAGCATCTTTTACTTTCACCAGCGTTTCTGGGTGAGCAAAAACAGGAAGGCAAAATGCCGCAAAAAAGGGAATAAGGGCGACACGAAAATGTTGAATACTCATACTCTTCCTTTTTCAATATTATTGAAGCATTTACCAGGGTTATTGTCTCATGAGCGGATACATATTTGAATGTATTTAGAAAAATAAACAAATAGGGGTTCCGCGCACATTTCCCCGAAAAGTGCCACCTGACGTCTAAGAAACCATTATTATCATGACATTAACCTATAAAAATAGGCGTATCACGAGGCCTGTGGGAGGAAAATAAAGTGTCATCCTAACTACAGGACCCTGCAACGTAGCAATTCCTGCAAAAATCCATTTAAAACAATGACTTATTTCAATTCTGCCATCTGCAAGCGTTTTGTGGGGATGGAGGCCGGAATCATTAAAGTATCATCCTAATTTTCGCTCAACCTTGGAAAATGCTGAGAATCGTAAAAATAAAGTTTCATCCTTTCCGCTACTAGTTCAAGGCTTTCTTCCGGCCGCCGGCAACAACGCTGCTTGGCTGAGGCGATCCACTTGCGCTACCGCTCACTGATCAGATCGAACTTGAACTCGACGAGCAGCCAACCATCAGGCCGAGCGTGATCGCCAAAAAAAACGGATCATGCGAAATCCTTCGTTGAGTTTGGCGCGGGTTTTAGCAAATCAGCTGGCCCGCGATCCGGTTGAGAGTGATCCGAAGCGGTCCTTGACGACCGGCACAAATCGGCCGATTCTGTTGAAAAAGTAGCTTTAGCGGCAGCCTGCCGATCAGGTGTGCCTGCTGTCGAAGTGGCTGCAAGCCACTTCAAGTTGCCTTCCGGCGTTTCACTGAGCGTCCTTGCTCAGGTTTAAGGGTTAATTTGAGGGTTTCTGCTCGTAGCAGGCATACCTATCCCGTCAGCGGTGGCCCTTGAGGCAAAAGCTTGGCCATGCGGCGCAGGTTCTGCACCATCGCAGCCAAGGTGAATTCGTCAGTGGCACCCGTTAGGCCACGCAGTCGTAAACGGTCGAGTTTCATGATCCGTTTGAGGTGGGCGAAAAGCATCTCCACCTTCTTTCGTTCGCAGCGAGAGACGAGGTACTCCGGTGTCTTGGCGATGCGTCGAGCCACGTCGCGGGCAGCCTCATGGATGCTGCGGACGATCTTCCGATTCGGCGTGTTGGGGCAGCATTTCGCTTTCAACGGGCAGGTGGCGCAGTCGGTTTGGCTGGAGCGGTAAATGACGGTTTTGGCCTTAGTTACCCGCGACCTTTGCTGGGTGAAGGCGCGCCATTCACTGCGTAGCGGTTTGCCGGCTGGGCAGCGATATTCATTGGCGTCCTGACTCCAGTGAAAGTCGTTACTGGAGAGGCTGTCGTCCTTGCGCTCGGTCTTGTCCCACACCGGCACATGCGGTTCGATGTCCTTTTCTTCGACCATCCAGGCCAGCATCGGGGCGGTGCCATAAGCGGTATCGCCGATAAGGCGTTCCGGTGTGAGATCGAACTGCGCCTCGACACGCTCGACCATCGTCCTAGTCGAATCGACTTCGGCGGTACGGTGCGCCGGGGTAGCTTCCACGTCCATGATCACACCGTGCTCAGTGTCGATCAGGTAATTCGTGGAGTAGGCAAAAAAGGCCGGGCCACCTGGCGCTGCTGTCCAACGGGACTGAGGATCAGTGAGCGAAATTTTCTTGGGAAGAGCCTCAGCCAGCGCCTCTTCATCAAGGGCTTCGAGGTACTCGCGCACTGCGCGGCTGCTGAGCTTTGGATCGTTCCAATCGACCTCATCTCCCGCCACCCCACGTTGCCGGCTGGCATCCGCCTTAATGATGCTGGCGTCGACGGCGAAACCTTCACCCTTGACTAGGCCGGCTGCCATGCAGCGCCGCAGCACCTCATTGAATAACCAGCGGAATAGATCGCTGTCACGAAAACGCCCATGGCGATTCTTCGAGAAGGTCGAGTGATTGGGGACTTCGTCTTCCAGACCCAACCGGCAGAACCAGCGATAGGCCAGGTTCAGGTGCACCTCTTCGCACAATCGCCGCTCGGAACGAATGCCATAGCAGTAGCCGACGACCAGCATGCGCACCATCAACTCCGGGTCAATCGAGGGACGCCCGATGGGGCTATAGAAATCTGCCAGGTAGGCACGTAGATCACTGAGATCCAAGCACTGGTCGATGCTGCGCAGGAGATGTTGGGCCGGGACGTGATCTTCCAGATTGAACGAGTAGAACAGGCGCTGCTGTCCTCCCGGTAACTGTCCCATCATGCTGTTCGCCCCCACGCTCGCTGACAAAGCAATTTTGCCAACGGCATGGGGAGGCCGCTACTTTTTCAACAGAATCGGCCGCACACAGCCATTCGGCTCAACAGAACCCTGCCTTTACCCCACCAAACTCCGGAAACTCGCCCGGTAGTCCGTCGGCTTGAGATGCACATGTTGGCTGAGGTCGCCGGGTAGCGTGAACAGGCGCGGACCGTCCCGAAACTGGAACACGCGATACAGATGGAATTGATCGCCCGCCTCCTTGGAGAATTCGAGTTCGTTGTGGCTGACCAAGAAAGACGAGCCTACCCCGCCATTGGTGGTTTTCACCTCGATGAAGCGCTCATGGGCGTCCTCTTCGAACGACAGGATGTCGAACCCCGCACCGTCTCCCTGGGTGTCGGACACCCAATCCAGCCGCTGAAAAAGCTCTGGGTGGCCGAGCTCGGTCAGGCGTTGCTGTTCGTAGCCAATCACCCACTGCTCCCCTGCCCGGCCCAGCTTGCGGTTGGCTTCATCGCGAGCGGCATAATCGAACTTTCGCGGTAGGCGTTGCCGTAGAGATGCCGGGGTACGCACAAGCACTTCACGGGCGGGTGGTTCTACCAAAGCCGCTCGGTAGGTTTTGTCACCCGGAAGTTTTACCTCCTCCAGGGCATCGACAAGAGCGCCGACCGTCTGCTGATGTTCCAGAACGTAGGCGTGTACGGATTTACGCAGCAGCAGTTGGCTGTTGCCGCGTGGCTTGTAGCCGTTGATATAGGGCAGGCCCAGGGCATCGAGTACGGCGCTAATGTTCTGGTGCTTGAGCTCGACTGAAGACTTGCTGCGACCGTTCAGCAGTTGGCGCAGTGCCTGGTTGTGCTCGGACTTGTGGTACGGCTCCCCAGCCGCCTCGGCACGCAGCATGTCGAAATAGTCTTCGACCGTGGCCAGGACCTCTTCTTCGGACCAGTCTTCGCCGATGCGAATGATGCGAAACCCGAGCCGCGTCAGCGCCGGAACGACGGTCGTCTCGCCACCGGAGAAGCTGTCAGCAGTGAGCGGGCCCTGCTCGGGAAATTGCTTGCCGAAGGCCACACCGGCGATGGCCTTGGAATCGCAATCGGTGCCGGTCTTCGGATCACGTACCAGGAAGTCGCGGGACTTGCCGTAGCCGTGGCGCGCCAGGAATTTCGTGCGGCCCAGTTGCACGAACTCATCGATGGCAGCCTGCACGGCGGCGGGGCTTCGAAGCTGGGAGAGTTGAGACACAGGGTCCTTCCTTACTGTCATGGTGTGCCGGGAACCGCCGAGCCACGAGATTATGAGTAGCCCCTGAACAGAAACGTCACGATAAAAGCCGTGAACGCCACCAGGCCCATTAAATCCCTTGCGTATTTGCAGCCCGTGCTGTCCAAACCTGTACCAGGTCCGATCAACACGCTCCAACCATTGAGGTACGAAAACACCGCCTGACCGAACAAAAAATGCGTGATAGCCGCCGCAGCCATGACGCCGGAATCGTCAGACAGGCTGTAGCTGTTGACCATTGCCCTGTACGCCTGCATCTGAAATGGCTATTGCCCTGATGGGAGCCGGCTTTTCAGCCACCGACACCAGCGATGCCGTCAATATTCTTTACCCGATAACCATGACCGTACAAGCTAACAAGGCCTGGCAAGCCAGCGGACTTAAAAAGTCTTTTTTTCTACCATCCCACAAAAAAGTTCGTGGTGGAGAAAAGATAAGCTATGCAAGGCTTTAGGAGACGTGGTTTTTCAGGATGACGAAGAACGATTCGGCGCTAGGTGCAACATAGGTGCATCGCACGAGCGCTAGGAACGGCGAAAAAAGGCGGACGTGGCGAAATCGGTAGACGCAGCAGACTTTAAAATTGGAGTGCCCGCGGGGAAATCCGCGGAGTAGAACCGCTCAAAGTCGGGGAACGCTAACGGGCAATACCCTAAGCCAATCCCGAGCCAAGCCCCTTCGGGGGAAGGTGTAGAGACTGGACGGGCGGCGCCTAAAGCCTTCGGGCAATGGCGAAGGGACAGTCCAGACCACGAACGTCATCAGACGGCGGCGAAAGTCGAGGTGGTACGAAAATCTGCTTCTCTGTGAGAGTACGGGTTCGAGTCCCGTCGTCCGCACCACAAAGCCAAACATCCCTGCGATGATCGACCTCTGGGCGTTTGGTCGTGAGCCCGCCACCCTCGCGCTACGCTTTGCGCAGGCGTCGAAGGCGATCAGGTGCGCCCATCGATTCCGTCGAGCACCATCGCTGCGAGTTCATCGCTGGTGTGTGCACCACTATCGAGAACACGGGTTGTGCATGGAAGCCGTTCCCTTGCGGCCAAGCATCGGGCGACATTCGCTAATCGCCACTCTCGAATCTCCGCATTTCGATTCGGGTCAGGATGCATGGTCTGGTTCGCGATCCGGTGACGCAATAGGTCCTCGTTGAGCGTCAGAAAGATGTGCAGCAGCTGATCGTCGATCCGCCTTACCCCGTCGAGTATCTCAGTCAGATAGTCCGGGTGCACGAGCGTCATTGGGATGATGATGTCCTGCGAGTAATTCCTTCGAATCTCCCTGACCGCCGCGATCGTAAGTCCCCTCCACAAGGGGAGATCCTGATAGTCTCCGCTCGCTGGCATGGGGACCGTTTCTTTCACCACGAACCCGATTTCCTCGGGGTCAAAGATCAGCGATTTGGAACGCCGATCGCGCAGCCGCTTAGCGAGCGTCGTCTTTCCGGCGCCGAAAGGTCCGTTGATCCAGATTATCATTGTCGACGGCCTCTAACCTGAAGGCTCGCAAGAGCGCTCGACGGCCTCGTGCGGAGGCACGATCGGAGTGGTTCCGAAATGCTTCTCAAGATAGGTGACGCCGAACGTCACGATGTCCTGCGCGTCGAACAGGTAGCACTGAGCAAAGCCCACGACACCTTCTCGATGGCGACCGAGCTTCACGTAAGCATTTGCTATAGTTTCAACCGCATCCGGCTTTCCTTCGATAGCAAAGCAATCGAGAATGCCGTTTGAATCGTAATCCGATGCCGTTTTCCAGGCGACTTCACCGTCTCTTCCAAGCATCGGCATCTCATACGTCACCCACCGTTTGTTGGGGATATCGGCAACCGCCTCGGCGTAGTGCAATGCGGTAACGGAGTTTAGCGGCGCACCCAACAGCAGGGCCTTCCCGCCAAGGCGAACGAACCGCTCGACGGGCGATCCTTCCCCCAAGGCGTGACCGAGTTCGTGAGGCTCCGTCAGCGTTTCAGCCAGCGGACCAACCGCGACCATCGATGCATCGGGGTGCGCGCTGCGCCGCGCGCCGGGGGCTTGAACCAGAAATTGATTCAGCAGGCCGAACCCACGGTAAGTCCCGGCTGTTGCGGGATCGAACGGCAGCCAGGTACGGCGGGCTTCGTCATCCAGCCGAGCGCCATTCAGAGTCTCCTCGTAGGGTGATCGGTCCCACGACGCGTATCCCATCACAGTGCCAGTCGGCCCAACCGCGGAGCGTAACGCGGCAACGACCGTCTCCGCTCCTCCTTCGACCGGACCAATCGCTTTAAGTGAGGCATGCACCATCAAGAGGTCACCGGTTTGGACTCCGAGTTTTTGAAGCGCCTCCGTTATTGCCTTCCGCGTATGCATCGCGATATCTCCTCTAAACTGCAAAACACTATACGGGGTCTGACGCTCAGTGGAACGAAAACTCACGTTAAGGGATTTTGGTCATGAGATTATCAAAAAGGATCTTCACCTAGATCCTTTTAAATTAAAAATGAAGTTTTAAATCAATCTAAAGTATATATGAGTAAACGGCACTGTTGCAAATAGTCGGTGGTGATAAACTTATCATCCCCTTTTGCTGATGG
>NZ_JBMKHS010000056.1:0-15461 GCF_049238105.1 Enterobacter cloacae complex sp. IR5418 | reverse complement strand
CGTCAGAGGCAGAAAACGTTGCTTAACGTGAGTTTTCGTTCCACTGAGCGTCAGACCCCAAGAATGGAAGATCGAGCACCAGGTTGAAAAAACCAAATCCGGCAAAAATTTCATCCAAACTCGTATGATTAGACCTGACGGTAACTTTGTAGTGCCTGCATCCTCAGAACGAGGGATCTTTAGTGGCAAACATTACAGTCAAGCCAGCTAAGTCAAGTCTATCCGTTCAAACAGAAAAAGGTTTCTTAAAAATGACGTTATCCGCTGCATTGCAAGGCACTTTTAAAGAGATGAGGAAAGACAATACAGTAGGCATCACAGTTCAAACTTGTTCAGATATTTTTGACAGCAATGTTCCTCCGGCTTATGTTTTCTGGCTTTATCGTCTCAAAGCGGGAGAAACTTTGCCGCGCGGAAGGTTCTTCAGAAAAAGAAAGCCAATCATCAATGTTATGGCAGTTGTTCATGATGCTGCATTCGAAAAATAACTGCGCTATCAGGAAAGTTACTTTTATGAACGTAATTGCAGCTGGAATTTTTTGCTTTATTTTTTACCCTACAGCTTTCGCTTATGCTTGTTATAAAAAGAGATGGCTAGAGTGGATTTTTCTTACTTTAATTATAATTTTTGCTTCTGCCATTTCGATTCAACAATACAATGAAGCGAATTTTGTAAGTGAGTTAAATTACCCTATGTTTATCTCCGCCATATATGGCCTGTCACTGGCATGGTTTCCTTTTCCGATTGCTTATGTTGTTCTGCGCTTCCTTCTTGATGATTTACAGCATGAGTACCCTAAACAGTGAGCAGATTTTAAGACTCATGAACAACATCGAAAGCACGAAACAGTCTGCACAAGGAAGATAAGGAGTATTCTTAGCAAGATATCTTTGTACCTGAAGACATAAAGCTGGCATCTTTTTCCTTATAGAGTGTATTATGATTAAGTAAATCCTTATCAAAGAATTAGAAAGTGAGGTCGTATGTCTGAAGCACTCAAATCGTTAAACAATATTCGTACTCTTCGCGCCCAGGGCCGCGAGCTGCCTTTAGAAGTACTTGAGGAAATCCTCGAAAAGCTTAATGTCATTGTTGATGAGCGTCGTCAGGAAGAATCATCCAAAGCTGCCGAACTGCAAGCTCGTCAGGAGAAACTTGACGCCCTGCGTAAGTTAATGGAAGAAGATGGTATCAACCCGGAAGAGCTGCTTGGCTCATTCCAGGCCAAATCTACGGCTACCAAGAAAAGCCGTGAACCACGCCCGGCCAAATACTCATTTACTGATGAAAATGGCGAAACAAAAACGTGGACTGGACAGGGCCGTACCCCCAAAGCTCTGGCAGAACAAATTGCAGCCGGTAAAAGTCTTGATGATTTCCTGATCTAACTTTTGCCACCAGTTTTGATAGAGGCCACTTCGGTGGCCTTTTCTCATACGGAATCAATTTCAGGTACAGAACATATGAAAAATTCAGAACCTAAGAGCTGTGATCCCTATGTGGACAGTTTGATTAGAAATGCAGATGCAAAGGAAGCCAGGTCATTTCTCAAAATATTGAAGCCCTTACCATTCCTTATCGTTATCATCGCTGTATTCTTTTTTTGGGTATCGTTTTCCCGTTTATTATCCCAGGTCGCGTAAAACCTTTTTAAAGACTCTTCTTTACCAGATATGCTCCCTCACCGGGATGGTTTCAACCTCTTCAGTTTCCCATATTGGCAAAACCTTCAGGAAATAAGACGATACCCTCCACGCTTTCCATTAAAGCGGGATGACGACGCCCAGTTCTTACGACCAGACTCCACGTTTTCGATTAGGATGCCTTTGGGCCCTTCTAACGAGGCCACCTCAACAACTCGCACTTTCCGGATCAGTCTTGGATCCACTTCTTCCCAGATCTGGCCAACTGTAATATCTTTTTGGGTTTGCATTTAATCTCTCGCTGTCATTTAGTGAACAAGACTAATCCTCGCCGTGGTTCAGCTTATGGCTTTATTTACGCTGACGATCCTTAGCCTTAAATTTTTGCCATCGTATCCGAAGGTTTTCGATGTTAACCGGAACCTGCATGCGTGTCGTCTCTATCTCATTCCCATGCCATTTCAGGAGATCATCATCCAACTCCCGGGCCTCCCGGCTGAAGTAAATTTTCATAGTGTCAGGGTTTATGGCGCAATGGTCATTGTCGAACAGTGTATGGATATCACGGCGAAGTAAAATTCCGTTCGTTACGTCGGGAATGCCTTCTTCATGACGTGGCGTTAAGTGCGCGGCCTCAGTACGCCAGGGGGACCTTACGCCGGTGACAACACATCGCCCGTAGCAATTCAACCTAACATCCCGGGCGAAAGGACCTTGGTCAGGACTGGTGACAGAAGTACATTCCTGGCCCTCTTTGTAGATACGCTTCGGGAAGTCGATAGTGGTTTGAGCTGTTTGGGAAAGTGACACATACGTAACCCCTTTGTATCTCTTTATCCCACCATTAAAAGTGGTAGGAATCGAGCTGGTTATGGCCACCAGTTTCACATCGCCCATTTCGACGATCTTAAGGCTCTTATTAGCGGCTACATGTAACTGGATGAATTTACCTACGTACACATCATGGTTCTCATCTTGTCTTTCAACACACAGAACGACATGGTCGAAGGTTCTCTTGTCAGAGATTACCCAGTTGCCGGTTTTCACACGGCCTGCTTCACTCACCCCTGCGGTAAGATCGGGTATGAGCGTCCCCTGCATGCCGTCAGTTCGAATTGAAAGAATTTCACCCGATAAACCCAGCTCTGCAAGCTCACTAATAAACGGTCTTTTCATCCGGCTTACCGGTTTTGGCTTCGTCATTTTCATCTTTGCTGTAACACCTCAGTACCCCATTGCTCGTTCCTGGCGGGACAGCCGTTCATCAGCAGCCTGAAGACGCTCATCACGCCGCCGTGCTGCCAGAACCCGTCGTTCTGAAAAAGACATAGCCGCTACGTTTGGTACGCTGAGCTTACCGTCACCGGCACAAACGTCACAGCGAACATCAAATGCTCCGGCAAAATACTTTTCACGCATTTCTGGCTCCCACTCAGCCATTTCTGATTGGGTGAATCCATTTTCAAAGGCCGGGTTTTCCATGGTCCCGTGGCCTTCGCACTGGTGACAGATTATGTACTTAAATTTGCGCATGTAACGCTCCTGTATATGATGGATGAACCACTCTCGTTCAGGGTTATGGCGAAATGTTTATCGCCGCAGCGAGAGATTCAGTCTTGCTATCAATATTCCTGAAGGTTGTCCGCCTGATTTCAGGGAAAGCATTCATTCACTGGCCGGTTCTACCTTATTATTCATACAGATTAAAGTAGTTGTGCCTACTACTGCGGTCACCTTCCTTGACAAAGTAAGCAAAGTTTGAAAAATTTAACACCGACGAAAGGCCATACCTTCGTTAGTGTGCGAAAGCCGCTTGCGAGCGACGGAATAGGTGAAAGCTTTAGTCAGGGTTAATTACCCTGTCTGCGGTGATGGGATGGCTCAGGCGTATATCATCACTCCTTCCAAAGTCCGTACACACTCTTTCAGCCTTTGCAGAAATGCAGGGGCTGTTTCATATCAGACAAGCGCAATGAAATTTTCAAATGCTTTCCAGAAATTCAAAGGCCTTAAGCTTTATCTGTATCTTACGGTCCCCGCACGGAAAGTAACTTTCCTGAACAGGAACCGCCTTGCCAGCCTTAACTTTCTAAACGGTTAAAGTTACACCAGGCTGTAAATGGTGAAACAGTTTTTGAAGCCCATGAAACACCGCTGTCGGAAAGATAACTAGCCCCAAGACGTCTAACTTCTTTTTGATGTAGAGCTAATTCTTTCGGATCGGCAATATCTTCCACCACGCTCATCATGGCAATCTGAACTCCGGGAGATGCCATTTTATAAGCTGTCGAGCTTGCAACTGAATTTTTCAGGATTGCCAATCTTTCTTTTTCTGGTCGCCCGTTGTCAGACGTATTCGCGTACGTTGTACCCGCAACTAACAATGGAAGACTGGCGTTGGCACAGAACTGCATAACGCGTTTTTGCTGGAGCTGTAATTCAGTGGCTGCAAATGCTTTACTGCATCCGAGGATCCCGATAATCATCACTAATGCTGTTTTATACATAAAATTGAAACCGTCCTTATTGAACTTTAAATGTTGCGGTTAACACTGTGTGGAGATGTATGGACTGGATAATACCCACATGCCTGCGCCTGCCAGTATACCGGCTCAGGTATTAAACCTAAGAGATCTGGTGCACCGGATTTTACCTTTTCATTTCGGTTTTATCTTGAGCCTGGCTCTTGAGTTTAAATTTAAAGGTATGGCGCATGCAGGTTTCACTGACGGGTTTTCACACATCCCGGCTGTAACCCATCATTGTTCATGAGCCAGGCCCTGGTATCCTGCCCAGCGTACGGCCAGCCGCTCTAAGTCCAGATCGTACACCAGCGGTGTGATTTTACGGCCTTCAAACAGCTCGCCCAGCTCAATGCCTGGCTTAAAATGAACGGTCAGGGTGGCCGGATCTATGCCCATAAGATCGGCATCAAACAGAGCATGCATTGTTGGAGTCATCAGGATGCCATTAGACGGATTGTACCGGGTTCCATGTTCAATGTGTGCCGCATCCAGGACACCGCCATTAACCCAACCGGTTACCGCACAACGGCCCGCGAAATTCTCGATGAGCAGAGCTTTAAATTTACCCTGTGCCACGCCACTACGTTGCGTCACTACGCGCTCGCAGTGCTCACCCTGGATATCTACGTCAGGTTTCCGCTTTGGTTCGCTGGTGGCCGTCTCAGCTTGTTTTAGGGTGGAACGTGGATAGGCCAGGTTATATGCTGCGCCTGTGGTCATTTGCTCGATGACCGCAGGTGCATAACCTTCTGCTTCCAGCTTACGATATGCAGCCCGGTAGTCTCTTTGGGTTTTCAGCGGGTATATCTTTCCGCCTTTACCATCGAAAGCGATAAACCAGAAATCGTCCGTGCCAGTTTCCAGATTTCTGCAACGTTTCAGATGCCATCCGCCTTCTCTCGCCCAGATGGTACGGTTATTTCTGGCATTCGTTTTGTCATAACCGTTCTCGTCAAGCCAGCTATCAAAGCTGGTCAGCCCCAGATCCTGAACCTCCAGAGAAGGCACTCGAATGACCTGCAAGGTATGGCGGGGTCTTGGCTCTCTCATCTTGATCTCTTCCTAGCGCTGGTCTGGGAAATACGGATATTGCGGGCCATATTCATAGTCATGCGGGCCTGGCTCAACTTCCCAGAATGGACGGCCGCTAATTGTCTTTGGACCGCGCTCGTTTACGATGTCTTCTACATCCTGAATATTAAATGGCATCGTTGCCAGTAACAGCTGATCTTCGGGTGTCAGCGTCACAGTTGCACCGTCGATACGGCTGTAAAGGTCGGCAAACTGTTTACCTGCACCGTGCAACCGGTGCTCCGCTACACTTCTGATTGCGTGTAAGTCCAGCTCCGCCGCTTCCATGCGATCCACGTATAGTTTCATTTCTTTACGCAAAGCGCTCAGCTCACGGGCTTTAATAAACCCGCAGGCGTACCCACCCAGGGCGATAACTGCAATGATTGCTAAAATTGCCATTTTTTTCTCTCACGTGATTGCGGCCGTTACTCTAGTCTTAATGTGAAGTCTGGGAATTCGCTGGATGTTAAGTACGTTTTCATCCCCAGACTGACAGATGCTAAGGCGCGATCCCAACACTCCATTTGTAAGTATCAGGCCCATCTTCTCCGCTGGTGGCATCTGCTACAATCTGTGCATAACGTTCTCCAGCAAGTTCTCTTACCATCTGATCCACGACCCATTGCAGATGATGCATTTCATCGGTTCCGCCGTAACGACAAGCCAACTCAATAGCCCGCTCTATTCTTTTTTGTTCTTCAGTCATACTGAATCCTCACGCTTACATCAGCTATTCTGAAAACATGCACACTATAAATTGCGGCTGTCATTTCTCAGCCAGGCGCCTGCATTGCTGCCTCATTCCATCAAAAATACTTTCCGCAAGCTGCTGGGGGAACTGGTCCGGAAGAAGCCCGCTAACACGTTCAATGACACCCGGGGTTCTGGCGATGATTTCCTCTATCATCGCCTCTGTCTGCTGTTTACTCAGGCCGGTTATCTCACCATGCCTGATCCAGTGGCGTCGTTGTATTCGATATATCTGGTAATAGTTGCTACTGCCACGTACGGCCATCGCCAGTTTGCACTTCTGCCAGGATATCTGATTGTTCCCATGACCGATCACCGGCCATGCCGACAACACATCATAGAGTGGTGTAAGGTGATAACGTCCCTGTGGCCCAATAGAAATACTGAAATTTTTAGCGTGGCCATCTGTTGCGGCCATCATCCAGAAAACTATCTGCGTCATAAAAAACTGCGCTTTGTCACGCTCAGCACGGTCTGAATTACTCAGAACTTCCATAATTTCCGATATACCTGGCCCGCCGTCCGCCTGATATTTTCGTAATGGCGAAATGCCCAGGGCCTGACACATATCCTCCTGGGGTAAACGAATGATCCATTGTCCGTTTCCTGACCATTTTCGGTCAAAACGTTCTACCACCAGCGCTTTCTGATCTTCAAAGTGAGCAATCTGCGTTCTTGCCACGGGGAGCCCGTACTGTTCGAGAAGTACCGAGCAGAGCCATTCATTTTCAACCGACGAGCGCATGTCGGCTTTCATGTTCCCCACAAGTCCGAGCGGTAGCTTGAATATATGCGTCGTTGGTGTATTACCCTCCGGCATACACCACCGATCTTCATGCCACAGTAGGGCTGTTTTCTCCTGAGCACCGGCAATAGATAAACGTAAGTCGTCGTTATCTTCTGGCCTGCCCGGTAGCAATGTCTCCGTGGTATTACGCAAAGTTGCCGCAATTTCTGATTCAGTAAGCGGGTGATACTTCACGGAATATAAATCTGTGGGTTCATCTCCGTCATGAAGCAGCTGTATCGCGCCCACGCAGTCTTTTCCCAGCTCCGTCAGAAGATCAAAAGGCTCCAGGCTATCGGCCTTGTAACGCATTGCCAGACGTCTGCGTATGCCTTCGCTGTCCGGGAGTAAATTATCAAAATAGTCACGTACCACATTTCCACGCCAGACCTGGTTCCCGGGAGTAAAAGGAAGGGACAATGACAGCGGCCTTCCCTGTTCGTCTGCACTCCAGTCAGGAAGGTATTGTAAGCTGTCTACCCCTTTACTTTTTTCCCAGTATCCGACTTTGATTCCGTTCATCCAGATTGCCAGACGCTGCTGTTTCCGGCTCATATCGTTACCATTTCTCCTGTCGTGCAGGTGAGTTTGATTTAAGCATTTCTTCCGTCTGCTTCCCCTCTGAAGAGGCGGTTGTCGAGGAGAAGCTGATTTTTACGCCCAGGATAGAAAACACCTTGAATAGCCGTTCAATGCTCGCACTGGCAGGGTTGGCTTCCAGACGTGAGTATGTCTGTTGAGTGACCCCTAACCTTTCGGACAGGTCTTTTTGCGTCAGGCCATTCGCCTTGCGAAAACCAATGAGCAAGGGACGCAACTGGTTGAGCGTGTTTAACGGGTAATCATTATTGATCATAAGCTGGCCTCAGTAGTTCCTCTGATACACCTTGTACGCTGTTTTCTAAACATACACCCTAAAAGCTGTAATATCAAATTAACAGCCTAAAAGCTGTTAAATAGAGAGTACAACCTTTAGGCTGTTACTAAGTGGCAGCATAAATCTTTATGAGGTTTGATATGAGAGAACTATCAATAATAAGCCGTTACGCTCGTACAGCATCCGGTAAGAGAGCTGACAGATCAGGATCATCGGTAAACGAGAAGCGGAGTATCTTATGGCCCTGTTGTGAGCTGTATAAATAACTACGAGCTACTCTCTGCCTCGGGGAGGAGGCAGAGAGAGTATTAAAAGCAAAGGCAGACATTTTTAGCAGCTGGTGGGCTATGGGGTTCCGGAGGTGCTCCGGTGAATGTTACTTGACTGGCAAGTTTCCTGCTCTGATGGTCAATGCCTCGATGCTGTCTATATTGTTCTGAAGCCGTTCCAGTTCTGCCTTTTCAATACCGGCCCAAAGCTTTAAGTGTCGCTGATAAAGGGACCACTTGAGTGAGTGAAAACCATTCCAGGCCAACCCCATCCAGGAGGCGTAATTCGCATTGAGAATATTGCCGGTGATATACATTTTACCTGCGTTAACAGCACTGGAAGTTCCATAACCCAGGGCAAGCATCATCCGGAAGCGTGGATTTAGCCGCAACGGCATGGTATCCAGTAAGGTCTCCCCAAAAGCTCCTTTTCCCAGCGATACCTGTTTCGCCACATAGAAAACCCGCATCAAAACTTCCATTATGCTCATCGGAATACTTGTCACGATAAACTGACGAAAGTCATACCCGTTGACATACATGTACTCTATTTGTTTGCCGAAGTTAGAACTCCCCACAGGGATCCCCTCAAGCATACGAAGTAGCCCCATAAAAGGAGCCGGTAACCCCATGCCACGGTTTCCTTTTGCTGAGGGGGCATTAACATCCGATGCCAGGTGTCCAAACATTCTGGCGATGAGCCTGAAAATATTGGTTTCGTCTGTAACGCCTTTACTGGAAGGATAAACCACGATCTGTCCATTCTGAACCACCGTACAGGTCCCGTTCAGCATATCCTTTATACCGAAAATAATGCCCAGTACGGGATCGTGTGACAAAGCTCTTAAGCGGTGATTTGTGGGAGACAAAACGCCACCGGCCGCACCCACTAAATCGCTGCTGATCGAACTGTCTGGTGCCCCTATAGGGAACAAATCTGAGAGTTTTGTACTCAGGTCCTCCGGCAAAATGGCATTGAAGGCTTTCTGCACCTGTTTATTGAAAATACCATCCACTTCTGCCGTAAAGCTCACCGTAGGTTTTGGCGGGGCTCTGACGCAAAGTAAATCCAGCATGGATGCTATGAGCCCGCATCCGCAGGCAATAGCATAATCCCAGGCGTCGAGTGCGTAGCGATCATTAAATTCTTTAATATGATTCTGGATCCGGGCATCTACAACAGCCAAGTCATCCGTGGAGAGTATTGTGGCCAGTCCAATATCACCGCATACACGCTGGTTAGCCTCGCTATATATAGTCTTGAGACCAGTAGAATGCATGGCAGTATCTGAAGGGGTCATTTCTCGCAGATGATGTTCTTTAAGCGCCAGATGCTCCGCTTCATCAAGTTCAGTGCCGCTGATTAGCCCGGTCAACTGTGCCTTAAGGCTCTCTATATCACTGTTAATTGTCTCGTGAGCGTTCGCGATATCCTGACCACGGAGCTGAATATAACGGATGGCCCTGAACTCATCATCATAAGGAGACTGACTCATGTGTTTACCTCACCGCGACCAGGCTACCTTTTGGAGCTTTCTTAGTAAGCATGTCGATTGTTGCCTTGATGCCAGCAATTTCTGCCTTAAAATATTCCGCATTCGACATCAACCTTTCCTGAACTTCGTAGAGCTTTTGGATGGCCTGACTAAGGGCGGCTGTCAGTTTCGCATTTTTTTTGTGTTTCACTATCGCGTACCCGCCAATCCCTAACACAGCTACAGGTGCGGCCAATACCGCAATGCCTGCAACCATACCGCCACCGACGATAGACCCTGCTGTAGCGAGCCCGGAGGTTATGCCTGCTGCTGACACTCCCGTTGTACCAAGCGTATAGAGAGCACCGAAGGAAGCCGCTGCGCCTACGCCTGACCCCGCCAAAGCTGCTGCGCCCTCAGTAATACCCGGGAACTTATTTTCAAGCGCCTGAAGAGCACTTGTAACTTCATCCATTGCCTTCTTGCGAATTTTTTCGAGCTCTTCAGTTTCGGTAGCGTCCATTACAGGCCTCGTATTCATAACTTGCTGTGTGATAGGTGAAAAAGAGCACCATAAAAGTGATGAAGAAATCATGACTTACTATTGTGGCACTTTCGAGTTCATGTTTGTCAGTTTCAATGCTGTTGCTGTTAGTAAGGGCAGACGCCATATCGGGCAGACCCAAAATAACTATCGTGCCAGCGTCATTTTGGAACTGACTTTGCTAAAAATCAGTAGCGGACTGAACAGACATGTGTGGATTTGAATCTGGGCAGGTTCCAGACATTATTCCAACCAGACTTCCAATGACAAAATGCTCGTCATTCTCGGAGACGACATAGGGTCCACCAGAGCAACCATCGGTGTTGAAATGTGCTATTACAAAGCGAGTTGTGAGATGTTGGGGAGAATGATTTGAGCAATTTAAAGGCCAAATGCCTGAAACTTCACCAGGGAATGTCGAAATTGTTGTCTCATTCATTGGATATCCGACACCCAATGTACCCATGCCAGCTGCGGGAGCCAGGACCTTAAAGTAACTACTTACAGGCTGTTGTATTCCAGCTGGTAATACGATTTCTGCACTGTCAACAAACGGAATGCCGTCTTTAAAGTCTGCCCTGTCATTAGCCTCATTGAGAATGAAATCGACTAGAACAGGCTCTTCGTTCACCAGTCCTTGATGGTTAAGAAATTTGACGTAAAGTTTAAGTGTATTGCTGACGGGATAAATTTTTCCAAGAGCATTGGTAACAACATGGGCTGCGGTGAGAATCTTTTGCTGCTGACCATTATCGAAACCAAACGCAGTTGCTTCGAGATGGCTACTAAAATGAGGATCATTGCTTACATAGATTTTACAAACGTAGTTTTCAAACATTATTTCCTCCTTTTGCCGGTACCTAATCAGTTACACGGCTGCATGTTATAAACAACTAAACTCGCTTCCTGATATTTGAGTTTGTATGTTTTGCCAGGCACCAGCTCACCTCTGAAACACGGTTAGTCTCCTCCATGACATGGTTATGGCGATGGTCAGAAACTGTTATCGACGAAAGGCTGGAATTCCTTTAATGGCATTATCCATTTCAAGTCGTATGTCCTGAACGGGAGCGTATATTTTTATGATTCCAGATCTTAACCCTGAAACATTCCCCGTATCAAAACTGACCCGTTACAGATAAGTCACCACCGGTGCTGTCGATTAATTTAGTGAATTGCATGTCCTCATCCCATAAAGGGTAGGGCCTACCCCCGGCATCGAGCAAACCTGACCACCCTGCCCTTATTAAGACCCCACATGCGGCAATGGTGCCCTGTCCACGCCGCCCGCGAACTTTGAGGAAATGGGGAGAAAATAAAAAGAAAACAAAAAGTTATCGGCTGAAGTACCGGCGCAGATCGGGAATCAGGCGAAGCCTGACAGCACGTTAGGGCCTGGCAGGGGGCTTGAGGGATGAGGACATGCAATTGTGATAACCTTCCCGCCACGGGGTCGGTTAAATTCGTATCCTGCCGGTGCAATTCCAACGGCCGCGTTACCAGTTCGCCGGGTAGCATGGCCAGCAAAGCCAGGCATCGAGCACCCGGGTTTCACTGACGGCCGCTGCATAGACGCCGGTATCCGGGAAGAAATAAACCGGGGTGGCGTTGTTCAGCTGGTCGCCTTCATCGGCCAGAGCGCCGATCACCTCATGAGGCTTAAGCAGCATATCCGTTAAATATTCATCCGGGTGGATGGCATTCAGCGATATGGCCATCTCCAGAAATTCATCCAGGGTATGGCGGGTACGATACCCCCGGAAAACCTCGTATGAAGGCGTGACGCATTCACCATCCAGGGAACAGGCATCGTAACCGGCCAGCTGCTCTTCGGTGAGTCCGGAGGCATGCTTTGCCACAAGATTCGTAAATTGCTCTTTATCGTCCATCACAATCCTTACGCTGTAGGGGCCTGTTTGTGTTATCACTGCTTCCGGTTTTTACTTCGCACAACCCGGCAGGTATCCGGTCGCCCGGGCGTCCTTTGCGGTCTTGTTCGCCCTTCGCCTGAATTACGTCAAATCCCTTTCACTACCCGGCCGCAGGGTGACACCTCCCCTTTTCTCCGGAAGCGAAAGAGGAAGAACAGTTTAACAGCCCGGATCCTCAATAATTTTCGCGTAACGGACTAAATAACCGGTTTATGCAGCTTCTGATAACCACAGACCGCGATAGAATAAAACGTCTGGTGAGGAACCGGAGTGTTATGTAAGCGGGGGGTTTAACTGGGTATCTGTGTAGTCCTATTTAGCCAGATATCCCGAATAAAAACCTCAACGATTAGGTAAACGAAATGGATGGATTCTGGTCGATGTTCTGTTTGTTTGTCGTGGTAGTTTCACTGCATAAAGCCCTTTCTGTAGCAGCAGCACGAGCAGACGCAGCAAAATTAAATATGCTTCTCAGAATGAGAAAGTTTAAAAAGTAGCTTTCAAGACATCTGAGAATTCTTTTAAATCCTCAGAGGAAGTTATATGTTTAGGCTATTTGCAAACTAAGGTTGGAATTCCATCATTCTAGCCTTAGATCTTTGATCAAGTGAAGTTGCTCACTTGGTTGGATTTTACCGTTTCCTGACGGCTTTTCAGAAGCGAGGGCTGGTTGGAATGCCTTCCAGCTAGAAGTCTTGCAGATGCTCTCCGGGCATTAACTCATTGTCGAATCTGCACCAGTATCACTAGGTTGTTGAGCGGGCGATTAGCTTTTTCACTGAGCCGCTGTACACTCGACTGCTTCAAGAAGCACTACTTACCATTTGCCTGCCGTAAGGTCTGTTCTTAGCTGGATTTTTTTGGGAGGATACGCAGTCATGACAACTCAATCCAGCTCAATACAATACGCTTACGCGCTAGACGGCGAGGGCACCCTCACGCACATTGGCGCTGCCCTGCGCTCACATACTTACACCTGCCCAGGTTGTAAGAGCCCCCTGACCCCGGTAATGGGCGAGTTCAACGCTAAGCACTTTCGCCATTCGGAAGAATGCTGTGCCCTTGAAACCTATCTTCACAAGTGCGGCAAAGAAGCATTCTTCTATCGCTACCAACAAGCTCTCAGCCGTGAAATGCCTATTAGCCTTGAGCTGGAGCGCCGGGTTGCCTGTAATGGTTCTCGTTTAGCCTTGGTTAGAGACGAAGCACGTCAGTGCGTAAAATCCGTGCCTGCACGCTACAACTTGACTCAATTTTTCGATCAGGCAGAGCTGGAAAAACACGATAAGGTCACAGGGCTGCGACCAGACGTGATGTTGTATGATACGACTGGCGAAAGGCGTTGCTACGTAGAGATTTGTGTCACACACCCCTGCTCTCAAGACAAGATCGAAGCCGGTATCCCGATTCTTGAGTTTAAGGTCCAATCTGCCTCTGATATTCAGATGTTGCTTACCGGGGCCTACTCGATCAAGGAGAAGATCCTGAGAGTATTCAACTGGCTTCCCCCGTTTCAATCTGTGGACACCTGTAGCGGCGTCTGCTCAGTAGGTAACGTGGATATGTCTGTCTGGAGTTTAAGTGGTTCCGGCCGACTCAACGAACAAACGATGCCGCTCGCTGAAGTGGATTTAACAATCAATTCTGACGTGAACACATGGCCTAGATCGTTAGGGGCCGCTGAGCTGGCTGATAACTTACGAGCTTTTATCCGTCACGCCGATCCTCATTCACTATTTCCCAACTGCATTATGTGCGAGCAAGCAGGCCGATGGGAGGATGGCTATCTGCAATGTCACAGTAAGGCAAAGATCGTTCCCTACACCGAGGCCCGTCAGTGCGCCAATTACAAGGTTAAGGCATGACCAAAAGACTGACTTGGGAGCAGAAAAGTATTGTCAGCCATGACACCGGACATGCGTTGGTAAAAGCCGTACCTGGTAGCGGGAAAACAACCACACTTGTAAAGCGCGTTGAGCGGCTGGTCAAGACGGGAACTGATCCTCGCTCCATTCTGATCCTGATGTACAACAAGTCGGCGCAGGTGAGCTTCACGGAGAACTTGAAGACGGCACTGATGTCGAGCGTGATTCCAGAAATCCGCACGTTCCACAGCTTGGCCTTAAAGATTGTTGGTTACGGAGAACGCCAACAGATAATCAAGAAGAAAGACCTCATTACTCCAAGCGACTACCGCTATGAGCAACTGGTAAAGCAAGCCTACCGCTATGGCTTTGACCATGAGGCGAATTATATTGACCCCAATGAAATTGAAAACTTCGAGCTGTTTATTGCTCGCTGCCGGGCGGCGGCCGTAACTCCTGTTGATGCTGCCAATGATCCAACGTTCAGCAACATCAAACGGGAGTTTATTCACGCCTATGGCCGCTATTGTGAGCTGCTGGAGGAAAACAGTCTGCGAACCTTTGATGACTGTTTGATTGAGGCTGTCGCACTGTTGCGTAATGACAGCAGCCTTGGTGCCCACTTCAAGCACATCATTGTTGATGAATATCAGGACGTTAACCTGATACAGCATGACATGACCCGCTTGCTATCTAAGTCGGATACGTCGGTTATGGCTGTTGGTGATGTTAACCAGTGTATTTATGAGTGGCGTGGTGCTCGACCAGACTTTATCGGCGGACTGTTTGAAAGGCACTACCCGAATACGAAGGTGTTTCAACTGTCATGCACGTTCAGATTTGGCCATGAGCTTTCCTTGATGGCTAACTCGGTAATTCGGCGCAACTCTACAAAGCTGACCAAGCTTTGTGTCAGTCATCCTAGCACCCCCAAAACAGAGGTCAGATTGCACTTTGATAACTGCCTATCCAAGGTGCTATCAAACCTCTCGGTGAGCAGTGGAACACAAGCCATATTGTCCCGCACTAAGGCGAACCTTGCTGAGGCGGAAATTGCTTTACGCCTGTGTGGGCTACCTTATCGCTACCTCAATGGTTCAAGCGCATTACACACCCGCACCGAAATCGGGATACTGGTAGTTGGCGTCTTGCTGTCTGTGTACGGCGATCTGCGGCTACTGGAAAACCATCCCAACAAACAAGCGATTGTTTACGGCTTTCTGAAGGAGGCTGGTTTTAGATGGCAGAAAGGGCAATTCAAAGCGGCGCTCAGTGGATTGATGGCTCCGCACGCCGACCTATGGTCTGCTCTAGGTCAGTTATTCGAGGGCGCACAATACCAAAAAGATCGGCTGGGCAGGCTCGCCACTATCTGCCAGAAAGACGGAGAGGAAACGCCTGCTATCGATGTGTTACGACGCCTGAGTATGGAGGGTTTCATTGATAGTGTTGGCTCTGAGGGTGTAACTCGCACTGGATCGAACGACCAGCAACGAGGGGTCGTGAGGATCGGGGAGCTACTTGACTCCAGTAAGATCGATTCCCGCACGTTTTTAAACCTTATCTTGAATCCAGGCGAGGCTGCTACTGACTGCGATCCCTTCATCCTTTCCACACTGCATGGTTCCAAGGGGCTGGAGTGGGATAACGTAATACTGATCGGGGTCGTCTCAGAAAACGGAATCTATGGTCACTCCCGTTTTTGCAACACCGATTTTGA
>NZ_JBMKHS010000055.1:0-16229 GCF_049238105.1 Enterobacter cloacae complex sp. IR5418 | reverse complement strand
AACACAACCCGCTACGGGGGAGACTTACCCGAAATCTGATTTATTCAACAAAGCCATTCGTCTAACATAATTTCTCCTTAGCTAAGGTTACGTATTAAGCATGGAAGAGATAACTGATTATTCAAATTTTGAATTAGTTAATTACCTTTTCAGCATTTCATATCATTGATTCAAAGTGCATCTCTAGGGTTACCTAATTCACCTATGTCTACTTCTGGCACAATGCAGAAATGAGATAGATTTACTTTATCCGCTTCTCGCTCAAAGCTGTCCGTAATCCCTTGCCTGCTTAAAAAAACCGGATTAACGTGTGATGTTTTTACGTTTTCCAGGCAGCCTTCATCGGTAAGTACCTGTCTTACAGACTTCAATGCACTTAGTTAAGAAACATCCTAATCGTCCTTTCGCCGATCGCGAGATCTGTTATGGCAGCTAAACTCGATTGATACCCCAATCCGCGGGGCAGCATTTCCTTTCCGCACGCAAGAAGGAGAAGATCATGAAAGCAGTAATTTACAACGGTCCTTATGATGTAAAAGTAAAAGACGTACCGGATGCGAAAATTGTCCGCCCCACGGATGTACTCGTCCGCATCACCACCACCAACATTTGTGGGTCGGACTTGCACATGTATGAGGGCCGGACCAGCTTTGAACAGGGACGGATTCTGGGTCACGAAAACCTGGGTGAAGTGGTCGAAATTGGCTCAGGCGTTGAACGTATTAAGGTGGGCGACTATGTTTGTCTGCCGTTTAACGTGGGATGTGGTTTTTGCGAAAACTGTGAAAAAGGTCTGACCGGCTTTTGTCTCACTACCAATCCGGGTACGGCAGGCGCAGCTTATGGTTTTGCTGAAATGGGTCCCTGGGAGGGAGGTCAGGCGGAACTGCTTCGGGTGCCATTTGCCGACTTTAACTGCCTTGTTCTTCCCCCTGATGCGGCAGAAAAAGAAGATGATTATGTGATGCTCTCTGACATTTTTCCTACCGGCTGGCATGCAACAGAACTTGCCGGATTGAAGCCTGGTGAAAGCGTGGCCATTTATGGCGCGGGGCCGGTCGGTTTGATGGCAGCTCATTCGGCGATCATTAAAGGTGCTTCACAGGTGTTTGTGGTTGATACGCACACAGACCGGTTGGCTCTGGCTGAAAAAATGGGGGCGACGGGCATCAATGCTACTGGCGATGAAGCTGTACAAAAAATTCTCGACCTGACGGATGGACGCGGTACGGATTGTGGCTGCGAATGTGTTGGCTATCAGTGCTGTAACAAACATGGCCATGAAGATAACTCTGTTACCATGAACAGTCTTGTTGCGTCGACGAAAGCAACCGGGGGAATTGGTGTGGTTGGCGTCTTTATTCCTCAGGATCCGGGGGCTGAATCGGAGCTTGCCAGAGAGGGTAAGATGCCATTTGATTTTGGGAGTTTCTGGTTTAAAGGACAGGCAATCCGTACCGGCCAGGCGAACGTTAAGGCCTATAACCGTCAGCTGTCTCGCCTCATCCATCACGATAAAGCCAGTCCGGGCAAAATAATTTCTCATCGTCTTTCGCTTGAAGAGGCTCCTGCCGGATATAAGCACTTCGATGAGCGGGATGAAGGATGGACGAAGGTTATCCTTAAGCCTTAAATAGAGTTATCCGGTATGAGAAAGCAAAAACCGGGAAAGAATGTATGACTTTTGACAGGGTGCAATAAAATATCCTGTCAGGGCGTTATTATTCATACTTTCAGCTGCCAGGCGCTTCCATATCCAGACTTGTTCCCTGATTTTGCCGACGAGATAGCAAAATTAATACATTCAGGAGGAGGCATCTGCGGTTGATCTGTTCCGTATTTATTAACGCCCTGTGCTGTAAGTATTGTCTGCCTCTACCACATAGCAGACATGTGCGCAGGAACGGTCCGCTATGAGCGAAAAGCGGACTTCCGGTCCTTGCGCAAACTCCCGTTCCGAGAAGTTGCAGTTCACAAATCACCTGTTAAAGAAGGTATGGTAGCCCACAGCATTAATTTTGCTTCCATCTTCAGTCAGACTGGCCGGTACCGGCTTCCGATAAGTTTCGTCGGCTGAGGCCCGCTAAAGTAGAGAGGTCAAAAAATAACCTTGACGTACAATAATTTTCGATATCCAAACTGACCCCTAATTAGGTGGACACCTGATGACTGACTTAAAATTTCTATCACGCCAGCGTTACACATCCGCAGTCGCATCTTGCGGGGTTCAGCGGGGTGTTGCAGGCGGACGTGCACGTGCGGACGCCCTCTGACACCACGACCGAAGCGCTGTGCCGTATCGGCGAGCTGTATGGCATCGAGGCGGGCATCCGGGGCAAAAGCGCGGCGGAACGGCTGGCCATTCGGCAGGAAAAAGCGGTACCGCTGCTGACCGCGCTGGAGGGCTGGCTGCGTGAAAAGCAGAAAACGCTGTCACGGCACTCGGAGCTGTCGAAGGCGTTCGCGTACGCGCTGAACCAGTGGGATGCGCTGAAATTATACCTGCGGGAGATTACTGATACAGAACACGCCGGGAATGTGCCGCCATTGACGCAATGACGACACAGCCCTTTTTAACCGTTCCGTGAGAGTTCCCTGGCAATATACTGTGCGGTACGGCTTTCTTTGACCTGCGATACCTGTTCGGGAGTTCCTGCGGCAACCAGGCGTCCTCCCTCATGTCCCGCTCCAGGACCGATGTCGATAACCTGGTCTGCCTGAGTAACCGCCCGCATATCGTGTTCAATCATTATCACCGTATTTTCTGCATCAACAAGCCGCTGCAGCTGCACAAGGAGGCGGTCGGCGTCTGAAGCATGCAGGCCGGTTGTCGGTTCATCTAGGATATACAACGTGTGGCCACGTTGGCTACGTTGTAGTTCGGTTGCCAGCTTGATCCTTTGCGCCTCCCCTCCGGATAACTCGGTTGCTGGTTGTCCCAGACGCAGGTAGCCCAGACCAATTTCACTCAGCAGACGGAGGGGACGAGCCACTGGTTCTTCAGTCGCAAAGAACTGACTGGCTTCATCCACCGTCATATGCAGGACCTCCGCGATATTTTTGTCCTGCCAGCAGATCCTGAGAGTATCCCGGTTATACCGCGCGCCATGGCAGGTCGGGCACGGTGCATACACGCTCGGCATAAACAACAGCTCCACGCTGACGAATCCTTCACCTTCACAGGTTGCACAGCGGCCTTTTGCCACATTGAAAGAGAATTGACCCGCATCGTAATGATGGAGTTTGGCGTCAGTCGTTCCGGCAAAGAGCTTACGAACAGGATCAAACAACCCGGTATATGTCGCCAGGTTTGAACGGGGGGTCCTGCCTATCGGTTTCTGGTCAACCTGAACCAGACGCTTTACCAGTCCGGTATCACCGGTCAGGGTACCGTACGTTTTCTCCGTTACGGATGGCCCCTCAGCGTCGCTGGCTTCGGAAAGCACGTCTTCTGGCTCACCGCCAAGTGAAGAAAGCACCAGTTCCGGTAAGGCCTGGGCAATCAGACTGGATTTACCGGAGCCAGAGACTCCCGTCACGGCTGTCAGCACACCCAGAGGAATATCAACATCGATCCACTTAAGATTGTGGCGATGGATCCCCTGCAGTTTCAGCCACCCGGATGGGATACGGGCAAAAGATTGTGGTGGCCGGACTTCATCAAATAAATAACGCGCGGTACGAGATTGGGTGACGGCTTTCAGATCTTCAGGAATACCACTGTAGAGAACATGTCCTCCCTGTTCACCAGCCGACGGTCCCACATCAACAAGCCATTGCGCCCGTCGCATCAGGTTAAGATCATGTTCAACGACAAACACCGAGTTGCCGGCATCACGAAGGTTCTCAAGCGCATCGTAAAGCGCTTTACTGTCTGAGGGGTGCAGACCCGCAGACGGTTCATCAAGAACATAGACCACACCAAACAGCATCGAACTGAGTTGCGTGGCAAGACGCAGTCGCTGAAGCTCTCCTGCAGATAGAGTTGGGGTTGCTCTGTCCAGCGTAAGATAACCCAGCCCCAGCTTCTGCAACTGATACAACCGGGCCATGACACCACCGGTCAGCCGTTGTGCCGCCAGTCGTTTCTCTTCCGATAACGCCGATGTCCGGCAGACATCGGCGTTATCGGAATGGACCGCTTTTCCGGATGCAGCACGCTCTGTCAGATCCCGACGGGTGATATCCCTGTCGGCATCTGCGCCGGCGTGGTGGGCACTGAAATCCCCCCGGGAGATTGGAAGGAGCAATTCCGCCAGCTGGTCTAAGGGCATCTGCATAAATTCACCAATGTCCACACCGGCAAAGGTGACGGACAATGATTCTGACTTCAGTCTTTTCCCGTGACAGACCGGACACAGCTTGCCTTCCATAAAACGGGAGACTCGTTTTCTCATCAACGCGCTTTGCGTGCTGGCGAAGGTATGTAGCACATAACGACGTGCCCCGGTGAAGGTCCCCATATAACCCGGCGTCATTTTTTTCCTGACGGCTTCGCGCGTATCTTCCGGACTCAGTCCCGGGAAAACCGGTACAGTGGGGGTGTCTTCGGTAAAAAGGATCCACTGACGGTCTTCCGCTGGCAGATTTTTCCAGGGAGTGTCGATGTCATACCCCAGCGTCACCAGAATATCCCGCAGATTCTGTCCGTGCCAGGCCGGGGGCCAGGAAGCAATAGCCTTTTCACGGATACTAAGTGAGGGATCGGGCACCATCAGTGTTTCAGTTACCTCATAGATATGGCCCAGACCATGGCAAGAAGGGCATGCCCCCTGCGGCGTGTTGGGAGAAAAATCCTCGGCATACAGCATCGGTTGTCCGGCAGGATAAGCGCCCGCCCGTGAGTACATCATTCGCACCAGACTGGATAAGGTGGTCACGCTGCCGACAGAGGAGCGCGCGTTACTGGCACCGCGTTGTTGCTGAAGCGCAACGGCTGGCGGCAGTCCGTCAATGGCATCCACATCCGGAACCCCGACCTGATCAATGAGGCGACGAGCGTAGGGGGCAACCGATTCAAAGTAGCGCCGTTGCGCCTCAGCATAAATGGTGCCAAAGGCCAGTGAAGACTTACCCGAGCCTGACACACCCGAAAAAACAACCAATGCGTTGCGCGGAATGGAAACATCCACCTCTTTAAGGTTGTTCTCGCGAGCACCGCGAATCACAACTGAATTGTTGTCGTCAGTCAGGATGGGATGATAACCGAAAAGTTTCTTTGCCATAGAATTTCCTGTGCTAGGTGTGTCCGCTCTTAATAAGGCCACCTCTTGTGACGGTATCTGGTGTGCCGGACCGCTCGATCAGAAAGCCCGTCGAAAAAAGCGTTTGTGTGACTGGAAACAGATTGCTGAAGCTGGGCCCGGTGGTACCATGTGGGACACCGCTGAAGTTTCAGCGGTACCCTGCGGATCCGCCTTCTGTATGAGAACTGGCTGGCGGCGTACCCGGGACCGGAGATTTGGCTCCCGTGATAATGCGGGCTCCCCGGTACGCGACGCTGTGGTTCCAGACCCAGCTGATGGCGACACTCAGGCGGTTTCGGGTACCAATTAAAAAATACAGATGAATAATGCACGTGATTTCATATGTCATTTCCTTTCATTACAGTTTTAGACCCCATCAGACATCTGCCTGGCAGAGTTAACGGAGATAGGAGCGGACTATCGAAATGGTGTCGTCGATTGACCTCTTCTGCGACTCATTTCGTTTGCCCGTATCGGGGAATTCCTCCCGAAGATAGCTTTCCAGAACAACCGCCATCAGGTCGTTAACGGCTCCCTGGACTGACCCCGCCCCGGTAGACGATCCTGCCCTATAGTTTGAGTATAGGAGGAGCGTATGGGCACACCACGATTTACACCTGAATTTAAGGAAGAAGCCGTCCGTCAGATAACGGAACGCGGTTATTCCGTCGCCTAAGTATCTGAGCGTCTGGGCGTCTCTGCACACCGCCTCTACAAGTGGCTACGGGCTATCAAACCTGATAACAGCGAGCAGCATGCCCGGGATTTACTGGAAGCTAAAAGCGAGATCCTGAAACTCCGGGCGCAGCTAAAACGCACCGAAGAAGAACGGGATATCCTGAAAAAGGCCGCGCGGTACTTTGCAAAGGAGCCCGACTGAAGTACCGCTTTATCAATGAGCACCGAACTGTATGGGGTGTGATGACGATGTGTCGGGTACTGAATGTCGCCCGGGCCGGGTTCTATGCGTGGCTGCATAACCCTGTCTCGGCGCGTGATAAAGATAACCAGCGCCTGCTGATGCTTATCCGCGACTCATATTCCCTGAGCGGAGGCGTATACGGTTACCGGCGGGTTCATGGCGATCTGAACGAAATCGGGGAAACCTGTGGTAGAAACCGGGTGGGTCGGATCATGCAACTGGACCGGATTAAAGCTGTGCGCGGCTATAAAGCGCCACGTCGTATCGCTGGCAGGCCTTCAGTCGTTGCTCCTAATCTCGTGCAGCGGCAGTTCACCGTTGTCCGGGCCACCCAGGTCTGGGTCACCGATATTACTTATATCCGCACCTGGCAGGGCTGGCTGTATCTGGCGGTGGTTATCGATCTCTTCGCCCGTAATGTGGTCGGCTGGTCGATGAAACCCACTCTCTCACGCGAACTGGCGCTCGACGCGCTGATGATGGCGGTCTGGCGCCGAAAACCAGACAGCGAGGTTATCGTACATAGCGATCAGGGCAGCCAGTACGGCAGTGACGACTGGCAGCGCTTCTACCGGGCCAATAACCTGGCGCCGAGCATGAGCCGGCGTGGCAACTGCTGGGATAATGCGGTGGCCGAATCGTTCTTCAGTTCGCTGAAAAAAGAACGGATCAGAAAACGCATATATAAAACCAGGGATCTGGCCCGGGCGGATCTTCGATTACATTGAAGTCTTCTATAACCGGTCCCGGCGCCACAGCCACCTCGGCGACGTCAGTCCGGAGGCCTTCGAACAGGCCTCGTCGTGAGGACAGGATTTGTCTACAGGCGTGGGGTCAGTCCAAACTATAGGGCAGGATCGTCTACCGGGGCGGGGTCAGTCCATCAACGGCTCGGAAGTGTCTAGATTATCCGTGGCGATTCAGTTACAGTACATCTCAGGTCTGCAGGGTTCAGGCCCTGTTCAGGCCTGAAAATTAAGCACATTTTCTGAGGCTGGAAATCAACTCATGCTGACAGCCTGAGCCTGTTGGCATGGTAAGCAATGTGCTCACCAATAAAGCTGGAAATGAAATAATAGCTGTGGTCGTATCCAGTATGATATCGGAACGACGCATTGAGGTTCATCTCATTGCATACTCTCTCAAGGATTTTGGTGCGCAGTTGCTCTTCATAAAAGGCGTCACTCAGCCCCTGATCAATGAAGATTTCTGGTAATTTTTCACCCTGTAAAATGAGGCTGACTGGATCGTAGGCTTCCCACGTTTTTCTGTTTTCACCCAGGTAAGCGCTAAATGCCTGTTGCCCCCATGGCACCTGAGAAGGCGATACTATCGGGGAAAATGCTGATACGCTCACATATTCACCAGGATTTCGCAGAGCCAGCACCAGAGCACCCAGCCCTCCCATAGAATGACCGGATATAGATTTTCTTGCCGTTGCAGGAAAATGATTCATGACGACATCCGGAAGCTCTCTGAGAATATAGTCATACATCCTGTAATGAACATTCCACGGCTGTTCCGTCGCGTTCAGATAAAAACCGGCCCCCTGGCCAAGATCGTAACTGTCGGCATCCGGGACATTATTACCCCGGGGACTGGTATCCGGGACAACAACGATGACGTTATGCCGGGCTGCATAATGCTGCATACCTGATTTGGTGATGAAATTCTGCTCAGTACAGGTCAGGCCCGACAACCAGTATAGTACCGGCAGTTTTTCTGTTACTGCTTTGGGAGGAAGATACACACCGAAATTCATTTCACAATTAAGGGATTGTGAATAATGCCGGTACACGTTTTGCCAGCCGCCAGAGCTGGCATGCTGCTCAATGAGTTCCATCAGCCGTTATCTCATGGTTATTTCCCCTGACCGAAGCCAGGGGAAGTATCTTTAAATCCGGACGTCAGATAAACGTATACGCCGTGATTTTGTTACCCGCCGGATCCCGCAGGTAGGCAGCATAGGCCCCGGGAAGGTGACCACGCGGGCCAGGTTGACCTTCATCAGCTCCACCGGCGGCAAGGCCGGCAGCATGGAAAGCATCAACCTCTTCCGGGGTGGCAGCAGCGAAGCCGACAGTCACCCCGTTAGCGGAAGGTGCTTCACCGTTGCCCGGACGGGCAATGATAAATGCCGGCTTTTCGCGGCCATAGAGTACCCAGCCGTTGCCAAACGGGCCGAGGTTATTGATACCAAGCGTGCCCAGGACGACATCGTAAAATGCGGAGGATTTCTCGACATCGGCTGCGCCAATGAACACATGAGAAAAGATGCCGTCACCAGAAATTACCGGAGTTGTCATTTTCCACTTCCTTCAGTTTGAGTTGATTAAAATTCTGATGGGATCAGTAATGAATCACTGTCCGGATAGATTTGCCTTCATGCATAAGCTCGAAGGCGTCATTGATTTCATCCAGTGTCATCGTATGGGTTACAAATGGCTCAAGGTCAATATCCCCCTTCATGGCATCCTCGACCATACCGGGGAGCTGAGTGCGGCCTTTTACTCCGCCAAACGCGGAACCTTTCCATACGCGCCCGGTGACCAGCTGGAAAGGACGGGTGGAAATCTCCTGTCCGGCCCCTGCGACACCAATGACAACGGACTGCCCCCACCCACGGTGAGCACTTTCCAGCGCTGCACGCATGACGTTAACGTTACCGATACATTCAAAGGTATGGTCAATACCCCACTTGTTGATATCCAGCAGAACATCTTTAATCGGTTTGTCATAATCATTCGGGTTAATGCAGTCAGTGGCCCCGAACTGACGGGCCAGGTCAAATTTTGTCGGATTAGTATCGATAGCGATAATACGTCCCGCTTTTGCCTGACGGGCCCCCTGTACCGCAGCCAGACCAATTGCCCCCAGACCAAAAATGGCAACTGAATCGCCCGGCTGCACTTTAGCCGTGTTATGGACGGCGCCAATACCGGTAGTCACGCCACAACCCAACAGGCAGACGTGTTCATGGTTCGCCTCCGGGTTAATTTTTGCCAGAGAAACCTCGGCCACAACGGTGTATTCACTGAATGTGGAACATCCCATGTAGTGGTAAAGAGGCTGACCGTTGTATGAAAAGCGAGTGGTCCCGTCAGGCATCAGTCCTTTGCCCTGAGTCTCGCGAACCGATACACAGAGGTTCGTTTTACCGGACTGGCAGAATTCACACTCCCCGCATTCAGCGGTG
Organism: Enterobacter cloacae complex sp. IR5418; assembly: GCF_049238105.1. Classification (NCBI taxonomy): domain Bacteria; kingdom Pseudomonadati; phylum Pseudomonadota; class Gammaproteobacteria; order Enterobacterales; family Enterobacteriaceae; genus Enterobacter; species Enterobacter cloacae complex sp. IR5418. Next base: position 6,865 of record NZ_JBMKHS010000055.1, on the reverse strand, counting down.
TAGAGCGGAATAACATGGTCACCCGGCTTCACACTGGTGACGCCTTCACCAACTTCAACGACGATACCGGCTCCCTCGTGGCCGAGAACCACCGGGAAAACGCCCTCAGGGTCATTCCCTGAGAGGGTAAAGGCATCGGTATGGCAGACACCTGTGTGGGTGTTTTTAATCAGCACCTCGCCTTTTTTAGGCGGAGCAACATCAATTTCAACAATCTCCAGGGGCTTCCCTGGTGCAAATGCAACAGCGGCACGTGATTTCATACGTAATATATCCTCAATGTAATAATGGCCTCACCTATTTAAGATAGGCACGAACCAGCTCAATCGTATCGTCAACTGATTTACTGACTTCATGACTGTAGCTGTCATTCTGGTCAAAGGTTTCCCGTATGTGGCTCTCCAGCACCTCTGCCATCAGTCCGTTAGCGGCGCCCCGGACGGCGGCGATTTGCTGGAGAACGGAACGGCATTCAGCGCCACTTTCAAGTGCTCTTTCCAGAGCATCAATCTGACCCCGGATACGGCGAACCCGGGTTAGGACCTTTTTTTTCTCTTCAGGAGTACTGGGCATTGCTTACCTCACTGCTCTGTATTTCTTATACTATAGGGGAGTATTACATTAAGATCAACACATACCCCACTATAGTATAATAAATATATCAGAGCACCGGTAATGACTCCAACTTACTGATAGTGTTTTATGTTCAGATAATGCCCGATGACTTTGTCATGCAGCTCCACCGATTTTGAGAACGACAGTGACTTCCTGCCCAGCCTTGCCAGATGCTGCCTCAGATTCAGGTTATGCCGCTCAATGCGCTGCGTATATCGCTTGCTGATAACGTGCAGTTCTCCCTTCAGGCGTGATTCATAAAGCGGCCAGCCATCCGTCATCCATACCACGACCTCAAAGGCCGACAGCAGGCCCAGAAGACGCTCCAGCGTGACCAACGTGCGTTCACCGAATACGTGCGCCACAACCGTCCTCCGTATCCTGTCATACGCGTAAAACAACCAGCGCTGGCGTGATTTAGCGCCGACGAACCCCACTGTTCGTCTATTTCCGCGCAAACAATGACGTCACTGCCCGGTTGTATGCGTGAGTTTACCGACTGCGGCCTGAGTTTTTTAAGTGTCGTAAAATCGTGTTGAGGCCAACGCCCATAATGCGTGCACTGGCGCGACATCCGACGCCATTCATGGCCATATCAATAATTTTCTGGTGTGTACCGGGCTGAGAGACGGTGTAAGTGAACTGTAGCTGCCATGTTTTACGGCAGTGAGAGCAGAGATAGCGCTGATGTCCGGCAGTACTTTTACCGTTACGCACCACGCCTTCAGTAGCTGAACAGGAGGGACAGCTGATAGAAACAGAAGCCACTGGAGCACCTCAAAAACACCATCATACACTAAATCAGTAAGTTGGCACCATTACCCGAATTACCAGCGTCTGCTCTTGGCACGGAGCGGACCTATTTACTGAGCCGAAGGTCCGCTCAGACTAACTCATTAAAGCCTGGTTGTTTTATCGCATCATCAGCCGTGTTCTGAAGCATTAGCTATGTATCTTCAGGGATGCTGATTTTCCCTCTGCACCAGATAAACCAGAATACAGTTTGATGTCGGTCAAAAAAGACAGCTTTAAGTGCATGAAATGAATAATGTTTCTTGAATGCTGGCAAAGCACTGGGATCGTAGTGTTGATTATTAGACGATCGGTCAATATTATTTATTGACGACTTAATGACTGAACGGTAAACGCCCGGACAAACGAGGTGAACGTGTTTAAATCTTTATTAATCAACAAAACAGATGGACGCTATAGTGCGCAACTTGCTGAAATCGCTGAAAGTGAACTACCGCAGGGGGATGTGGAGGTCAATGTTGACTATTCATCCATCAACTACAAAGACGCACTGGCCATTACGGGCCGGGGCCCAATCGTCCGACGCTTTCCCATGGTGCCCGGCATTGATTTTACCGGTACAGTGTCCGCCAGTTCACATCCCGAATATCAGGCCGGAGATAAGGTTCTCCTGACCGGCTGGGGTGTTGGGGAAAAACACTGGGGCGGACTATCCGAAAAAGCACGGGTAAATGGAGACTGGCTGACGCCGCTCCCGGCTGGCGCTAACGGCAAACACGTAATGGCAATCGGAACAGCTGGGTTTACCGCGATGCTGTGCGTAGACGCACTTCTGAATCATGGTATTAAGCCTGAAGATGGTCCGGTACTTGTTACCGGTGCCAGCGGCGGCGTCGGGAGCATTGCGGCCATGATCCTTGCATCAATGGGGTACCGCGTTACGGCGTCTACTGGACGCCCGGAAGAGGCTGCCTGGCTCTATAAAACGGTCGGTGTGGACGAGATTATTAACCGTTCCGAGCTCTCCTGTCCCGGAAAACCGTTACAGAAAGAACGCTGGGCTGCCGCCATTGATACAGTCGGTAGCCATACGCTCTGCAATGTATGCGCCGGGGTGCGTTATGGCAGTATTGTTGCAGCCTGCGGCATGGCACAGGGGATGGAACTAATGGGGAATGTGGCTCCGTTTATCCTGCGTGGCGTCACGCTGAAAGGGATTGACAGTGTCATGTTCGCGAAGGAAAAAAGAGCGGCGATCTGGCAGCAGGCGGTACAGTATTTACCGGAGTCCAGACTGGATAGCCTGACCACCGTTTATCCGCTGAGTGATGCCATCAATGTGGCCGAAAAACTTCTGAGTGGCGGAATTCGTGGCCGGGCAGTAATTCAGTGTAGCTAATGAAGTGGAAGCCAGGCTCAGCCTGGGTTTGATAATTATTATCAGGGGCTGCGGCCCCTTTTTTACTTTTCAACAGCCGTGTCCTTAGAGGGCTGATAGCGTACTGACTTTTTGAAATAGCTCCAGAAGTCGTACACAGGCTGGGTTGAGCAATAAAGTTTGGCACGCATTACGGCACCCTCCCAACTGCTCCAGAAAATGGCCGCCAGTTGCGTATTATTCATATCGGAACGGATTTCGCCCGAAGATAACGCGTCGGACAGACAGCACGCCACAAGCGCCTGCCAGCGCTCAAGTATTTCGTGGAGCTGTTTGATAAAGGACAGTGGAAGACCCGGACTCTCCTGCATCATATTGCCAACCAGACAGCCCCGGGTGAAATTGTACTTTTTAATGCCGTCGCAGGCATCGTCGATGAAATTTTCCAGACGCATCATTGGTGTGAAGGATGATTCATACAGATGTTTTTGGAGTTTATGCACAAAGAAACTGTCATAGGCGCTCAGAACAGTCTGGGCATACTCTTCTTTGCTCTTGAAATAGTAATAAAATGAGCCTTTAGGAACACTGGCATTTTTGACAATGGCATCGACTCCCGTTGAAAGAAAACCATTCTGCGTGAGCAGTTCAAGCCCGCTTCGGATCAGGTCATTACGGGTATCTGTATAGGTACTCTCTGTTTTTCGTGGCCTGCCTCGCCCACGAATTTCGCCAGTCATGACTTTGCTCCTGCATTTTATTAACGGAAAAGAATAAGTGATTTTGCGCGGAGGCTTCAATCAGTTTATCCCCGGCGGTGACGAGGTGGCCACCTATGCCGACTGGACAGGGGACTGACTATTGCCATAACGCCATCGCAGGTTGCTTCAGTAAACCTGCTAATCCCGTACAATGGCGAATTCGCTATATCCGCTTCTCGCACTTAGCTGCCATAAATCGGCCAGGCAATCACAGGTCATTTCTGTCTCGCAAAGAAGGTGCCGTTTCTGCTTTGCGTTGACACCCCTAAATATTAGAATTAAAAGGAGAGAGTTACTGGAAAAAGGCAGCGGAGGCAGTGACAATCGTGGCTTGAAGCCACTACTCGATGGATGCGGACATGTAGTTGGCGTCATTCGACAAAACTAGCAAACTTCTAATAGTCACCATTTCTCCCGTCTGGCGGGAGTGCTGTCAAATGCCCCCCTCATCTCTGTGTGGGAAATGAAGGGTGAAGGGGAAATAGATGACAGCGTTATTTCTACGCCCAGAATACTGAATACCTTGTACAGACGATCAATACTGGCGCTAGCAGGGTTTGCTTCCAGGCGGGCATAGGTTTGCTGCGTTACGGCAAGCCTCTCAGACACATCTTTTTGCGTGAAGCCCTTGATTTTGCGAAACCCGATTAGCACAGGTCTGAGCTGGTTCAGCGTTTTTATCGGGAACTGATTATTCATAAGTGACCTGCCTCGCAGACTGAGTAGGGAGTACCGCCCTGTAATACAGCAGGTAAGGTGTATTTTGTGTTATACAGACTATAGGCTGTAAAACCTTTATTGAAAAGATGCTGATGTTCCAGGGGCATGCCGAGCATGGACGATTTTCTGCGGGGCGGTATTTCGCTACGGGGGAGATTGCGTTCGGGCAATGTACCGGTGTAAAAAACGTCAATTTTTCAAAACCGCTGTTATCGGGATAAGCTGAAAACTCCGAAGGCAGACACAGCCACGAATAATGTCAGACTTAAACTCTGTAGCTGTCTTCTTTTGCCTGTAAATAACGTCTAGTTTGACTCTGATGAAGGCTGTACCAGGCAGAGAACATGTCACTCTCGGGGCCGGATGATAAAATGTGTTCAACTGGCTGGGCAGGGTAATAGCGAAGAACGTTCTCTGAAATTCGATTCAGCTCAGCGTAACGTGCGCTGTAGGTATGTATAATCCATTGCATCAATTTTGCATCCGTATTATTCGCAGATTACACACAAGAAGCTTAACAATGGCTGAAAGAGTGAGCAGGGATATGTAACAAAAACAAGGGCTTCAAGATGAACTGGATAAAACCGGAGCAGAGCAAGCCCTGTTCCGGTTTGTCAGGCTTTGGAATTTCTTCCAGGCCCCTGCAGCTAGTCACAACAAACACATTAATGTTTTCATTGCTTCAATTCAATATTATTGTGTGAAAGGGATTCCATCGAAATCGGCTTATGCATGCTTAAAACTAAACTGCCCCGGCTGCAGTCATTTGGTTGCTGTGGGCTCTGTACTGTGTCTAATAGTGAAAGAATCTTACGTTATAACGAAGGAAATTGCTGAATGACTCTACGATTGCAGACGGAATCACCCGCTGACCAGGATATGTTTAGAGGCAGCAGTCATGAAAAAGTTGCAGAGAATGTGGCTCAGATCATCAGGACACCTGATGTCAATATTATTGGTCTGGAAGGTGAGCTGGGTTCAGGTAAGTCAACAATATTGAAGTTCCTGCAGAAAAAGCTTAAAGATGATTTTACGTTCATTAACTTTGATGCAGAACGTTACCATCATGGCTCAACTAAAAAAGCGCTTATCGATGTCATCCACCACGGGGTCAGCCTACAATGTCCGGGCTCCCGGGATGTGTTGGATAAGTATAAAAATCTGGCTCTGGGTAACATCGTTGAATACGACAAGAGGGTCAGCAGCAGGCTAAGCTGGTTGACCGTCGTTTTTATTTTACTGTCATTGCTTTCCGTGCAGATGCTTCGTTATGTGCTAACAGACCTTAATCAATATTTTACTAACAAGGAGTCATTATTAGGGTGGCTTTTTTATGTTGAGGTGGCCGCGTTTCTTTCTCCTGCCATTATGGTCGCAGGACTGGCATGCCTGCAGAACATGGAATGGTACAGAAAGAAAGGGTATTCGAGTATTGGTGATTTGTTCAAACGCAACAGTACTGACAGGATTGAAGAGACTTGGCTAGTTAATAAGGAGGTCGGAGCTATTGAGCTGGCTGAAGCTCTGCAGGGATTTACCTCCAAAGAGGTCATTTCCCATGGAGATCGCTTCATCCTTATCATTGATAATCTGGACCGAATCAGTGCAGACAAAGTGAAAGAGCTCTGGAGTGATATGGAGCTTATTGCCGGAGCCACTCATGAACACTTCAGGATAGTGGTGCCCTATTCGGCAAGACAGGTTTCAGCCTCACTTTCTGTGGCGGGTTTCAGCGGGCGTGAGTTTATTGCAAAGCGGATTCCTGTAAGTTTTCAGGTTCCTCCTCTTATTTCGGCAGGATGGCAGGAAGCGTTAAGGCAGTACTGGAAAGAAACAGTAAATGAGGATGCAGGGATAGCGTGCCGGGAAGCAACGGTGTTGCTTGAGCGCTGGAAACCCTCTGAGTATCCTCGTATCACACCGCGATTAATGAAGAAGTTTGTTAATGATATTCATATTCTGAACCTTACCGTTCCTGCAACAGAAGATCATCGCCATATTCTTATTGCTCTCTACTTACTGGTGGTCAGATACGGGGAGCGAGATATTAAAGTATTACTTCGCGATCCCAAAGCTAGTCAGACCGAACCCGGTATTGCTCCGGATGATTTTGACGAGATGCTCTCGCTAACTTATCAACAAATATCCCGAATTTTTAATAACGATACAGAAAGATGGAGCGAATTTCTGATGAGCATCCACTATCAGTCCACGGTGGAGCTTGCCAGGAGCGAGTTGCTTGATACGCCTCTTAAAGACGCGATTGGTGCTATAAATATCCCACGGCTTGAAGAACTGACGGCCTTGTGGGGTTTCGCTGAAGCATGGCAGCGAGTGGCACCACATATTCAGATGCGAGACTGGCTGGTTTCTTATAGCCGGATGGATGAGAAGTGTCAGGCTCTCGCCGAACCGCAACTCAAAGTCGCAGTGCAAATGCTGAATCAGAGTTATGCTGTTTCACTCAGAGAAAAGAATGATGAAGGTTTCGTATTGAGTCTGCAGAAACTGATGGCTGACGGGCGGATAAGCCTAGAGCCTTTCGTCGAAAGGCAAATATCGTTTATTGTGAGTAAACTTGGGCTTTGTTGAATAAATCAGATTTCGGGTAAGTCTCCCCCGTAGCGGGTTGTGTTTT
>NZ_JBMKHS010000054.1:0-16943 GCF_049238105.1 Enterobacter cloacae complex sp. IR5418 | reverse complement strand
GAAGATGCGTGATCTGATCCTTCAACTCAGCAAAAGTTCGATTTATTCAACAAAGTCTGTTAAATATCCTCCCCCACGTAAAGTCACTGTTTAAATATTTTATTTGTTACCGGTATCACGAAAAGAAATTTACGTAACCCCAATGCCAGATCTCGCAATTGTGAACCTTTTCATCGTAGTTAACCCTGTTAAACGGAGCACCGCATAAATAAACCTTACACTGGCAAGGTGATGACAATGACCGAGATAATTACCCGTAAAGAAAAAATCAGTTATGGGTTAGGCGATATGGCCAGCCATATTGGGCTGGATAACGTCATTATTTTTCTGACGTTTTACTATACGGACGTGGTGGGGCTTCCTGCCGCCTTCGTGGGCACCATGTTTCTTCTGGCGAGAACCGCCGATGCCATCATAGATCCGGCAATGGGCTATATTGCAGACAGGACGCGCACCCGCTGGGGCAAATTCCGTCCGTGGATGTTGTGGCTGGCGCTGCCCTTTGGCGCAAGCTGTCTGCTCACCTACGCCGTACCGGCGTCGCTCGATCTGCACGGTAAAATGATTTTCGCCACCGTCAGCTATACCCTGATGATGCTGATGTATACCGCGATCAATATTCCCTATTGCTCCATGGGTGCGGTGATTACGCCAGATAACGATGCGCGAATTTCTCTCCAGTCTTATCGCTTTTTCCTGGCCACGCTGGGTGGCGCGCTGTCGACATTCTTTATGATGCCGCTGGCAGAGTTTTTAGGCGGCGACGATAAATTACTGGGCTACCGCTGGGCGATGGCCATTATGGCGACCGTCGCGGTCGTCATGTTCTGGATCTGTTTCGCCAATACGCGTGAACGTATTAAGGCTCCCGCCACCCACAATAATTATCTTGCGGAACTGCGGGATTTATTACGAAACGATCAATGGCGAGTTGTCGCTGTCCTGGTATTAACCAACATCGGTTTTGGCGTTATTCGCCTTGGCGCAATGATGTATTTCGTCACTTATTATCTCGGTAGCGCAAGCTATTTTATGTGGATGCTCGGGGCGCATATTCTGGGGAAAGCCGCAGGCAGCGCGCTGGCCAAACGGCTGACGCAGAACGTCAGCAAAGTGCAGATGTTTGGATACTGTTCCGTACTGGCGGGGATGCTCAGCATTGCCCTGTTCTTTGCGCCTAAGTCGGTGCTGATTCTGGTGCCCATGACGTTCATCGTCTCCACCCTTTACCAGGCCACCACCACGCTGATGTGGGTGATGATGGCGGACGTCGCCGACTACGGCGAATGGAAACAGGGCAAACGCATGGATGGCGTGATCTTCTCCACCTTCCTCGCCGTACTCAAGCTGGGGATGGCGATCAGCGGCGCGATTGTCGGCTGGACGCTGGGCTTAAGCGGCTATGTTGCCAATGCCCCGGAACAGACCACCACGGCCATGTACTGCATCATCGCCCTCTTCACCGTCGTGCCTGGCGTCTTGTCCCTCTGCGCATTTGCCACGCTGCGCTGGTACCGGCTCGACGACAGCACCATGCAATCCATCCATCTCGCCAAACACCCCGTTTAGAAGGACGCGTTATCCATGAGTGAGCTGATTCAGCATTCCAACAGTATTGAATGGCGTTTTGAACGCCAGATCCTGCGTATTGAACCGTGGGGGGAAAACAGCCTGCGCGTCAGGGCTACCTGCTCCCCGACGTTCGATGAAGCCTTGCAGGCACTGTTGCCCGCCGCCCCTTGTCAGGCAGAGATTGTCGCCGAAGCGGAAAGCCTGACGCTGCGCAACGGCAATATTACCGCGACGCTGAACCTTAAAGGTCAGCTGGCCTTCTACAATCAACGTGGTGAGCTGCTGCTGGAGGAGATGTGGCGCCAGCGTTCAACGGTGGGTATTGGTGCCAGCGAGAAGAGTCAGGATAAATATGTCAGCGCCCTGAAGCTCGATGGCCGCGAATTTAAGCCGCTGATGGGCGGAAAATATCAGCTTACCGTCCGGTTTGAATCGCGTCCGGATGAACGTATCTACGGCATGGGTCAGTATCAACAGCCGTGGCTGGATCTGAAAGGCTGTACGCTGGAACTGGCGCAGCGCAACTCCCAGGCCAGCGTGCCTTTTATGCAGTCCAGCCTTGGCTATGGCCTGCTATGGAACAACCCGGCAATTGGTGAAGCCAGCTTTGCAAAAAATCAGACGGAATGGCGCGCCCGTGTGACGGGAGAAATGGACTACTGGATCACCGCCGCTGACACGGTGGCGGATATCACCCGTCAGTACGTGAAAGCCACCGGTACTCCGCCACCCGCCCCGGCGTTTATCAGCGGCCTGTGGCAGTGCAAATTGCGATACCGCACCCAGCAGGAGGTGCTGGAGGTCGCACGGGAGTATCGCCGCCGTAATCTGCCGCTCTCGGTGATGGTCATCGACTTTTTCCACTGGCCGAACCAGGGCACCTGGTGCTTCGATCCCGTGGACTGGCCCGATCCGAAAGGGATGGTCGACGAACTGCGCGAGATGGGGATTGCGCTGATGGTGTCGGTGTGGCCAACGGTTGAAGCCCGCAGCCCCCTCTACCCGCTGATGAAAGCCAAAGGCTGGCTGGTCAGCAGTGAACGGGGCGTGCAGGTCAACCTCGATTTTATGGGCAATACCACCTTCTTTGATGCGACCCATCCTGAGGCGCGCAAATTCGTCTGGGATACGGTGAAGAAAAATTACTACGACATGGGCATTAAACTGTTCTGGCTGGACGAAGCGGAACCGGAATACCGCGCCTATGATTTTGACAACTATCGCTACCACGCCGGTCCGGTGCTTGAAGTGGGCAATCGCTACCCGCGTGATTTTGCGCAGGGCTTTTACGATGGGCTTCAGGCGAACGGTGAAACCGACATTGTTAACCTGGTACGCTGTGCCTGGGCAGGCAGCCAGCGCTTCGGCGTGCTGGCCTGGTCGGGTGATGTCCACTCCTCGTTCCATGCTTTTCGCAATCAACTCGCCGCGGGACTGAATATGGGGCTGGCGGGGATCCCATGGTGGACGACCGATATCGGCGGTTTCCAGGGAGGGAACGTTAACGACCCGGCGTTCCACGAATTGCTGATCCGTTGGTTCCAGTGGGCGGTGTTTACGCCGGTTCTGCGCATGCACGGCTATCGTGAACCGCAGATCCAGCCCCCGGAGCGCTACCGGGACGGTATTCCTCAGTGCAACAGCGGTTCGCCTAATGAACTGTGGAGTTACGGAGAAGAGAATTACGCCATCATGCAGCACTGGCTTACCGTGCGCGAAACCCTGCGCCCGTATATTGACGCGCTATACCAGCAGGCTCACCGGCATGGAGACCCGCTTATGCGTCCGCTGTTCTGGCACTATCCTCAGGATAAACAGAGCTGGGCATGTGAAGATCAGTATCTGTTTGGCGAAGATCTCCTCGTGGCGCCGGTTATGCAGGCCGGTCAGCGTGAGCGCGATGTCTGGTTGCCGCCAGGCAATAGCTGGATCGCCCTGAACGGAGAGCGCTACGCTGGCGGGGAGTATATCAGGGTGCCCGCGGCGCTGGACACCATCCCGGTGTTTGTCCGTGAGGGCAGCCCGCTGGTGGGCGATCTGGTGAGCTGATTTCAGGCAAGCGCCCAAAAATAGACAATTTTTTCAGTAAAGCCTGCCTGCCGTCGCGTTTGCGCGTAAAGTAAGCAGGCTTACTATTTTTGGCAAGGATCCCGTCATGTTCGACCCTACTCTGCTTATACTTCTGGCCCTGGCTGCGCTGGGTTTTGTCAGCCACAACACCACCGTCGCGATTTCCATTCTGGTGCTGATCATCGTTCGCGTCACGCCGTTAAACACCTTCTTCCCGTGGATAGAAAAACAGGGGCTTACCATCGGGATCATCATTTTGACCATCGGCGTGATGGCCCCGATTGCCAGCGGAACGCTACCGGCCTCAACGCTGCTGCACGCTTTTGTGAACTGGAAATCGCTGGTGGCGATTGCGGTAGGCGTTTTTGTCTCATGGCTTGGCGGGCGTGGCGTGACGCTGATGAGCAGCCAGCCTTCTCTGGTGGCCGGTCTGCTGGTGGGTACCGTGCTGGGCGTAGCGCTGTTTCGTGGCGTGCCGGTTGGCCCGCTGATTGCCGCCGGACTGGTTTCGCTGTTTATCGGGAAGACGTAGTCAGGCTGGCGATATAACGGGCAGGCGTCTGCCCCAGTCCTTTCCTGAACATGGTGATAAAGGCGGTGGTGGAGTCATACCCCAGCGCCTGTGCCGTCTGCTGGACCGACTTCCCGCCAATCAAGAACTGCAATGCGACAATCAGCTGGAGCTGGTGTCGCCAGCGGCGAAAGCTTAAGCCGGTCTCTTTCACCACCAGCCGCGCCAGATTGCGCTCGCTCATGGCAAAGTGGCTGGCCCACTGCGCCAGCGTCTGCCAGGCGGCAGGTTCGTTTGCCATGGTCTCACTCATCAGGCGAATTTTCGGATGCGATGAAACCGGCAGCTGTAGATGCTCCTGCGGTTGCAGGGGCAGTTCGTCAAACAGGACGTCTACCAGCCGTCGGGTAGCGGGAAGTGACAGTTCTTCCCGTGATCTGTCCGCGAGCGCCAGCACCAGTTCCCGCACCAGGGGCGATATTTTCAGCGTACAGGTACGCAACGGCAAGTCGAGCGCACCGGGTTCAACAAACAGCAGGCAGAGCTGCGCGCCGGGCGTCGCCTTGTTGCTGTGCGGCGTTTGTCCTGGGATCCACACCGCATACTGGGGCGGCACCATCAGCATCGCGTTTGCCACTTCACAGGTGATCGCGCCACCCAGCGCCATAATCAGCTGCCCTTTGCGGTGCTGATGCCGTGGAATGTATTGTTCTTGTGCCACCACGCGGATGCGAAAGGCTACCGCCGCGTCGTGCTGGCTATCGGGATCGTAGCCGTCGAGCCCCAGTCCGTACATAAAGTTGTCCGATATGAGCGATAAACTGTCATTTTAGCCTGATTTCAACCACGACTTAAATCGGTATGGTATGCGCTCGCCTGAACGTAAGAGACAATAATGACTACTGCTATTCAACCTTCCGGGAAACAGGGTGCACTGCTGATTGCAGGCATCCTGATGATTGCCACGACGCTGCGCGTCACCTTTACCGGCGTTGCCCCCCTGCTCGACACCATTCGACAGGACTATGGCTTAAGCACGGCGCAAACCGGCCTCCTCACGACGCTGCCCCTGCTGGCCTTCGCCTTGATCTCTCCCCTTGCCGCAGGCGTCGCCCGGCGCCTGGGCATGGAGCGCAGCCTTTTTATCGCTCTGCTGCTGATTTGCATCGGGATTGGCGTACGTTCGCTGCCGTCGGCCTCGCTGTTGTTTATCGGTACGGCGATCGTGGGCTGCGGAATTGCGCTGGGCAATGTCCTGTTACCCGGATTAATCAAACGCGATTTTCCGGGCCAGGTCGCAAAACTCACGGGGGCGTATTCGCTGACGATGGGGGCCGCCGCCGCCGCAGGGTCGGCGCTGATCGTCCCGCTGTCGCTGGGGAGTGCTGGCTGGCACGGGGCGCTGTTGATGCTGATGTTCTTCCCGCTGGTGGCGCTGCTGCTGTGGTTACCGCAATGGCGCAACAGACCCGCTGCCACCCTGACCGGAGCGGGCGCGTTGCACAATCGGGCTATCTGGCGCTCCGCCCTCGCCTGGCAGGTGACGCTTTTTCTGGGCATTAACTCGCTGATTTACTACGTCATTATCGGCTGGTTACCCGCGATTCTGCTTAGCCATGGCTACAGTGAAACGCAGGCTGGCTCCATGCACGGGCTTCTCCAGCTGGCAACCGCTGTCCCCGGTCTCGCCATTCCGCTGATCCTGCACCGTCTTCACGATCAGCGTGGCATTGCCGGGCTGGTCGCCCTGATGTGCGCCGTCAGCGCAGCCGGGTTCTGGTTCGCGCCGGGGCTGGCCGTCGTCTGGACGCTGGTATTTGGCTTTGGATCCGGCGCCACCATGATCCTCGGTTTGACGTTTATCGGACTGCGCGCCAGCTCGGCACATCAGGCCGCCGCGCTCTCCGGCATGGCACAGTCAATTGGCTATCTTCTGGCGGCCTGCGGTCCACCGTTGATGGGGAAAATTCACGATACCGCCGGAGACTGGCGCATTCCGCTGCTCGCCTGTGCGCTGGCCGCGGTGGTGATGGCCCTGTGCGGCATACTTGCCGGGCGTGACCGGGAGATCACACCCCGCTGACACACAAGGCAGACCTGACGGTCTGCTTTTTTATCCCTGCGCCGCCCGGAGCATGGCCTGTACCAGCACGACCGGACGCCCTTGCAGCGCAGCTCGCTCATGCTGGAACAGGGTAATCACAAAGAAGGGATGGGTCACCAGCTCTGCCGCGCGGATCTCGCCCTGCTCGTCCCAGCCCGTTACGCGCATGTCGCCCCGCTCAAGCTGGCTGGCAAACTCAGATGAGACGCCGTAATTGCAGTGATACCCTTCCTGAATTTCCGGCTTGCCGTACGCTCTGGCAATCAGTGTGTTGTTCCGCAGTTCGATCGCGTCGGTTTTTTCCACCAGCGAGCAGGTCAGCGGCGCAATCACCATCCTCCCTTCGGTATCCGTTTCGGCATGGCCTGCATCGTGCCAGCCCAGAACATTACGCGCATACTCAATCAACGCATGCTGGAACCCGCCGCAGGTGCCGAGAAAAGGAATGCTGTTCTCACGCGCGTAACGTGCCGCAATAAATGCCGCCTCGGTGTTTTTATATGGGCTTGCCGGTACCAGCCAGATGGCATCGTACCCGACCAGGTCTTCGGGGCTGGTCAGCTCAGGCGTGGCGAGCCAGTCATAATCAGCGGTGAGATCCAGAACCGCAGCGGCGTCGTCAATTGCCAGCGGGATCGCCTGGTGCGCAGTAACATCGGGATTGTAATCACCTACCAGTGCAATGCGCAGCGTCGTTTTAACCGGGGAGAGTTCCATGAGAGATTCCTTATGCAGGAGGATTTTCAGATAACATAAGGAACCTCAGACTACCGATCTTTTGCAATTATCACAATACCTTAAATTGGGTGGCTAAACGGCGGGTGCTATAGTGTTCTTGCTGAAGGTCGTAAGGAAATGAGGAGGCCCCATGATTCAATGTAAACGCGTGTATGAGCAGGCGACCTCAAAAGACGGTTACCGGATCCTGGTCGACAGACTCTGGCCGCGAGGGATAAAAAAGAGCGACCTTGCGTATGATGAGTGGTGTAAAGCGCTAACGCCGTCCAGCGAACTACGAAAAGCTTTCCACAGTGAAACGATCGATTTCACCGCGTTCAGTGAGGCCTATCGAAAAGAGCTGGCGCAGCATCAGGATGAAGGCAAACGCCTTGCGGCCCTCGCCCGACAGCAGACCGTGACGCTACTCTATGGGGCGAAAAATACGGAGCAGAATCACGCCCGGGTGCTGGCAGACTGGCTGCGTAAACTGTGATTAACCGATCGCCAGTTCATCAACGATGTGTGGCATCTCGTCCGGAGTAAGCGGCATCAGATGTTCCGGGCGAACAAACGCAAAACCGTGCTGGTTATCAAACGCGTAGACATCACCGGTGACCAGCCACAGCGCACGCGCTGACGTGGCGGGTAATTGCGTCATGACGCCGTTAACCGGGTTCACAAAACGCTGGCCCGGCTGACAAACGCCAAACAGCTCCACGGATTTACCGATATTTCGACGGCCTGCCGTCGTACGCGCACCCACGATCATCGCCATGCTGCCCGGTTTTAACTGAAACATACTTCTTCTCGCACACGTACTGCCAGAAACTGACTAAGAATAATCCTAAAGAGAAGTGTATCGCAGTTTTATTGCCGTTGTCATCTGGTCGGTTGCGGGTGATCGCGGCGGTAGAGATCCCATTCATCGATCACTTCCCCGCCCGGCAGTTTGCACTCGGTGCGAACGCCCTGAGGACTTTGAACAGGGATTTGCTCTCCCCCTTTCTCCAGACAGTACACTGACGCCGGGTTGGCCATACCGATAGCGTGCGGCGGCTGAGGCGCATCAGGAGGGGTTGTCTTTGTTGAGCAGGCGGCCAGCGGTAATGCCAGCGCCAGAAGAAGATATTTCATCATCATGATCCTTCAGGTGTTTTGAAAACGTCAGAGTAACGGGTCATTGCCGTTTTCTCCATGTTTTCTCCATTAAACCTACACTATTTCCCCCTATAGTAGGGCCTGTTCTCACTCTGACCAGAGAACATCATTCCGTAATCAAGATGTTTTGCCCCGATCTCCGCATTGGGGCTTTTTTTGCCTGTCCCCCAGCCCGCTTCCCAAAGAATATATAAAATTTTTCTCATTCATGTTTTACTATGGCCGGAGTCTATATTTTCAGCATAACATGCAGATACAGAGGTCTTCTGCATGGGAGTTAACCTGCCTCATGTCAGATATCATTCTTGCCCGTGTTTCAGAAACCCTCTCCACTGAGCAATCTCTCGACAGTCTGGTGCGTCAGCTACTGGAAATGCTGGAAATTGTGACGGATATGGAATCAACCTACCTGACGAAAATCGATATTAATGCGCGTTTGCAGCATATTTTGTACGCCCGTAACAGCAAGCAAATGCAGATCCCGGAAGGGTTCAGCGTGCCCTGGGACGAAACGCTGTGTAAGCGCGCCATTGATAGCGATACGGTGTTCAGTAACGAGGTGCCCGAACGCTGGCCGGAGTGTGAAGCGGCAAAAGCACTGGGTATTACAACCTATATGAGCGTGCCGGTTCATCTTGCTGACGGTTCTCTGTACGGCACGCTTTGCGCTGCCAGCACCGCACAAAAACAGTTCAGCGAGCGTGGCGAGCAGGTGATCAGACTCTTTGCCGGGTTAATTGGTCAGTACATCCAGAAAGAGTCGCTTGTGCTTCAGCTTCGCGAAGCAAACGCGGCGCTCATTGCCCACTCTTACACCGACGCCCTCACCGGCCTGCCGAATCGCCGCGCTATTTTTGAAAATCTCACCACCCTGTTCTCACTGGCGCGCCATCTTAACCGCAACGTCATGATGGCCTTTATTGACCTCGATGATTTCAAGCGAATCAATGACCAGTACGGGCATGAGGCGGGCGATCGGTTCCTCGTACAGGTCGGCAGGCGACTGACGCACGAGCAAACGCAGGATGAGATTATCGGCCGACTCGGCGGCGATGAATTTCTGGTTGCCAGCTTGAGTCACGGCGATGATGGCGACGCCAGCACAGAGGTCAACGCAATCAAAACCCGCCTCAATAGCCGCATTGCGGGTGAATACGGGTTGGGTAATGCCACTATTCTCTATCCTGGAGCAAGCCTTGGCGTCGTTATCGTTGATCCTCACAGCACTGATGAAGATAGCGCCCTGCGCACCGCAGACCTCGCGATGTATCAGGATAAAAAAGGGAAAAGCAAAACAGGCTTTGTCGCGTTAGATTAAAACCGTACACTCTACGGCCTTATACAAACTCAAACAGGTGATGGCATGAGAATAGGGATCCTCTTTCCGGTGGTTATTTTTATCACGGCGGTGGTGTTTTTAGGCTGGTTTTTCATCGGCGGTTACGCCGCGCCGGGAGCATAAATGAGAAAAACGACCCTCATCATGCTGATTGTCGCCATCGTGGCCGTCGCCGGAACGCAGCTAGGCTGGTGGTAACGCCCAACGTAAAAAGGCCGCCGTCAGGCAGCCTTTTTTAACACAGGTCAGATTTAGCTTTTGATTTTTCTGTAGATAAACAGAACCACCAGCGCGCCAATCACCGCGACGACAAAGCTGCCGAAGTTGAAGCCATCAACTCTGCCAAAGCCGAACAGGGTACTGATCCAGCCACCGACGACTGCACCCACAATCCCCAGAATGATCGTGACGATGAAACCGCCGCCATCTTTGCCCGGCATGATCCACTTCGCCAGGATCCCCGCAATCAGCCCAAAGATAATCCAGGATAAAATTCCCATAGCTTTCCTCTCTGTATGGTTTTTGTCATTAAATCAACGACACAGAAAAGGATAGCACAGGATCTGAGAAAGGAAATTTGTGATAAGAATCACATGGTTCGTTTGAGTGAAATATGAGCAGCAAAAAATTGTCGTTCCACACTCATCGTGGGGTTGCATCTTTTACTGAGAAAGATTATCTTTCTCATTACTGAATAGTTGAGCAAATCACTCAGGTATTCAGTACGACATTGCTCACATTGCTTCCAGTATTTCTTGCCCACTTTTGAGTGGGCTTTTTTTTACCTGAAACCACCAAAATCTGGCGTTTTATTTGTGAGAGTGAAACGCTAATCTCTGTGGCTCCTGAACAGCAAAAAACGTTGATAACATGAACGTATCGAGCAAGTTTGTCATCTGTCTTAATCTTGTTTCTGCCAGTACGCTACTGTTACTGCTCTCTACACGGTTTGAGTGGTTCTGAAATGAACGGAGCCTGGCACGGTGGCTTTCATTTCAGTTCCGGGCAGGCTCAACTCTCATACTTGTAGCTTTTATGACCTGTGTTAAGATCCCTGCACCTCAGGACGTGGCGGGACAGCAGGAAAATGAAGAAGGCCATAGCCGTTGCTATCATCTCAACCTTTATGGTCGTCCTGTCGCTGTATGCGGTTAATGCCATTATCACTGAGCAGCAAAAGAACCGGCAGAGAGATCTCTCCCACACGCTCTTAAGCTATTCCGAAGCATTTACGCAAAATATCGCCAGTACGCTAAAAAATACCTCCGTACAGGGATGCGATAGCGCAAGTCTGAACGTCTACCGAAAATTAAAGATGCGCAGTCTCTATTTCGCCGATGTGGGGTTTATTGAAAAGGGGAAAATTACCTGCACCGCGTTTTGGGGCAAACTGGCGCATCCCATCACCCTGCCCTCTGAGATACATAAAACCCAGAACGGATTCAGTCTGGCGCAATTTTCGCAGAAAGATTTCTTTGTCGGCAATGCGACAATTTATAACCATCTTATTATCTTCACCTCCCGTTCGGCCTACGATAAATTTACACCCGTCACCGCCAACTATTCGCTTCGTTCTTCCACTAAAGATTTCGACCGCACCTTTTTCACGGTTACGTCTCCTACAGAAAACCTTAGCCGCTTACAGTCTCTGTTATTTACGCTGGCTGTGACGCAGTGCAGTACACGCTGGGATCTGTGCGTTACAGTCACACACCACGATGCCGGACTGGCCTCACTCTCCCACATAGTGATGGTGCTCCTGTGCCTGTTTTTATACTTTATCTGGGTGTCGCTGACGCTATTTTCTCTGCGGCTTTATGAAGACTGGCGTTCTCTGGAGCGAACGCTGGTCAAGGCGGTGAAAGCGAATACCATCAGCGTTCATTTTCAGCCTGTTATTCGGGTGGCCGATAAGAAAATCGTCGGTGTTGAAGTATTATCAAGATGGCAGGATAACAATCACAAAGAGGTTTCTCCTGAGCTGTTTATCCCGTTAATTAAAAAAATTGGCCTGTATAACGTCTATTATCAGAACATGATAAAAAAATCCCTGGCGGAAATTGCTGCACTGGCCACTGAACATCAGTTAATGATTTCGTTGAACGTTGGCCGAACGGAAATTGAAGACGGCAAATTCCTGGCGGTGTTACGCCATGAATGCTTACAGAACGCTATACCCTTATCGTTAATCAAAATTGAGTTATCCGAGAACGGCGTTTCCACTTCGGCCATTCTTGAAGAGTTTTGTGAGGAGCTGAAATCGGCAGGCGTCAAAATTTCAATAGACGATTTTGGCGTGCAAAACTCGAATCTGGCCAGGCTATCAAATCTCAAATATGACGAGATTAAGGTGGACAAGTCGCTAGTGGACGGCATCAACGAGCACTATAAACAGGATATTCTGGTTATTTTTAGCGACGCGCTCGCTAAACTTCATAAAACCCTCGTTTTTGAAGGGGTCGAAAGCGAAACGCAATATCAGTTCATCGCGCAGAGATACCCTGATGCCCTCGTACAAGGCTGGTACTTTTCAAAGTCACTCACCCGGCACGACCTGGCCAGCCTGCTGGCAGACTCCGCGCGATGATGCGTTATTCATTACCCCATTGATTCAGGAAGTTTGCAATATCGTCAATGCGATCTTCAGCTATCTCTGCCTGCACAGCCATCTCCCGCTGCGCCTCTTCACTGATTTCCTCATTGTTATACAGACGAGTAAGTAGCAGCTGGAAGTAGTGTGCCAGCGGCGTACGCTCTGCCTCTTCAACCGGTTTCGCCGTTTCAGTCGCATACTCATCGACAATGTCATAATACTTCAGCGGGATATCCTGGTTCATAGCGTAGTTTACCTGTTGTGTGCATAAAAAACGGGAACCCTCAGGCTCCCGTTATCACTTAACCCAGCGAGTGGATTACATGTTCGCGATAATCGCGTCGCCAAACTCTGAGCATTTCAGCAGTTTAGCGCCTTCCATCAGACGTTCAAAGTCATAGGTGACGGTTTTGGCGTTAATCGCGCCTTCCATACCTTTAACGATCAGGTCTGCGGCTTCGAACCATTCCATATGACGCAGCAGTATTTCAACAAGGCGAAAGTAATTCATTGAATTTTAGAGGAATCTATCATAATTGGAGTTCTAGTCAAGCTTTTTAAACCTTTACCTAACCCATTGATTAATTTCGATGAAGTTTGGGTTTTGATAACCTCTTTTTGGCAATCCTCAATTATGAAACGCATCCCAAACCCATTAGTTCTTCTTGCCGGTTTTAACATTGATAGTTTTTGATTGTATGTCGGAAAATAAACGTTCATAGACTAATTGAATCCGAGCCTTATCGGAATCGGTGTGAGCTGCACGATTTACATACTCTAAAATTTCACGTGCCAAAATATGTGCAGCATCTTCAAACTCGCGCGGCCAACTACTTCCTAACATTGATAGCCCTTTGAGCACTCTCCTTTGGATCTCACTCATACCGGCACCATCACGGGCAATAGGTAAGAAAAAGTCTTCCAGTAGTTCCCTGTTCTGAAGTGGCGCAACATGTATTGAAGGATATATCACTTCAGTTTCATCTGATTTATTCTGCGCATAAGCGGATAGTACTCGTACACCTCTGCCAATGACATCAATTGCGGTGCCAGGATCGTTCACTGCCGGTGAAAGGGCCCTGCAGGCTATTTCAGCCATAACGCTAAGACAAAATCGGGGATCCTGAGAAAATGAACGTACATCTGAGACGATGATTGTATCAAGCAGGTCTTTACTGATTAATGGCCCCTGCCCCTGACTCAGATACAAAACTGGCATCGAGGGGTGTATGAAGCTGCCTGGCTGTGCTACAAGATATACATGTCGAGGATCCTCAGTTAGCAACCTGCTGAGTTTCAGCATATCAATATATTCAACATAGCCAATTATCTCTGGATAAACTGCAACCGTTCCGTTTGGTTGTTCATTGTTCTCAAGCCATGGATATCCGCCCAGATATGGACTTTTAGCTCTTTCAACAAATGTTTCGATTGCTGCCTGTTCCACCTTTGCTGTCGTCTCACCAACCCTTCCCAGGGAGGTCAAATGCTGTATCCAACGAAGCAATGTGATGAGAATTAAACCAATGACCACCAGTGTGACGACGAATAAAATGACTCTCCCCCTTTCTCCGTAGGCTCCCATATTAAGGGCAATGATCCCTACCAGGCTGAAGAGAAATGAACCGATGAATGTGGCCAGTACATTTTGTGTGGTTACGTCTTCAACAACTAATCGTGTAGCTCTTGGTGTCACATTAGTTGTAGCTGATCCGTACGCTGTGACCATGATACTAAGCGAAAATGTGGTAACTGCTAGCATACTCGATGCCAGTATATTTAGTATGTTATCCACAGCTTCTGCGCCAACCTTCACCGATACCGACTCAGGGATCATTGATTTAAACAGAATTGATAAAAGAGCCGTCATTATCGCTACAATTGCGAATAATCCAGCCCTGAACCATAACTTTTTAAATACCTGCTTCAGAATCCATTGCCAGCGTGAGATCATATTGCATTCCCTCGTATAGTGGCTGATAAAAATAAAATGCCACCCCTCAGGGTGGCATATGGATATTAACGAACCAGGTGCAGGAAGTGCAGATGTTTTTCGTACTGGTCGAGTATGTCATTAATAAGCTGTTCCTGATTCCAGCCCATCACATCATAATTTTGACCGCCTTCTTTGAGATAAACCTCTGCGCGATAATATCGATGTTGCTCAGCCTGCTGCTCATCATTATCCATAGCAGCAAGGGCGAAGGTTGGCGAGTTATACCCGCGAAGCCTCACTTCATAAATATAGTTCAATTCGTTACCCAGATCGACTTCAAGGCGAATACGATCGTCGGCAGCGTCATTAATGTGGCTAATCGTTCCCTGCTTGTTGAGCTCTTCCTGAACCAGCGTCATGGCGGGCTGGATAACGTCGTCCATAAAGCGTTTCACAAGAGAACGCTTAGGCAGATAGGCGATATTACGCAACCTTCTCTGCCAGGGAATCGGGTTACGTGCAGCCGTCGGCGCAATAGTTGCCATGCTCAGGCTTTCACGCTTCGTCAAATCCCGTCTCAGGGCTTTTAACAGTCCGTATATGGATACCAGTAAGATCACTGAGAAGGGTAATGCACTCGCTATTGTCACCGTTTGCAGCGCGCTTAGCCCACCCGCAATCAGAAGTGCAATTGCTACAATGCCCATGAGCGACGCCCAGAAGATACGCTGCCAGACAGGGGTGTTTGCCACCCCACCTGATGCCAGCGTATCCACAACCATTGCCCCCGAGTCAGCAGACGTGACGAAGAAGACGATGACCATCGCCATTGCAATGAATGACAGTACGGAGGAGAACGGGAAATGCTCCAGGAAATTAAACAGGGCCAGCGCGACATCCTGCTGAACGGTATTGGCGAGGTCAGTCGCCCCCTGGTTCATAATGAGATAGATTGCGCTGTTACCAAACACCGTCATCCACATGAGCGTAAAGCCGGCGGGAACAAACAGCACGCCGGTAACAAACTCGCGAATGGTTCGACCGCGAGAGACCCTTGCGATGAACATCCCCACAAACGGCGACCATGAAAGCCACCATCCCCAGTACAATAATGTCCAGCCCCCCAGCCAGTTGCTCGACTTAGGTTCATACGCGTAAAGGTTGAACGTTTTACTCACCAGTTCCGAAAGATAACCGCCCGTATTTTCCACAAATGACTTCAGCAGAAGCACGGTTGGTCCCAGACACAGGACCAGAGCCAGCAGCAGCACCGCCAGGCCCAGGTTGAGTTCGGACAGGATGCGTATTCCCTTGTCCAGGCCGGACACCACCGAAATCGTCGCTAGCCCCGTGATGACAACGATCAGAATGACCTGCACCGTTTCATTGATGGGCACCCCGAAAAGATGATTCAAACCAGCATTCACCTGCAAAACACCGTACCCCAGCGATGTCGCAACGCCAAAGACCGTGCCGATAACGGCGAAAATATCTACCGCATGGCCTATAGGCCCATATATGCGATCGCCAATAATGGGATAGAGTGCGGAACGCAGCGTTAATGGCAGACCGTGACGGTAACTGAAAAAGGCCAGGATCAACGCCACGATGGCATAGATTGCCCATGCATGCAGGCCCCAGTGGAAGAACGTCAGGCGCATTGCTTCCTTCGCTGCCGCAACTGTCTCTGGGGTGCCAACGGGAGGTGAAAGATAATGCATCACCGGTTCAGCAACGCCAAAGAACATCAGGCCGATCCCCATCCCTGCCGAGAAAAGCATCGCAAACCAGGAGTGATAGCTGAAATCAGGCTGCGCATGGTCCGGGCCCAGCTTAATATCACCGTAGCGTGAGAGTCCCAGGAAGGTGACGCTCAGTAAAATGAGGGCCACCGCAAGGATGTAGAACCAGCTGGCATTCGTGAAGATTTGCTGCTGTAGAAGTTTAAAATTTTTGTCGGCAATATCCGGGAATACAGCGGCAAAGGCGACAAGAAGGAAAATTAACAAAGCAGATGTAAAGAATACCGCTTTGTTAATCTGGCTTTTGGACTGCTTTGGGATTGTATCATTTTCACTCATAATTATTCATTCCATTAACTTAGATCCACTTAAGATGACAGGCATTGCCTCTCATAGAGTAGCAAAAACTAGCAGTAAATGGGGCATATAATCAGAAGTCATGTTGTGGTTATATTCTCATATGCTTTCTCCGATTTGGTCTGCTGTAATACTCTCTCATCATAATTGTTGAAAGTCACAAGACTGAGGCACGTAGAAAGACTTAAATCAGCTTAGATACAGGAAATTTTTTATATAGCGTGCAAACTGCCACGTCATAAATTATTGCTACCTGCTTTCTTTCAACACCATTTGAAATGAGCCGCCCGGCCTGCGCCCATTGTTCAGCAGTTAACTTCGGACGCCTGCCGCCTATCCGCCCCTTTTCCCTCGCAACCGCCAAACCCGCCCGAGTGCGTTCCACTATCAACTCCCTCTCCATTTCTGCTAGAGCTGACATAATATGAAAAATGAAACGCCCCATCGGACTTGATGTATCTATACTGTCGGTGAGGCTCTTAAAGTGGATACCGCGCTGCCGAAGCTCGTCCACCAACAGCACCAGATTACGCATGCTGCGCCCAAGGCGATCCAGCTTCCAGACCACCAGCGTATCCCCCTCGTTTAATGCCTTGAGAAGCTTTTTTAGTGCTGGCCTGTTCGCTACCGTTCCGCTCATTTTTTCTTCGTAAATCTGTTCACATCCTGCGCGTTCGAGTGCTTGCCGCTGAAGATCCGTATTCTGGTCATTTGTTGACACCCTTACATAGCCAATTTGCATATTTTTCACCCAGTTATTTCTGCTAAAAAATCTGGTGAAGTTATCGGCCAGGCTGCTCGAGAGCAATCTATAAAACGTCGGTTTGGGAAGTAGCGCGAC
>NZ_JBMKHS010000053.1:1257-16970 GCF_049238105.1 Enterobacter cloacae complex sp. IR5418 | reverse complement strand
ATGCGATGCCATAACCGATTATGACAACGGCGGAAGGGGCAAGCTTAGTAAAGCCCTCGGTGCGGCGGACATTATCCGCGAACAGGCTGAACAGCACGGCATTGCGCGGGTAACGGATGTCTGGCTGGAAGTCGGCGCACTGGCGGATGTTGAGGAGAGTGCACTGCATTTCTGTTTTGATATCGCCTGCCGTGATACCGTGGCGCAGGGCTGCACACTGCATATTGATGTTATCCCGGCACAGGCATGGTGCTGGGATTGCAGCCGTGAGGCCGAAATCATGCAGCACGCCGGATGCTGTCCGCACTGCGGCAGTGAACGGCTGCGCATCAGTGAAGGTGATGATTTGCGGGTAAAAAGCCTGGAAGGTGAGTGAGTTTTACGCCGCCGCCGTATTCAGCAGCCAGCGGGCGAATTGCTGCATGGCCGGGGTTTCCGTACGGGACTGTAACCGCGTCAGCCAGTAGCCGCCGAGGGTGATTTCTGCGGCAAACGGCTGTACCAGTGCGCCTGACTGTAACAGGCGGCTGAACATACATACCGGTGCGATCGCTACCCCGGCACCCAGTTGTGCCGCCTCGGCCATGGCCAGTGAGGTATCGAACACCATTACCGGCTGTGACGGGGAAGGCGGTGTGCCGCCCGCACAATCCAGCCAGCGGCTCCATTCATCCCGGCGGAATGAGCGCAGCAGGGTAAAGCGGTGAACATCATCCGGCTGCTGTAACTGTTCTGCAATGGCCGGTGAGCACAGCGGAGCGTGTGGTGCACTGAAAATCAGTTCCGCATCTGACTCATGCCACGCGCCGTTACCGAAACGGATCGTATAATCATGCCCTTCCGCCGCCGGGTCCACATGATTGTTATGGGTGGAGATATGCAGATCAATATGCGGATGGCTGTCATAGAATCCGGCCAGACGCGGCAGCAGCCAGCCTGCGGCAAATGTTCCCACCGCACCGACTTTCACCCGCTCACGGAACTGCCCGTGAGAAAAACACTCCAGAGTATCCGCAATCCGGTCAAACGCCTCATTGAGCACCGGCAGTAATCCCTCACCTTCATGGGTCAGCACCAGCCCGCGCGAGACGCGGGTAAACAGCACACAGCCGAGTTGTTCTTCCAGCGCCCTGACCTGCTGGCTGACGGCGGCATGGGTGACATTCAGCTCAATCGCCGCGCGGGTAAAACTGAGATGACGGGCGGCGGCCTCAAAGGCGCGCAGCGGGTTAAGGGGGAGATAACGTCTGACCATAATCCACCTGTAAGTTTTTCTTTAGGCTCTTGTTATAAATAACCGTTTGTTCTGTCCGGTGAATCTGACGATACTTGCCGCCGTTACTCACACACGGAAGGTTAATTCTGATGAAAAAATCGTTATCTGCAACACTGATTTCCGCTCTGCTGGCGTTTTCCGCCCCGGGGTTTTCTGCCGCTGATAATGTCGCGGCGGTGGTGGACAGCACCATTAAACCGCTGATGGCACAGCAGGATATTCCCGGGATGGCGGTTGCCGTCTCCGTAAAGGGTAAGCCCTATTATTTCAATTATGGTTTTGCCGATATTCAGGCAAAACAGCCGGTCACTGAAAATACACTATTTGAGCTCGGATCTGTAAGTAAAACTTTCACAGGTGTGCTGGGTGCGGTTTCTGTGGCGAAAAAAGAGATGGCGCTGAATGATCCGGCGGCAAAATACCAGCCGGAGCTGGCTCTGCCGCAGTGGAAGGGGATCACATTGCTGGATCTGGCTACCTATACCGCAGGCGGACTGCCGTTACAGGTGCCGGATGCGGTAAAAAGCCGTGCGGATCTGCTGAATTTCTATCAGCAGTGGCAGCCGTCCCGGAAACCGGGCGATATGCGTCTGTATGCAAACAGCAGTATCGGCCTGTTTGGTGCTCTGACCGCAAACGCGGCGGGGATGCCGTATGAGCAGTTGCTGACTGCACGGATCCTGGCACCGCTGGGGTTATCTCACACCTTTATTACTGTGCCGGAAAGTGCGCAAAGCCAGTATGCGTACGGTTATAAAAACAAAAAACCGGTCCGCGTGTCGCCGGGACAGCTTGATGCGGAATCTTACGGCGTGAAATCCGCCTCAAAAGATATGCTGCGCTGGGCGGAAATGAATATGGAGCCGTCACGGGCCGGTAATGCGGATCTGGAAATGGCAATGTATCTCGCCCAGACCCGCTACTATAAAACCGCCGCGATTAACCAGGGGCTGGGCTGGGAAATGTATGACTGGCCGCAGCAGAAAGATATGATCATTAACGGTGTGACCAACGAGGTCGCATTGCAGCCGCATCCGGTAACAGACAACCAGGTTCAGCCGTATAACCGTGCTTCCTGGGTGCATAAAACGGGCGCAACAACTGGTTTCGGCGCCTATGTCGCCTTTATTCCGGAAAAACAGGTGGCGATTGTGATTCTGGCGAATAAAAACTACCCGAATACCGAAAGAGTCAAAGCTGCACAGGCTATTTTGAGTGCACTGGAATAATTTTTTTCCTGAACAGGCCCCTGCGGATACGCCGGGGCCGTAATTTAAGATTATTCCTTATGCAATAATTTGCTTTATGGGCTGTTTTATGGAGGATGAGAGTATCGGGCACTGACAGCTTCCGGCTGAACCGGATTTCACTGTGTGCTGCGGCAAACTGATGTCAGTCTCAACACACAGAGGAAAATGTTGTCATGGACGTTCTGCGTTTTATCCTCCGCTTACCTTTTATTTTGCTGCGTCTGGCGGCTCGCAGTCTTGTTTATCTCTTTACTCTGCTGGGTTTTCTGCTGCGCCCGTTCACCGGACGGATCCGCTGGGCGGTGCCGGGCTGGGTGACCTTTGCCGGTAATCAGCTTGCCCGGCTGGAGCGGGGGGGCAACCGCTATCCGAAAACCATATCTGCCTTATTATTACTGACTGCTGCGGTGGCAGCGGGCAGTTATTACACCTGGCACTGGTATCAGAACAAACCGAAGCCGGTGGATGTTGCGCCGCTGGTGGTGCAGGATATTTCCGCGTCTGTGCAGCGCCCTTCGGCGGTTAATTATAACCGTGATGATAATTCAGCGCAGATTGTGGTGGTGACATTCTCCCGCTCTGCCGCACCGGTAACGCTGATCGGTAAACCGGTCACCGCCGGTATTACCCTGACCCCCGCAATGGAAGGTGAGTGGCAGTGGCGTAATGACCGTAAGCTGGTATTCACGGCGAAAAAAACCTTCCCGATGGGGAAAACCTACACCGTCGATATGGATGCCAAAACACTGCTGGCTCCGCAGGTGGCGTTAACAGAGAAACAAAAAACCTTTACCACCCCTGAGTTTTATTATCGCGGCGGCCGGGCGGAGTTCTATCAGGATCCGCAAGATCCGATGAAAAAACACGCCATTATCGGCCTGACCTTCAATGCCCCCGCTGATGTCAAAAATCTGGAATCGCGTCTGTCTATGACCCGTGACGGCAAGCCGGTGCCGTATACCGTCACTGTAATGAACTGTTGTCATTTATGCTGACGCCCGTGCCGGGAGGCATTGATGTCCCAACCCAGCAGCTCGGCGAACAAAGCTGTAATTTATTATTTAGCCTGATTGCCGGTGAGAAAGGTTTACAAAATATCACCGTGGGTACACAAATATCGTTAGCCGACTCACTGGTATAAAAACTGGGGCATAACAATGCCCCAGTGCATTTTAGAATGCGTAATTCACACCGATACCTGCATAATGGAGTCTGTCGCTTTCACCTTCATTTCTATTGGTAGCGATCCCATGACACAAGAGACTACTCTGCCGCAAATTAACTGGGGGAATGTTGACTAAATGTTGCTTGCTTTTGTTGTTTCGGATATCAGGGTTGATTACCTGAATAGCGTTTCGACAATTTTGTCGCTGCCCGGCTCAACAAAGGTTCCAATACTAACGCCAGCAACATTTTTAGCGGACGTCGGGCCACGGACTTCACCGCCCACCCTGCTACCCCAGCCGGGCCATAGCGCAGCGCAGTCAGTAGCACCAGCTTACCTGCTATTTTAATGCCCGGCTTAACCCTTTGCCCGGCACGTTGCCAGCGATTATTCATTTCTAACCTCACAATTGGCGGAAGCGGCTGCGTAATGTAAAAGTATCAGACGTTACATAACGCTCCATCTCACGCAAACGCTTTTCACTTGCAGCCAGTTCACGATCGACAGCATCCAATAGCTCACCGCTTGATGGCTGCTGTTCTCCGGAAACCACGTTGTCTGGCATCGGATCCAACACAAACGTCAGTACGATGTAGGCGACAAAGGTGAAAAAGGCCAGACCAAAAAAGATGGACAGCACCACCAGGATCCGCACCAGTTTCACAGGAACATCGAGATAATGCGCAATACCCGCGCAAACCCCTTTCACCATGCCCTGCTGCGGTATACGCCACAGTTTTTTATTCAGATTAACGCCCCCCATTAGCGGTCCCTCCAGTTTGGATGTTCAGCATCAAGGATGTCTTCCAGCGCTTGAATGCGCTCACGCATCCGCTGTGCGTCCTGGTTAAGTTCTACCAGACGCTGTTGTTCACTTTGCGCCAGCTCGCCGCGACTGGAACGATTGCTGTAATGCAGCCAGAGCCAAATCGGTAAGACGAACAGCACAAAGATGGTTAACGGGATGGCCAGAAATAGCGCGCTCATGAGTACTCCTTACAGGTGATGAGCGGCGGCGCGTTCGGGCACCGCCAGATATTATTATTGCTTGTCTTGCTGCATTTTGGCTTTCAATTGCGCCAACTGCTCGCTGATTTCATCATCTGCTTTCAGGTCAGCAAATTGCTGATCCAAAGACTTCTGCTTACCGAAGTTATGGCTTTCAGCTTCAGCTTCCATTTGATCGATACGACGCTCAAAAGATTCAAAGCGAGCCATCGCTTCATCCAGTTTGCCGCTGTCCAGTTGACGACGAACATCACGGGAAGAACTCGCCGCCTGATGGCGCAACATCAATGCCTGCTGACGAGCACGGGTTTCACTGAGTTTGTTTTCCAGTTCACCGATCTCTTTTTTCATACGCGCCAGCGTATCGTCAACCAGCGTCACCTCATGCTCCAGGGAGGCAATCAGGTCAGTCAGTTTCTGCTTTTCGATTAACGCAGAACGCGCCAAATCTTCTTTTTCTTTACGCAGCGCCAGCTCTGCTTTTTCCTGCCACTCTGCCTGTTGGGCGCTGGCCTGTTCAATACGACGCGATAACTGTTTCTTTTCTGCCAGCGCGCGTGCGGAGTTGGAGCGCACCTCAACCAGCGTGTCTTCCATTTCCTGGATCATCAACCGCACCAGCTTCTGCGGATCTTCAGCCTTTTCCAGCAACGCATTAATGTTGGCGTTCACGATGTCGGCAAAACGAGAAAAAATACCCATAATGTAATCCTCACTTACTGTTCTGATATCGGGCAATGCCCTGCTGCTGTTCTAATGCACTTCGCATGCCAACTTTTTAATTCATTGAAATATTTGAAAATAACTAATTTTACCTGTCGGGATAAATAGGGTAAATTGGTGAATAACACTAACAAATGGTGAATTTCATCATGGCAGGATACAAAGATAATCTGCTGGGCGAAGCGAACAGCTTTATTGAAGTGCTGGAGCAGGTTTCTCGTCTCGCGCCGCTGGATAAACCTGTGCTGGTCATTGGGGAACGAGGAACAGGGAAAGAGCTTATCGCCAACCGCCTGCACTACCTCTCAACCCGTTGGCAAGGCCCGTTTATTTCACTTAACTGCGCCGCGCTCAACGAAAATTTACTTGATTCCGAACTCTTTGGGCACGAAGCGGGCGCCTTTACCGGCGCGCAGAAACGTCACCCAGGTCGGTTCGAGCGCGCCGATGGCGGCACACTGTTTCTTGATGAACTGGCAACCGCCCCGATGCTGGTACAGGAAAAACTGCTGCGCGTTATTGAGTACGGAGAGCTGGAACGCGTAGGCGGTAGCCAACCTCTGCAGGTCAATGTAAGACTGGTTTGCGCAACCAACGCCGACCTGCCACGCATGGTGAGTGAAGGCACGT
Organism: Enterobacter cloacae complex sp. IR5418; assembly: GCF_049238105.1. Taxonomy (NCBI): domain Bacteria; kingdom Pseudomonadati; phylum Pseudomonadota; class Gammaproteobacteria; order Enterobacterales; family Enterobacteriaceae; genus Enterobacter; species Enterobacter cloacae complex sp. IR5418. The sequence goes on along the minus strand of NZ_JBMKHS010000053.1, from coordinate 10,918 downwards.
TCCGCGCCGACCTGCTGGATCGTCTGGCCTTTGACGTGGTGCAACTTCCCCCGTTACGCGAACGTCAAAGCGATATCATGTTAATGGCTGAACATTTTGCCATTCAGATGTGCCGTGAGATCGGGTTACCGTTGTTTCCTGGGTTCACCGATGAGGCCAAAGAAACGCTCCTCCACTACCGTTGGCCGGGCAATATTCGTGAACTGAAAAACGTCGTGGAGCGTTCGGTATACCGACACGGGACCAGCGATTACCCACTGAATGAGATTGTGATTGACCCGTTCAGGCGTCACGCCGCACCGCCGCTGGCGCAAGAAACCAGACATACATCAGTAACCCTACCGCTGGATCTGCGTGAATTCCAACAGCAGCAGGAGAAGGAATTTTTGCAAACCAGCTTACAGCAGGCGAAATTTAATCAGAAAAAAGCCGCTGAATTATTAGGTCTGACCTACCATCAACTCCGCGCATTACTGAAGAAACACCAAATTTAGCGTGCAGGGGCAGACGTTGGACGCGAGAGTTAAAACAGTTTACCATGTTGCAATCACTGTATAAAAAAACAGGTTAATCATGATGACTCTGGCGTTAGTTGGCGAAAAAATTGACAGAAACAGGTTCACCGGTGAAAAAGTTGAAAATAGCACATTTTTCAACTGTGATTTTTCGGGTGCCGACCTTAGCGGCACTGAATTTATTGGCTGCCAGTTTTATGATCGAGAAAGTCAGAAAGGATGTAATTTTAGTCGCGCTAACCTGAAAGATGCCATTTTCAAAAGTTGTGATCTCTCCATGGCTGATTTCAGGAATATCAATGCGCTGGGAATCGAAATTCGCCACTGCCGGGCACAAGGGTCAGATTTTCGCGGCGCAAGTTTTATGAATATGATCACCACCCGCACCTGGTTTTGTAGCGCCTATATCACCAATACCAACTTAAGCTACGCCAACTTTTCAAAAGTCGTACTGGAAAAGTGCGAGCTGTGGGAAAACCGCTGGATGGGTACTCAGGTGCTGGGCGCAACGTTCAGTGGATCAGACCTCTCTGGCGGCGAGTTTTCATCCTTCGACTGGCGAGCAGCAAACGTTACGCACTGTGATTTGACCAATTCGGAACTGGGCGATTTAGATATCCGCGGGGTTGATTTGCAAGGCGTCAAACTGGACAGCTACCAGGCATCGTTGCTCCTGGAACGTCTTGGTATCGCTGTCATGGGTTAATGTTCAGGGAGCGGTATATGCCGCCCCCTGCCCTTATACAATATTGTCCGGGCTGGCTTTCCCCCTCAGACGTTTCGACTTCGGGGGCATAAACGTCAGAGGGTTCCGGTCCCCCCGTCAGAACACCATACCTGACCGGATGTATAGCTGTTCTCTTCAGCCGCTAAAGTGACATACAGCGGAGCAATTTCTACCGGTTGGCCAGGGCGACCAAGCGGCGCATTTGCACCAAATTTCTCAATTTTTTCCTGTGGTTGGCCGCCGCAGCACTGCAATACCGTCCAGTACGGCCCAGGCGCGACAGCATTTACACGGATCCCTTTAGGGGCCAGTTGCTTCGCCAGCGATTTAGTAAATGCCACTATCGCCGCCTTGGTCTGAGCATAATCAAGCAGGATCTCACTCGGCTCATAAGCCTGTACCGATGAGGTGTTAATAATCACGCTGTCTCGGGAGAAATGGGGAATAGCCGCCTTGGTGATCCAAAACATGGCGTAGACATTGGTCTTGAATGTCGCATCAAATTCTTCTGTGGTGAGGTCTTCGATCGATTCACAAAATTGCTGACGGCCTGCGTTATTCACCAGGATATCCAACCCTCCCAGCGCGTCTACCGCCTGTTTTACCAGATGGTTACAAAAAGTTTCGTCACGAATATCGCCGGGAATCGCCGCAACTTTTCTCCCAGCTTTTTTTATCAACTCAACAACCTCACGAGCATCGTCCTCTTCTTCAGGTAAATAATTAATCGCGACATCGGCGCCTTCGCGGGCATAGGCAATGGCAACAGCACGCCCAATACCTGAATCACCACCGGTAATTAATACCTTGCGACCATTTAACCTGCCGCTTCCCTGATAGCTTTGTTCGCCATGATCGGGGCGCGGTTGCATTTTTCCGGCGAGCCCCGGAAAAGGTTGTTTTTGATGTGGAAAAGGCGGCTGCGGAAAACGCTCTGAATTAGTTTTATTGGTGGTCTGTTTTCCTTTATTTAGGTCAGTCATTCAATCACCTCTCGTGAGTCATCATTCATCGCAAAGACTAATAAGCGTAGAACAAAATGAATGACATGGTCTTTATAATTTACCTACCACTTAATTTTCTCCTAATATTAACCTGGCTCTCACGACGATAACTTCACATAGCATTGAAATATTTCCTAGGATAAGTCCTGGTTTATTTATTTGTTCTTCCAGGCTGACACTTCTTCAATCAATACCGCCAGGCTAAAACGTACCGCCTTTTCAATGACGTCCTGGCAATCCCCGGAAAAACACTCACGTTTTGTTATTATCTGTCCGCGGAAATTCCACGCAAACCACACGGTTCCTGCGGGAGTACCATCCTCCCCACCCTCCGGCCCTGCATATCCGCTGATGGCTATACTGATATCGGTTTCGGCTTGCTGACGTATTCCTACAGACATCTCACTGACCGTTTGCTCACTAACGGCGCTATATTTCTTCAGCGTACTGGCCCGCACGTCGAGCATTTTCTGCTTGGCGCGATCGCTAAAGGTTATAACGCCGATATCATAAAATTCTGCGGTATCCGCCTGTGCGCAAAGCGCCGCGGCCAGCTTTCCTCCTGTACAGGATTCTGCGGTGGTCAACGTTAAATCGCTATCAATGAGCGTGTTTGCAAGCCGTTTTGTCAGTTCATTGACTGTTTTTGCGTCATTGTACTCCGTATTCATTACCGCCTCGCTAATTCTCTTCAGGAATGACAGAAATATGTCCGTTGCGTTCCAGAATGGCATACTTGATTTTACTTGATTCGGTAATCCCCTGATTTTGTCGCGCAGCGACTAATATATCTTCAAGAGAGACATCCACTTTCTTCATTTTATCTAATAAAGGGATCCCGTGATCAAGCAGGATAACCGGGGAACCATCCAGCACGGATTCGGCCCCACCCACCTTTTTTTTAATGAAACCGAACAGAATATCAATAGTAACCAGAGTGACAATCGTGATCATGGCGCCGGTTATCGAAAAATCATTACCCAACAAGGCTTGTTGAGTTGCTTCACTGATAATCAGTAATAAAATCAGATCGAAGCTGGTCATTTGTAATAATGCCCGGCGACCTGCTATTTTGAAAACCACCAGCAAAATAAGGTAAATGGCGGATGCCCGGAAGACCATCTCCATACTCACCTCCTAGGGATAAATAAATTGTCTGAAGCGGATTTCAGGTTCGCCATTTAGCTGGAGAAAACTCTTTACGCTTCCTGGCTTCACGGGCGTAACCCGCAGCCAGATAGTAAAGTTCTGCATTGCTTCAGAATCATTGTAGACGAGGTAAAGATCGTTCCCCTTGCTGTACATGCTGTCTGGCTGCGGCCAAATATTTTCCATTTCATAAAATTTGTTGAAATCGCCGCCAATGCGCAACGTCTTGTTCACAGAATCATACTTTTGTGCAGAGATTTTAAATTTAAATTCCGTTTGCAAGCGCCCAAACCTTTCGTACTGTAACCCTGTTGTCTTTAAGGTGTTTTTTCTCGTCACCTCACTTAAATATCCGCCGGAAAACGCTCCCACCGAAGCAAGAAAAACAATGCAGAGCAAACAGATAAAACCAATCTTGTGAAAGCCAGATTCAAAATTCAGAAAACGCAGGCTCTCTTTTACTCCTTGAAAATGGGTTTTCTCTCTGTTCATCTCCCCGCCTCGCTTATATAACACCAAGCCGTTGTTTTATTGAAAAATTACAATTTGAGACTTATCCCACTCGCCAGATTAATAAATAGCTACCAAACTTAATAAGTCAAATCAATTTCAATGGAGGCTCTATGAAAATATCGTTCGCCCCCTTACTGTTCTGTTTTTTATTGCCATCAGCGTTTGCCGATGATAATGGCGGATTGAAAAAAGATACCGCCCCGCCACCTGCCCATGCACTGGATGAAGGCTATCGCGGCACTGAAAATGCAAGAATCATGACCGTCGAACAAGCTAAAACCATGCATGACGGTGCGACCATCTCTTTACGAGGTAATCTCATTGAGGATCAGGGAGGAGATAAGTTTATCTTCCGTGACAAAACCGGCAGTATCAATACGCTAATCCCGCTTGCGGTCTTTGATGGCCGAACGATAAAACCCGATCAAATGATCAGCATTAACGGTAGCCTTGACGCTAAAATGCAACCGCCGGTGGTGCGCGTTAATAAAATCCAGAAGTAATACCTCAGCCGGGAAGAAATTCACTCTTCCCGCCTCCCACACAACAGATTCATTTTCCCCGTCAGACACCTCACATAATCTCTCTGGCAGCAAATCCAGCGTTTAAGCGAGTCAGAGGGGCCATGAAAATGCTAAGATAGCTACAAGAGTATATGCAAAGTGGATAGCGGGTATGAATTTTGACCAGTACGCGATGTCGAATTCGCGGTTATCAACCCCACTGCCCCAAAAACAAACGGTAATGGCAAATGTCATTAAGTATTAGTAAGATAGCTTCTTTATATATAACCCTTTAAAATTATGCGCCTGGTTTTATCATCTCTGATCGTGATGGCTGGATTTCTGAGTGGTCAGGCTGCAGCTGCGCCTGAGCAGGCCTCGTACGCTGATATTCGTGACAGTGGCTTTGTCTATTGCGTTAGCGGGCAGGTCAATACGTTCAATCCACAAAAAGCAAGCAGCGGTCTCATCGTAGACACATTAGCGGCCCAATTGTATGACCGACTGCTTGATGTCGATCCCTACACCTATCGCCTGGTGCCAGAACTGGCTGAAAGCTGGGAAGTATTAGATAACGGCGCAACCTACCGCTTCCATTTACGACGCGATGTTCCGTTTCAAAAGACTGCCTGGTTCACGCCCACCCGCAAACTAAATGCGGACGATGTGGTATTTACCTTCGAGCGCATCTTTGATCGCCAGCATCCGTGGCATAATGTCAATGGTAGCAGTTTTCCTTATTTTGATAGCCTGCAGTTCGCCGATAACGTCCAAAGCGTGCGTAAACTGGACAACAACACCGTTGAATTTCGCTTAAATCAACCCGACGCCTCCTTCTTGTGGCACCTTGCCACACATTATGCCTCTGTGATGTCGGCCGAATATGCCGCCAAATTAGCAAAACAGGATCGCCAGGAATTACTCGACAGACAACCCGTCGGCACAGGCCCGTACCAACTTTCAGAAAATCGTGCAGGCCAATATATTCGCCTACAACGGCATGAAAAATTCTGGCGTGGTACCCCCTTGATGCCGCAGGTCGTGGTGGATCTCGGCTCTGGCGGGACCGGACGCTTATCGAAATTACTGACCGGCGAGTGCGACGTCCTGGCATGGCCTGCCGCCAGCCAGCTCAGCATACTGCGTGATGACCCGCGGCTGCGCCTGACGCTGCGTCCGGGGATGAATATCGCCTATCTGGCGTTCAACACGGATAAACCGCCGTTGAACAACCCTGCCGTACGACATGCGCTAGCGCTGGCCATTAACAACCAACGGTTAATGCAATCTATTTACTACGGTACGGCGGAAACCGCGGCATCTATTTTGCCTCGCGCCTCGTGGGCTTATGACAACGAAGCTAAAATTACCGAGTACAACCCGGCAAAATCGCGCGAGCAGTTAAAAGCGCTGGGGCTGGAAAACCTGACGTTACAACTCTGGGTACCTACCAGCTCTCAGGCCTGGAACCCCAGTCCGCTGAAAACCGCAGAGCTGATTCAGGCTGATATGGCTCAGGTGGGTGTGAAAGTGAAGATCATCCCGGTAGAGGGCCGTTTTCAGGAGGCGCGATTAATGGATATGAACCATGATCTGACGTTGTCCGGTTGGGCAACTGACAGTAACGATCCTGACAGCTTTTTCCGACCGATGCTTAGCTGTGCCGCCATTAACTCGCAGACCAATTTTGCCCACTGGTGCAATCCCGAGTTTGACAGCATTTTGCGCAAAGCCCTCTCTTCGCAACAACTCTCCTCGCGAATTGATGCCTACGACGAAGCGCAAAATATTCTTGCGCGCGAGTTGCCGATCCTGCCTCTGGCCTCTTCGCTCCGTTTGCAGGCTTACCGCTATGACATCAAAGGGCTGGTGCTCAGTCCGTTCGGCAACGCTTCTTTTGCCGGGGTTTCCAGGGAAAAGGCTGACGAGGTGAAAAAACCATGATTATCTTCACCCTACGCCGATTTTTATTATTGCTGGTCACTTTGTTCTTCCTGACCTTTATTGGCTTCAGTCTGAGTTATTTCACCCCCCATGCGCCGTTACAGGGCGCATCGCTGTGGAACGCTTGGGTATTCTGGTTCAATGGCCTGATTCACTGGGATTTTGGTGTGTCCAGTATTAACGGCCAGTTGATCTCAGAACAACTGAAAGAGGTGTTCCCGGCAACAATGGAACTGTGCATTCTGGCATTTGGTTTTGCACTAATGGTCGGGATCCCCATCGGCATGTTGGCGGGCATAACGCGTAATAAATGGCAGGATCGTTGCATCAGCGCATTGGCTCTGATGGGCTTCTCTATTCCGGTTTTTTGGCTGGCGCTGCTGCTGACGTTGCTATTCTCACTAACCCTCGGCTGGTTACCCGTATCAGGGCGTTTTGATCTGCTTTATGAAGTAAAACCCGTAACCGGGTTTGCCATTATTGACGCCTGGATCTCCGACTCGCCCTGGCGCGATGAAATGCTGGTCAGTGCCATCCGCCATATGGTGCTTCCGGTGTTAACGCTCTCCGTGGCACCGACGACGGAAGTTATTCGTCTGATGCGTATCAGCACTATTGAGGTCTTTGATCAAAACTATGTCAAAGCGGCGGCGACTCGTGGTCTGTCACGGTTAACGATTTTACGCCGTCACGTACTGCACAACGCTCTCCCACCGGTTATCCCGCGCCTGGGGTTACAGTTTTCCACCATGCTGACGCTGGCGATGATCACCGAGATGGTCTTTAGCTGGCCAGGTCTTGGCCGTTGGCTGATTAACGCGATTCGCCAGCAGGATTACGCGGCGATTTCGGCGGGTGTGATGGTGATTGGCTCACTGGTTATCATTGTTAACGTGATCTCTGATATTTTGGGTGCTATGGCTAACCCTCTGAAACATAAGGAATGGTATGCCTTACGATAGCGTCTACAGCGAAAAGCGCCCGCCTGGTACGCTGCGCACCGCATGGCGCAATTTTTACGGCGATGCAACCGCAATGATCGGCCTGTATGGCTGTGCTGGACTGGCAATTCTGTGTATTTTTGGTGGTTGGTTCGCGCCTTATGGCATCGACCAGCAGTTTCTTGGCTACCAGCTTTTGCCGCCGTCATGGTCACGCTATGGCGAAGTCTCTTTCTTCCTCGGGACTGATGACCTGGGGCGTGATGTTTTAAGCCGCCTGCTTAGCGGTGCGGCCCCGACCGTGGGCGGTGCGTTTGTCGTCACCCTTGCCGCCACGTTGTGTGGCTTATTGCTTGGCGTGGTTGCCGGGGCAACACACGGTTTGCGCTCCGCGGTGCTGAATCACATTCTGGACACCCTGCTGTCGATCCCTTCACTGTTGCTGGCGATTATTGTGGTGGCTTGGGTATAGGAAGTATAAACCACCTTTTTGCTCCTCATCCGAAGTATCTTACCTGAAATTCCCTCACTCGTTTACCGCTCAAGCCCCAATTTTAACTGCCGGTCCAGCCTAAACCGCTCTAATAAGGTTCGATTTGGCGGTAAAATCTCTAGCCTGATAGCTCGAGAGATACAAACTGCCCCACCGCCCCGTTTAAAAGTTGGCAGTGTTGAGCAGTGTTGGATTTGGGGTCGTCAGTCAAAGAGACGACTCTGTGATGGATCGAACAGGCTGGGAGTCAGTGGCGGCGCTCGTTCTGGTGGCAGCTCACGCTGCTTGGCGGCATTCGCCTTGGCTGTTTTCTGTTTCAGATGCTTGAGAATCTGCTCAATGACCTTCGGATCTTCGATGCTGGCAATCACTTTGACGTGACCGCCGCAGTGTTCGCAGACTTCAATATCAATATTGAAGACTCGCTTGAGGCGTTGCATCCAGGTCATGGCGCGGTGGCGCTCTGCAGGACTCTTGTCACGCCAGTTAGTATCGAGACCTTCCGATTTGTCGGGCTTCTTGCCCCGCTTGGCGGGTGTTACTTGAACTCGGTGTTTGCTGTTCGGTGCAAAGACGCCGTGGAAGCGTGTGAGGTTGACTCGCGGCTTAGGTACCAACGCAGCGAGTTTGGCGATGAAGTCCAGCGGCTCGAAGATCACATGGGTGGTGCCATTGCGGTACGGAGTTTTGAGCTCGTAACGCACCTGCCCATTGGCGGTTAATGCCAGACGTTTTTCTGAAACCGCTGGCCGACTAATGTAGCGACACAAGCGCTCAAGCTTATCCCGCTGATGCGCTTCGGCCATCACACCGGCGTGTAGCGAGAAACCAGCATGGTTGGCTACTCGACTGCTTGAGTCGGCTTTATCCTCACGCCCTGGCAAGGTTTGCAGGGTGAAGACTTTGCGCCCTTGCTGGGGGCCGACGGCAATGCGATACGTAACCGAAGCACCATGTAATTGAGTCAGCGTATCGTCTTCGCCCTCTTCCAGTGTCAACCACGTATTCTCGGCATCACGCTCCAAAATCCCACGCTTTTCCATGCAGCGAGCGATGCGATGGCTGAGGGTGTGAGCGAGCGTATTCAGCTCATCGTAAGTGGGTGCCTTGACACGATGGAAGCGTTGCTTGCCATAGTCATCTTCGGCATAGACACCATCGAGAAACAGCATGTGGTAGTGGACATTGAGATTTAGCGCGGAGCCAAAGCGTTGGATAAGAGTCACTGAGCCAGTTTGTGCAGAGGCTTTGGTGTAACCGGCTTTTTTGATCAGATGAGTTGAGAGTGTACGATAGACGATACTCAAGACCTGGCCCATCAGCTGGGGATGGCGAGCCAGCAAAAAGCGTAGCTGGAAAGGAAAGCTGAGCACCCACTGGCGAATGGGCTCCTTGGGGAAGACTTCGTCTATCAGCAGCGCCGCACTCTCGGCCATCCGGCGGGCACCGCAGCTAGGGCAAAAGCCGCGTCGTTTACAGCTGAAGGCGACCAGACGCTCGTGATGACAATCCTCGCAGCGAACCCGCATGAAACCATACTCCAGACGGCCACATTGGAGGAGGTCGTTGAATTCTTGTTGGATGTAGCGAGGCAGGTGTTGACCTTGGGCTTCGAGTGAGGCTTTGAAGGCTGGGTAGTGCTGCTCAACCAGCTGGTAGAGCAGCGTCTGGTCGGGTTGGTGGCGTTCGTAACCGTTTGTTTGAGTGGGCGATTGACTCGCCGTGGCGTTCCTTGCCAGCGACATGGGTATCCTCCGCTGATACTGTGGTTATGTACAGTATCAGCGGCTTGCGTTCAGACGTCCAGTCTGGCCCTAGACATCGCTAAATGCTTAACCCGCAATAGCCCTCACGAGTTGTTATCAGCCACTA
>NZ_JBMKHS010000053.1:714-1247 GCF_049238105.1 Enterobacter cloacae complex sp. IR5418 | reverse complement strand
AAGGGGATGATAAGTTTATCACCACCGACTATTTGCAACAGTGCCCCCGAACGGACGTTAGATTTCGAGTTCTAGGCGTTCTGCGATGAAGGTTGGATCCCAGCCGGGATTGAAAGTGTCGACGTGGGTGAATCCGAGCCGCTCGTATAGGCCACGCAGGTTCGGGTGGCAGTCGAGCCGCAGCTTGGCGCACCCCTGCGTTCGCGCGGCATGGCGGCAAGCCTCGATCAGCGCGGAGCTGACACCCCGGCCCGCATGTGTCCGTCGCACCGCGAGCTTGTGCAGATATGCGGCCTCCCCCTTGAGGGCGTCGGGCCAGAACTCGGGATCCTCGGCCGACAAGGTGCAACAGCCGACGATGCCGTCGCTGCAACTCGCGACTAGGAGCTCGGATCTCAGGACGAAGGTCTCCGCGAATGTCCGGTCGATCCGCGCGACGTCCCAGGCGGGCGTTCCCTTGGCGGACATCCACGCCGCAGCGTCGTGCATCAGCCGCACAACCTCGTCGATATCACCCGAGCAGGCGACCCGAA
>NZ_JBMKHS010000053.1:0-704 GCF_049238105.1 Enterobacter cloacae complex sp. IR5418 | reverse complement strand
CCACCAATCACAATACTGAAGCCCCAACTGTTATCAGTTGGGGCTTTTTCTTGTCTGTTTGCGGCGGTTGCGTTTTATCGGTAGTCGTCGAGCTCTGCACCATCCCACATAAGAGCTTAACGGTGCGATCTTCAACGCCATCACACAAAACTTTCTTTTTCACGCACAGTCAACTTATTGGATGTTTTATTAACAACCCAAAAGGAGATATTTAGCGGGCGGCCGGAAGGTGAATGCTAGGCATGATCTAACCCTCGGTCTCTGGCGTCGCGACTGCGAAATTTCGCGAGGGTTTCCGAGAAGGTGATTGCGCTTCGCAGATCTCCAGGCGCGTGGGTGCGGACGTAGTCAGCGCCATTGCCGATCGCGTGAAGTTCCGCCGCAAGGCTCGCTGGACCCAGATCCTTTACAGGAAGGCCAACGGTGGCGCCCAAGAAGGATTTCCGCGACACCGAGACCAATAGCGGAAGCCCCAACGCCGACTTCAGCTTTTGAAGGTTCGACAGCACGTGCAGCGATGTTTCCGGTGCGGGGCTCAAGAAAAATCCCATCCCCGGATCGAGGATGAGCCGGTCGGCAGCGACCCCGCTCCGTCGCAAGGCGGAAACCCGCGCCTCGAAGAACCGCACAATCTCGTCGAGCGCGTCTTCGGGTCGAAGGTGACCGGTGCGGGTGGCGATGCCATCCCGCTGCGCTGAGTGCAT